>JAWXCM010000221.1:0-19026 GCA_034408745.1 Bryobacteraceae bacterium
CCCCGCGACAGCTATCCAGTTCGGTAACATTTCTATTTGAGGCAACACGCCGGCAGTTTTAATTGTCGTTGGCCCGCAAATCTAATTGTCGCCAATCACGGCCTGCGTGAAAATGCTTTCGGTCAAGCACTCGGCGCAGTAACGGCCGTCCGCCTCCTGCACGACTTCGAACACAAGTTCACTCATTCCTTCTTCATCATAGCGGGGCGCGAGAGTCCCGTTCCACTGCCAGATGAGTCCTGACGAGTTGGCGCAACCAGTCGGTGAATTCACGGATTGCATGCTCGTACGACCGCCGAGAACCTGGGGACGTCAAGCTGTTGAGGACTGCGGCTTTCGAGTGCTCCAGGTCAGCAACCGGACTATTGCTTTGCGCTGCGCTTGCATTTGGCTTTCCCATGCTGCCATTCTCTGAACATCCGCACCGCCGCGCATTATCCTCATCTGAGAGCTTTGTGGCAACGATTGGGTTCGCGCCGGAACGACCAGGATATGCGAAAAGGGTTTACGAGAAAACCGAAAGGGGACGAGCCCCAGACGCCAGGCAAGAACTACATAACGCCGGGCGGCTTGCAGCGCCTCAAAGATGAGCTGCGGTTTCTGCTCACCAGGGAACGCCCGGCCGTGACGGTGGTGGTGGCGTGGGCTGCGAGCAACGGCGATCGCAGTGAAAACGCCGATTATCAGTACGGCAAGCGACGGCTGCGCCAGATCGACGGGCGGATTCGCTTTCTCATGAAGAGAATCGAAGCCGCGGAAGTGGTTGACCCGGAAACTCCGAGGACGGGGGAGGCGGCCACGACTGTATTCTTCGGAGCGACTGTGCGCTATGCCAATGCCGCGGGAACGGAGCGAGTGGTGAGTATTCTGGGCACCGACGAGGTCGATCTCAACCGCAACCACATTAGCTGGGTGTCCCCCCTGGGGCGCGCTTTGATGAAGTCGGAAGCGGGCGATCGCGTAGTTCTCGAAGCGCCGGGCGGTACAGCATACCTGACGGTGCTGGAAGTGTTTTACCAGCGCATATTGGTGGAAGCGTTCCATGAACCACCGGGAGCCGAGGCCTCGACGAATGGACTCCCTCGCCGTGCCAGTCCAGCTGACCAAGGTTAGCGAAGCGGGACACGAACATTTCCGGCCCAGCGTAAGGCTGTTTGTTCCACTATTGTTCGAATCCGCGTCGGGAGCGCTCGCCGCATAACGGCGCAGTGTATAGCGGCTGCTCCGAGCGTATCGGCGGCACTATTCGGTTGAGCCGGATTTGTACTGGGAAGTCAGCTTGCGATCGGTGTCTCGCCGTGCGATCGAAGCGCAGATCCGGCCGTCGGCGCACGTGGCTGCGGTCCGTAACGCCCTGGTCATCCAGGTCTGCAAGCCAGTGCCGTCCGCACGCGTTACACTCGCAATATGGAAGTCCGGCTCACCCCTGAACTCGAAAACGAGCTCGCCAGCATCGCTGCCCGTTCCAGCCGTACCCCACAGCAAGTGGCTGCCGAGGTGCTCACCCGCGGTCTCCGTCACGAGCGGCGGTTTATCGAGTCTGTCGAACTGGGCATCGCCTCTGCTGATGCGGGGCGAGTAGTCCCTGACGAGAACGTCCTCGCCTGGCTGCAGGCCCAGGAGGCGCGTCAATCCTCCTGATGAGGATCGAGTGGACCGCCGACGCGCTCGCGGACTTCGAGCACATCTCCACGTGGATCGAGAACGAGCGCACACTCGCACTCGCGAACCGCATATGTCGCAAGGTCTATGACGCGGTGCAGACGCTACGCCGGCAGCCTTCGCCTGGCAGGACCGGCCGCGTCGCTGGCACTCGCGAGCTTGTGGTTACAGGCACGCCCTGGATCGCGGTATACAGGGTCAGCTCGGATCTGATCCAGGTTCTGCGAATACTCCACGGTGCTCAGGACTGGCCCCCGTCCGCCTGATTGGTCCGTCAGTCGCTTTCATGGACCGGACGCCGGCAGCAGTCCGTTTCAGGATCAGTCCCTACAGGTCATCATCGCGGCTGGGAACTGCCTGACAAAGGGAGTGCTGGCGTGCTTACCCTGCTGACCTGCGGCTGCAATTCATTCGCCAGCAGCCTGGTTCCTCGGCTCTCGGCTCTAGCTCTATCATCGGACTTGACGAAAGCGCCAGTTCCAGAATCGCCCATAGCGTTCATCACGGATTGTGTGTCGGCCGGCCGGGTTCGTTGGACGTATCATGTGTCAATGCGACTCCAGCAAAGCAATCTGAGTGCCGGTCTGCTCACGGCTGCGGTAGCATCATTCGAGGTGATAGAAAGCTACCCTGGCGATAAGTACTTGCCCTCTTTTTTGATCAGAGGAGAATCTGACGGCGTTGTGTTCCATGCTCATGTAGCGACGGATCTGACCGACAACAACGTCCGGATCGTCACAATGTATTTACCCCAACCAGACGAGTGGGACGTTAGCCTGCGACGCCAGGAGGCCGAAATTGTGAGCTGCCGAATTTGTGGTGGGGCCATGGAGTCCCATGTCACGGACTTGCCGTTCAAGACGGGCGATTTCTCGGTCGTAATTTTGAAGGCGTTACCAGTTCTTCAATGCAGACAGTGTGGTAACACGGAGTTGGAGCACACGACGATGGTGCGCGTCGATAGTCTCCTTTCGGCAAGGGATCGATCTGCAGAACTCGAGGTTATTCGTTACGCTGCCTGACGGACACGATTTGTAACAGGAAGTCCGCCAGGCGTCATTTTTTCCGCGGGGGCGGCGGAGGAGGCAACGTCGGCACGGTTTGTTCGAACAGCAGCGTCACTTCACGCGACTCTTCCCTTTTGCGGCGAACGTCGTCTTCAACCTGCTGCTCGACTGCTTTCATGCGCGGGTTCTCCCTGATGAGAGCCAACATCGGATCGCTTTGTAAGTACCTGCGTTCCCGCCAACCCGCATCATATGCGCGCTGCATCCAGCTGGCGGCTTCGTTGCCATCGCCGCGAAGGGCATGGATGGCGGCCAGTTCTATCGGCAGACCCGATGCCTGAATACCGGAGCGCCAATGCTCCATTGCCACGCGTTCCGCATCGGCCAGGAGTTTCTCCGCCGCGGCCTTGTCTCCTCGCCTGAGGCTGAACCAGGCCAGGCGGGCGCGGGGCGACTCCGGCCACAGCATGTATTGCATGTAACTCGGATCCAGAGCGCCGCCGGAGGATTTCAGCAGCAGTTGCTCGGCATCCGGAGCGTCGCAGGCCATCGCCAGGTCGGCCACCAGTGACTCGACTTCGATGTTGCCTTTGTGCACCTCAGCCAGTTTGCGCGCTGGCGCAAGAGAGTTGCGAAGATCACCGCCCATGATTTGAAGAATGATTTCTGCGATTCCCACACGGTATGCCATGGGGAAGCGATCGCGCCAAAGGCGAACCCATCGCGTGGATTGTTCGTGGGATCCGATGAACTGTAACGGGAGAAAAGTGTGAAAATACGACTCGGTGAAGTGCGGATTCAGCTCGAGGGATCGTCGCGCCAGCCTGAGCGAGCCCTCGAAATCGGCGAGCTGGGCTGCGACGACTGAAAAATTGTTCAGAGCTGTCAAATTGTTGGGATCGAGTTCAATTGCACGTTTGAATGCGGCGCGGGACTTCGTTACCGCGCCATTGCCCGCATACGCGTTTGCGAGTGACTGGTGGGCCGGGGCGGAATCAGGATCGACAGCCAGAGCCTTCTGCGCCCAGTCGAGCGCCTCCGCTTTGTCCCGAGGGTCCCCGCGGAGGTGCAGGAGATAGCTGATATCAGCCATGGCGTCGGAAAATCGAGGATCCAGTTCGACGGCCTGTTTCAGCAGACTCAGCGTACGGGCGAGCGCGTCACGTTGTCCGGACGAGCGGCCCTTCTTCGCCTGCAGGTACAGGTCGTAAGCCTCTTCGTTCGTGGTAGGACGGCGCTCCAGACGGCGACGTTCATCGGCGGTAACGGGAGCATCCGCAGCGCCGGCAACATCAAGCGCCACCTGCCCTCGCAGGACAGGGAGTTCTCCTGACGCGCGGTCGTACTGGCGGGACCATACCGTTTTCAGCGTCCGCGCATCTCTCAGTTGAAGCTTGAGCCGAAGTTGCCCCTTGGCCGCAAGCACTTCGCCATCCAGGATCACGTCGGCATTCAGTGCGGAGCGAATACTTGCGGTATCCGCTTCGGAGTAGCGGTCCACAGCGGAACGCGCCGGCAGGCGGACTGACGAAATGAGAGAAACGCGGGACCGGACTTCGTCGGTTATGCCCCCCGTGTAGTAAACGTACCGTGGATCATCGGAGAGATTCCGGAACGAGCGTATGGCTATCACACGAGGCCTGGAGGGAAGGACGGTGTTACGCACTTTCCACAGCCCGGCGGCCAGGATGCACACGGCCAGTGTGGCGATGATCGTTTTCGCGAGCACACCGTTCCACAACGCTGGCCAACGCACCGCCGAAGCAGGCTGCTGGACCGCCTTCAGTGCGCGGGCAAGTTCGCGCGTACTGTCGTAACGCTGCGCCGGATCCTTTGCGAGACAGCGGTTCACAATGGACGACAAGGGCCCGGACCGCGTATCCAGCCGCGGTGTCGTCTCAAGAATGGCGGCGATGGTTTGCGGACCCGTTTCGCGCTGGAAGGGATTCTGCCCTTTCAGCAACTCGTAGAGAATAGTACCGAAGGCGAACTGGTCCGCGCGGTGATCACTGCTGCGGCCCAGCAGTTGTTCGGGCGCCATGTAACTCAGCGTTCCCGTGACGGTACCATCGGCGTTTGTCAGCGAAGCAGTCTGCTCGCTCGCCGCGGGCAAGATACGCGCCAGACCAAAGTCGAGGATCTTCGGCACACCCTCCGCAGTAATCATGATGTTCTCAGGCTTGAGGTCGCGGTGGAGGATGCCGGCATCGTGAGCTTTCGCGAGAGCGTCAGCGAGGGGTACCGCAATATCAATCGACTGAGCGGGCGGGAGTGGTCCATCGGCGACGACCTTCCGCAGCGTACGCCCCTCCACGAACTCCATGGCAATCCAGGGAGTCTCGCCTTCGACGCCCGCATCATAGATGGTTACGATGTTGGGGTGGTTGAATGCGGCGGCGGCTTGGGATTCCACTTCGAACCGCATCCGTCGAGAGGGTTCGTCCACAAACCGCGCGGGCAGGATTTTGATGGCTACCGTGCGGCGGAGCTTTAAGTCGGTGGCCCGGTAAACCTCGCCCATGCCGCCTGCTCCGATTTTGCTTTCGAGATGAAAACGGCCGAAGTCGCCGCAAATGGGAGCGGACTGGCTGCTCATGGGTACCTGATATAGTACACCGCGCAAGGGTAACTTCGGAGACGCTCGGATCAGTGCTTTGTTCCGGAGGTTGCGAGGGAGACGGCATAGTTGAGTTGCGGCGAGTGTCTGCGTCCGATCAGGAGCGCATGGGAAAAGTGCTGCATTTGATCGCGCGGCTTTTTATGCGGTGGAGGATGCGCCAAAGATTGCAGGCGATCTGTAGTTCGACCGCGGTGCCACGAAGAGGGCCAGGCGCGACGTCCCATCCGCCGGGGCAACTTAAACCCTTTTTCGGCGGCGACGAACGTTGGCAAGACTGCGGCTGTGTTGATGAGCTTCGTGGCGACTTGCAACGCTGCCACGTCGAGCCGTTCGCGTGGTTCCGGGATGTGCTCTCGCGTATCATCGTGATTGCGCGTTGGATCTCCTCACGTGCCTTGGTGAACCTCCCCATTTTCGTGAGGAGGTCTCCGCGAACACTATGAAGCAGATGATAGCCGGCCAGCGCAGAGTCAGGGCAGCGAGCGTGGCTATGGCATCGAGTCCATCAAGCCCAGCGGCCGGGCCTTGGGCCATACCTACAGCCACTGCTCGATCGCCATTCCCCTCGTCGGAACCTGTTACTGCTGCCGGGTCCTCGAAGCTCCAGTGCACGCGCTCGGTTCCCGCAGGAAATACCGGGCACACATCCCGCGCATCGTCACAAACGGTGACGACAGAGTCGAAGTTTTGGCTGGCAAACTAGCAGTCTGACCGGCGGTCCAGAAGCCGGTGGCGCCTGGCGGCACACGGCTGTCGGCAGCATACTGCAAGTTGTTCGAGCGGGTGGCAACGCGAGTGCTGCCAGATCAGTCTCCGCAAACCGACCAGGGTTCGTCAACGCCCTCGTGTTTCGTTTCAGCTCCCCTACCAGCCGCAACAGCACGATTCTTCGGTCCGGCCAGGCCGGATCTTGCGGTCCGGCTGCGGACGAGGGCGCCTGCCGCACTTGCCACATGGAAAGGCTTGACACTATATCCGTAACGGATATAGTATCGAGGCATGGCGAAGAAGGACACGGCGCGGGCTCCGCTGACTCCCGCAGTGCTGCACATCCTGCTGGCGCTGTCGACGGGGGAGCGGCACGGGTACGGAATCATGAAGCAGGTGGAGGCGGACTCGCAGGGCAAGGTGAAGATGGGCCCGGGGACGCTGTATGGCTCGATGAGGCGGATGATGGAGGCGGGGCTGATCCGGGAAAGCGAAAAGCGGGTCGATCCGGAGATGGACGACGAGCGGCGGATTTATTACGAGCTCACCGGCGCGGGGCGGGCGGCGCTGGAAGCGGAGCTGAACCGGTATCGCGGTGTGGTGGCGGTGGCGGAAGGACGCCTGGCGTATGGCCACTGACGGCGCGGGCCGGCGCTGCCGGGCGTGGTATGCGATGCTGCTGCGGCTGTATCCAGGGCCTTTCCGTGAGCGTTTCGGCGAGGGGATGGCGCAGACGTTTCACGACCTGTGCCGGGAGCGCAGGAACGCCAGGCGGGGACTGCACGGGCTCGCGCTGTGGATCTTTTTCGAGACGTCGGTGGGAATCGTCAGGGAGAACACAAGCCATATGTCGCAACTGGGAAAGACGATGCTGCGTGTGGCGCTGGGGGCGCTGGCTGTGTTGATGGTGCCGCTGGTGGCATCGCAGGTGGTGGAGGGATGGAACTGGGACGCGCGAGCTTTCGTGTTCGTGTATGTCCTGTTCTTCGGGACGGGGATGATGTATGCGGCGATCGCGAGGAAGATGGGCGCGTGGTCGTACAAGGCGGGCGTTGGTTTGGCGCTGGTGGCGGGGTTCGCCCTGGGGTGGTCCAACATGGTCCATGTCGCGGACTCGGAAAATCCGGCGAACCTGGTGTACTACAGCGTGCTCGCGGTGGGGGGCGTTGGGGCCTCAATGGCGCGGCTGGAGGCGCGAGCGTTGGCTCGCACGTTGTTCGCGATGGCGGCGACGCTTGCGGTGATTGCCGTGTTGCTGCCTTCGGGCGCACCGCCGTACCTTGCGCGGAATATGGCCGTCCTGCATGGCGTGTTCGTGACGTTGTTCACCGCGTCAGGTCTGCTGTTCCGGCACGCGAGTTTGGCGGGATCGAAGTAAGACCGAGGCCGATTACAAATCAGCCGCCGGTTTGACTGTCCACCGGGTTTTGGCCGGGGTTACCTGGTGTAGAAGCCATCCCTTACGACGACATCACTGATTCTAAGGGTGAGCCAGGGCCAACCGTGTCCGGATGGTCGGCCATCCGGAAGGAAGCAGCTTGAGGGTATAGTCGCCCTGACATCGAACTGCCGGTGCGGACCGGAACCGCCAGGTCGGTTGGGCTCCGTCTCACAACTCTGACTCAACGTCGACTCAACGGCGCGTTCAGCGGCCGGGGCGCCGAAACGGGATGGGCATCTCGGACACTACCGAGCTTGCCGGCGCTTCGACAAACTCGCAGCCCGGGCGGCCTCAGAGAGGATTCGAAGTGCCCTGTTTACCCGGGAAGACATCCATGAGGTCAGGCTCGATGAGCACCAGATTCGTGCCTGCGGTGGCCTCGCCGAGGTATTTACCCGAACACCATTCTTAAGCTGCGAAAGATCGTATTCTTCTCGCATTTCACCGTCGCGATCAGCCACGACTGATTTCTTCTTCATACTGTTTTTGCTCTGTCGCCGCTGCCAGGCGAGCGTTAGTTATCCGAATCTTTCCTCCGCGCTCGCAATGAGCAACGAAAATCAGATGCCCCTTCATTGTATGGCGAGTGGTGATCCCGGTGCTCGTTCAGGGAATGGCCGGGATCGGGACAGGTGGTTGCGAGCGGATCGAGGAACACAGCCGAGCCGTCATCATTATTATTGACAATATTTGCTTTAAATTTAAAGTCGGGCAATCGTCGGATCGGGCTCGCCCAGGGGATACGTTAATCCCGCTGGAGTGAGATATCCGGTCGGTATCGTGCTTCGGCTGCGATGCCGGTGACAGAAAGTACCAAAAGCAGACCTCGGATGGAGGTATAGGAAGAACTGGTCACTTGATCGATCTCCTCTGTCGAGCCTTACTGCCTTGTTCCGGGGACGTCGTACGAACTGCCCGGCTCGGCCGTGAACGGAGCGTTCCTGGGCTCACTGCTTCCGGGCGACACCATGCAGTCGGGACCCTTTTGCCCTGACGGACGCGAGCTACAACACTGATGTTCCGGGCAGGTATCTGTTCCGCGTGCGGAATGGTGGGCAAGTGGTACCGGGCCTCACCGAGAACAACCCACTTCCGCCGACGCAGATCCTCCCGGGGGATCCCGAGCATGGAATCGCACCCGTTTCCCAGTTTTTCAACTTCACGAGCGGGCAGTGGGCGGATCCACCGAACACGCATGGCTTTGATTATCAAAGCATCGGTCCATCTCTGTTCACGGGTGTGGGCTTGCCTGCCGGCTTCCTGTATCCCTTCGACGTATGGTGTGGGGCTGGTTTTGGCACCCACCTGGGCTGGTTTAAATGGCGGCGACACGGTGGATTTTCTGGCTCTTCTTTCCGGCGGACTGCGGTCGTTTCGGATCAGGGGGATTAATCCGCGGTTCGACTCGACTTTGAATCCGAATGGGTTTCCCACTCAGCTGTTTTTTGATCAGCCTTCTGGAAATTCGTTTACCATGACTCCGCTTCCCAGTGATGTCCCGGAACCGGGAAGCCTGTTGTCTGTTGTGCTCGGCGCCCCGGTCCTTTTGCGACTGGCTCATGGGGGCTTCTCCTGGGGCTGGCCGAGGCGGCATTGAGAGGCCGCGCAGGCCTGGGGTCCGGCCTGGGGGCCTGCCCCCCTGTGCCCATTGGGGTGCACTGGAGGACGGTGGAAGCCGGAACTTATGGGGCAAGATAATTCGTATGGCTGTTATGGCTTCTTTCCGGTGGCTTTTGACTATGGTGTTCCTGACGGCGCAGGTGAATGCTCAGGCGATACCTGGCGGCGCGGCGATCAATGACGAAGTGAAGAAGATTATGGCTCGCACGCGAGCTAACGGAATGGCGGTCGCGGTGATTGACAGGGGCAAGGTGGGCCATGTTCGGGCCTACGGGATTCGGAATGCCCGGGGAGAGCCGCTTACTCCCGACACGGTGATGTACGGTGCGTCGCTGACCAAGACGGTCTTCGCCTACACGGTGATGCAGCTGGTGGATCAGCGCAAGCTTAAGCTGCAGGCGCCGATACGGGATGCTCTCGACAAGCCGCTGCCTGAGTATGGCCCGGACCCGGTTTTTCCGGACAAGTACGGACCATATAAAGACCTGGCGAGCGATTCGCGGTGGGAAAAGATCACGCCGTGGATGTGCCTGACGCATTCGACGGGATTTAACAATTTCTGGTTTATCGAGCCCGACCGAAAATTGCGGATTCATTTTGATCCGGGCTCGCGCTACAGCTACTCGGGTGAAGGCTTAATTCTGCTGCAATTTGCGATTGAACGCGGGCTGGGGCTGGACGTGGGGGAATTGACGAAGGCGAATTTCGACCGCCTCGGGATGACGCGCACGAGCCTGATTTGGCGTAACGATTTCGCGGAAAATCTGGCGGATGGCTGGAACGATCAGGGGCAGCCGCAGAAACACGACGACCGGAGCAAGGTGCGCGCGGCTGGTTCGATGGACACTACGATCTCAGATTTGTCGAAGTTTGTGGCAGCGCTGGTGCGCGGGGACGGACTTAGCAAGGCGTCGCGGGCTGAGATGACGAAGCCGCAGTTGCCGATTCGGACGGCGCATCAGTTTCCGACTTTCGCCGCGGATTTGCCGGCCGACCGGCAGCGTAAGAACCTTGCCGCGGGGCTCGGCGTGGTGGTTTTCAACGGTCCGCAGGGGCATGGTTTTTACAAGGGCGGACATGACGGACAGACCGCGAACACGATGGTTTGCGTTGAGGCCCGGCAGCGGTGCGTGCTGATTCTTGCCAACGATGTTCGGGCGGAGGCGGGCTTCGGAGATTTGGTGCGGTTTATTCTCGGCGATACCGGGGTGCCTTTTGAATGGGAGTATGGGGACAATGCCGGCAAGTCCTGAGGGAGTACGCCATGTGCCTGGCAACAGGCGCCGGACTACATCCTTGTTATCGAATTACCGGACCGGAAGCATCAATGAGCTTGCCCAGATGGAGTTCCAGCGCCTTCTGGCGGAACGAGAAGATTTGGTTTAGTTGAGCGCGAACCATGGGGTGCGCGATCTCGCCAGGGGGCGACATGGGCAGGGCGTAGTCGACGTGATCGGTGACGACGGTCCCGCGGGTGGTCTCGCGAAATTCGTGCCGGTGGCGCCAGAGCTGGTACGGGCTGACCAGCGCCTCGTCGACAAACATGTGCGGCGGGTTATAGGCCGAGATTAGCGACTTCCAGGGCAGGTTAAGTCCGAACACGCGCACCCGGTATTCAATTTCGAGACCGCGGCGCATGTTGCGGTCCGTGCTCACGATTTGAAAGCCCATGGACGGCGGTGTAATTCGGGCGAGATTCGCCGGATCCTGGAAAAAGCGAAACACGTCCTCCAGCGATCCTGGTGCGATGACTTCCGCGTCGAGTGTGTGGATGCGCATTTATTGCAACGCGGCTCTCTGCTCCGGCGTGTAGCGGCAGTTCGGCGGCACCGGGGTGGGCACGCCGAGACGCTTCAGGTTCAGGCGCGCTTCGAAGGAACACGCGTCGGCCGCGAGCGCCCGTTCAAAGTCGGCCTTCGCAGCCGCGTCCTGCTTCAGCATGGCCAGCGCGACGCCACGATTGCTCATCGCTTCCGCGCTTCCAGGTGCCAGTGCCAGCGCCCTGCCGAATTCCTGCAACGCTTCCGCCGGGCGGTTGAGAGCCAGATATGTCCTCCCCAGTTCGGATGCCACGCCGGGGTCATCCGGGGCAATATCTTTGGCGCTCTGGAGCACGGGAATCGCTTCTGTGGGCGGCAGTGCCCTTGCCAGTTGCACGCGCGGGCGGAGCTTGCGGGGCGAGTTCTCTACGGCCTCTGTCCAAAGACGGGTGTTATCGCGCCACACGCGGTCTCTGCCGGCCGCCAGCAGCAACAATATCAGGCCCACCACCTTGTATGTGGTCTGTGAACGGTGCTGCGCCCACAGTCCCAGAGCCGCTGCAATCGCGACCATGGGCAGGTACATACGACGCTCGGCGATGAGGTCGTTGGTGGGCAGGATCGACGAAGTGGGGAGCAGAAAGACCAGTGCTGCCAACACCCAGAAACCCCAGGCCGCCTGACGGAAGTGCCGCAGCGCGAAGCCGGCAAGCGCAAGCACCGGAATCCAGGCCAGCGACCACCCAGCCGGCAGATCGTGATCGACGGTCTGGCCCCAGGGCACAAAGACCAGCGACACATATCGCACGATGGCGAGCCCCTCGCTGGCCAGGTACTGCAAAGGCGTATAAAGCGCCTGCGCACCCGCCTGCGACCCGGCGATGGAGTTGGCCATTCGGAGCGTATAGACACCCGCGGCCAGAGACATGGCAAACATCGCACCGATGGGCCGCCACTCGCGGGCATTGCGCGAGATGGAAAAATGCAGCAGGGCAAAGAACACCGGAAGCGCCACCGCTTCTTCCTTTGCCCCGAGGGCAAGCGCGCACCAAACCACGGTCCACCAGTGCCGGCCGCGGAGCCAGTCGCGTATGGCGAGCAAAGCGAACACGGTCATCAGCAACGTGGACCGTGCCCAGACATAATGCACGGCCTCCGACTGGATGGGGTGGAGCGCGAAAATGAGCGTCGCGAACATAGCCGCACGGGCGGGAAGTATGCGCCTCAGCGTGTCTCGGCAAAGCCATACCGACAGCAGGTGGAGGCCGACATTGACCGCGTGAAATGCCGCCGGGTGCTGTCCGTTCAGCCGGAATGTCAACCATGTCAGCGGACGCGTTACGGGTTCGGCGGTAAAAATAGCGAAGTCGTCAAACGTGAACGGAGCGAGAAGCGCCGTGCAGTACACGGCCGCGGCAAAGAGCACCTCCATCCAGGTGGGTGACACCTCGCGGTCCGGTGGTACGATTTGTGTTTCGACCCTGTTTGCCATGCCAGCTACCCCGCCGTCCAAAGTGCCCAAACCCCGCACCGTGCCGCAACGCCGCGAACGCGTGCAGAAGATCCTTGAGGGCCTCGACACGCTGTATCCGAATGTTACGTGCGCTCTAAACCACCGTAACGCGTGGGAGTTGCTGGTCGCTACCATTCTTTCCGCGCAATGCACGGACGAGCGCGTCAATAAAGTCACGCCCGGTCTCTTCGCCAAATACCCAACCATCCAGGACCTGGCGGCAGCCAGTCAGGAAGAGGTGGCGCAGGACGTGAAATCGACCGGTTTTTTCAATAACAAATCGAAGAGCATTGTGGGGGCGGCCCGAATAATCCTGCGCGATTTCGGAGGCGAAGTGCCGCGTTCGATGGAGGAACTGCTGACCGTCCCCGGAGCCGCGCGCAAAACTTCCAACGTCGTACTGGGCACCTTCTATGGCATCGCAAGCGGCGTGGTGGTGGATACGCACGTGTCGCGGCTGTCGGCCCGCCTCGACCTCTCAAAACAGACCACAGCCGAGAAAATCGAGCAGGATTTAATCAAGATCCTCCCACAAGAGCGGTGGATTTCGTTCTCACACCAGTTGATTCACCATGGCAGGAGCCTGTGCGTGGCGCGCAAGCCGCGCTGTGCCGACTGCCTGCTGGACCCCATTTGTTTCGCGAAGGATAAAACGCTATGAACCTTTCCCGACGAGCCTTTGTTGCCGGATCCGCGGCCGCGTTTGCGGCGGAATTATTCGCGGCCGACAAGGACAGCAACAAACCCAATCCGCAACTGGAAAAGCTCGCCGACAATGCTCTGCGCGAAGCAAAGCGGCTGAAGGCCAGCTACTGCGACATCCGCATCATCCGCTACCGCGACCAGAACGTCGGGGTGCGCCTCAGCCCGGAGCGCGGCACGGGCAAGACACTGGAAGTGCCGTCGGTGAACGACGTGGAGAGTTTCGGGTTCGGTGTGCGTGTGATCGTTGACGGCGCATGGGGCTTTGCGGCCTCGCCCGTCGTGACGGCGGAGGAAATTCGCCGCATCACAGGCGAGGCGGTCACCGTCGCCAAAGCGAGTGCGAGCATCAAGTTGAAGCCGGTGGTACTGGCGCCGGTGAAGGCGTATCGCGACCGCTGGACATCGCCATTTGAGAAGAATCCGTTCGACGTGGCCGTCGCCGAGAAACTGGAATTGCTGCTCGATTCCGGCCGTCAGATCAAGAAGAACACGCAGGTGTTCGGGTCCGGCGGCTCGCTGTCTTCGCGCTCGGAGGACAAGTACTTCGCCTCAAGCGAGGGCTCGTCGATTCAGCAGCTAATCTTCCAGACCTTCGGGCAGCTTCAGGCCAACGCGGTAGACCTGGCGAGTCGCAAGTCGAAGACGCGCAACTACGACCCGGCGCCTGTTTCCGCGGGATACGAAGCGGTGCAGAAGATGAACCTCGGCGAGAACGCGCTGCGGATTCGCGATGAAGTGGTGGAGCATCTGAAAGCTCCGCCTGTGAAGCCCGGCAAATACGACCTGATCCTGATGCCGAGTCACCTGGGCCTCACGATCCATGAGAGCATCGGGCACTCTACCGAACTCGACCGCGCCCTCGGCTATGAAGCTAACTACGCCGGAACCAGCTTCCTGAACACCGACAAGCTGGGCAAGTTCCGTGTCGGCAGCGACCTGATGAACGTGTACGGCGACCGGACCACGCCGCAAGGCCTGTCGACGGTGGCGTACGACGACGACGGTGTAAAAACCGGGAAATTCGACATCATTAAGAAGGGTATTTTCGTCGGATATCAAACGATCCGGGACCAGGCTCATCTCATCGGCGACAAGGAATCGCGCGGCTGTTGCTATGCCGATTCGTGGGCGAGCGTCCCGTTCCAGCGCATGCCCAACGTATCGCTGGCCCCAGGCGGCAACGATGACACGCTGGAGGGTCTGATCTCCGGTGTCGACAACGGCATTTTGATCGAAGGCCGCGGCAGTTACTCCATCGATCAGCAGCGCTACAACTTCCAGTTTGGTGGCGACGCGTTCTATGAAATTAAGGGCGGCAAGCGGCGCGGCATGATCGCGCAGGTTGCGTACCAGTCCCGCACGCCGGACTTCTGGCAGACTTGCGACGGCATTGCCGGTCCGTCCTACTGGCAGCTCTACGGCCTCTTCCGCGACGGAAAAGGCGAGCCTGGACAGGTCAACGCGATTTCCCACGGGTGCTCGCCGACACGCTTCCGCCAGATCAACGTGATTACCACCGACTAAGGGAGAACGACGAAAATGATGACCCGGGATCAGGTAAAACAGCTCACTGAGAAAGTTCTCAAATTCTCGTCATTCCCCGAGTGCAGCGTCAACGTCAATGAGATTGAAGAAGCCTTTGTCCGCTTCGCCAACAACGGCGTAACTACGGCGGGGTTCACGGTGGACCGAACCGTACGGATCTCATCGGTACGCGACGGCCGCACAGGAACCACCAGCACCACCGACCTCACCGACGAAGCGCTGAAGGCAGCCGTGAAGAGATCGGAAGAACTGGCCGCCGTGGCGCCGCCCAATCCGGAGCGCGTGGACCCGCTCGGCCTGCAGAAGTACGCCGATTACGAAAACTGGGACGACAAAACCGCGAACGCACGTTCGCCTGTGATGACCCCGCACGTGAAGGCCATCATCGACGCGGCGCTGGCAAAGAAGCTGGTGGCGGCGGGCTTCTTCACTCGTTCCGCGGGCGCCGGCGGCTTTGCGAATAATACGGGCAACTTCGGCTATCAGCGGCAGTGTGATTCTCGCCTGACCACCACGGTGCGCAACGCCGACGGCAGCAGTTCCGGCTGGGCGTGCCAGCCATCGGTCCGAATCGGCGAAATCAGCGGCGCCGACCTGGGCGGGCGCGCCATTGAAAAGTGCACGCGCTGGACGAAGCCCGAAAAGCTGGATCCCGGCAAGTACACAGTCGTGCTGGAACCCACCGCGGTGGCCGACATCGGTACCTATCTCGGCTTCTCCTTCTCTGCCCGAAGCGCGGAGGAAGGCCGGTCATTCCTCAGCAAGAAGGGCGGAGGAACACTGGTCGGCGACAAGATGTTTCCCGACCACATCACGCTGCGCAGCGACCCGTTCGACAAGCGGGTACCAACCTCGCTCTGGGGCCAGGGTGGCGTGCCCAACACACCCATCAACTGGGTGGAGAAAGGCGTCGTGAAGAACCTGTTCTATGACCGCTACTGGGCGATGAAGGCCGGCAAGCAGCCGACCGCGTTCCCCGGCCTGATGACGCTGGAGGGCGGCACCGGATCGGTGAATGACCTGATCAAAGCAACCGATCGCGGCCTCCTGGTAACGCGCTTCTGGTATGTCCGGATGGTGAATCCGCAGACCGTGCAGCTGACCGGCCTTACGCGGGACGGCCTGTTCCTCATCGAGAAAGGCGAGGTGACGCGGCCTGTGATCAACCTGCGCTTCAATGAAAGCCCGGTGCGCATGCTGCAGAACGCAAAGCTGCTCGGCCGTGTGGAGCGCGCCCAGGGGGCGGAATCGCAGATGTTGTGTCCGCCCGTTCAGGCGACCGACTTCACGTTCAGCAGCATTTCCGACGCTGTTTAGTTATGGCGCTTTTTCTTGGCATCGATGGCGGCCAGTCCAGCACGACGGCCGTCATTGGCGACGAATCGGGGCGCGTTCTTGGCTGCGGGCGCGGCGGCCCGTGTAATCATGTGGCGGCCTCGGAAGGCCGCGCGAAGTTCTTTGGAGCGATCACGGGATGCGTGGGGCAGGCCTGCGCCGAAGCGGGGCTCGAGCCATCCACCATCACCTTCGACGCAGTATGCGCCGGCTTCAGCGGCGGTCCCGCTGATAAAGAAGCGTATCTGCGGGAACTGCTGCCGGCCAGCCATTACCTTGTCACTACCGACGCGCTCATCGCGCTGTCCGGTGCTACGGCGGGAGCTCCCGGCATCATTACCATCGCGGGCACCGGGTCCATCTCGTATGGCCGAAACGCGGCGCGCAAAGTAGCGCGAGTCGGAGGCTGGGGCTACGTGTTCGGCGATGAAGGTGGAGGCTTCGACACCACCCGCCAGGCTCTGCGAGCGGTCCTCAGGCATGAAGAAGGATGGGGCCCGTCGACAATGCTGCGTGAGATGTTGCTGAACGCGACTGGCGCCACCGACGCCAACGATCTGATGCATCGCTTCTACACGCCGGAATTCCCGAGGCCGCTCATCGCGTCTTATTCGCGAATGGTGGACGAGGCGGCGGCGGCGGGCGATCCGGTGGCGCGCAATATTCTGCTGAACGCCGCACAGCAGCTTGCCACCACGACGTCGGCGGCACGCAGCCAGCTGTTCGGTCCGGCGGAGCCCGCCCAGGTAATACCGATTGGTGGGATGTTTGCGAGCGAATTGCTGAGCGAACGCTTCCGCCTGCTCGTCGAGCTGGAAGACGGCAACACCGTAACCGCACCGGAGTACGGACCCGGAACAGGGGCGCTGATCGAGGCCTATGCGCTGGCCGGGCTCACGCCGCCGCTGACCGAAGTGCCCCGCGAAAAATATTAGAGAGGCTCCGCCTCAGACCGACAAGATGCAATGCGTGAAGCTGCGGCATATCGCATAATCCAGCAAGCCTGCCACGAAGCGTTGCCGAAGTGCGGGCTGAACACGTCACCCTGCGGGAGGTGGCGTAGCCAGCTTCTCCCGGTTTCATCGGGGCCACCAGTTCGCCTCCAGCGCGTTGCTGGATCCGATCAGTAAAGCCTTCATCGCCGCGATGGAGGCGTTCGCCAGAGCAGAGCAACTTCCCATGGTGCAGTTCCACACGGAGCGGCGGCGGAACGAAAAGACAGGCCAGGGAGGGCTCTGGCGGCGGTGGCTACGATCTACTTCGCTAAGCGCCGGACGGCGATGATCTCGGCTCCGCTCGCTCCTCCGCCCATGGTTTTCAGACGCACCAGTGCCTCGAACGGCGGCAGAGGAGCGCCTTGCGCGCCGCCTACAGCCGCGATCAGCCTGGTTGTCAATGCCGAGCTCAGGACGAATTCGCTCGCGGCTTCAGTGCCTTCCATATTGAGCCCCTGGATGAGCAGCACCATCCCCGTTCGAGCGAGATTCGGCACGAACGCGAGCACACCATAGGCCTGCCCGGTCTGAGTGTCGTTCGATTCCATGAAGTAGCGTGCCCGCTCACCCGCAAGCGGCGAGCGATTCCGAACGAAAACGCGGCGTGAGCCGGCCTCATAAGCGACAGTGAAGTTCAGTTGCGGCTCGAAGAGCTCTACCCAGGGGTTCGCGCGCCTGCTGCCGATCAGAATCGAGTTGCCCGTCTTGAAGTCGCGGATCTGCAGAGAGCGCGCGAAGCGTATGGCCATATGGTTCACCGCCTGGGGATGCGCCTCCATGATCCGGGCGGGTAGCGTAGCGTCGGCCAGGCTGGTGTACTGGCGGCGCGCAAGGGTCGAGAACATCGGATTCTTCTCCCATGGCAAGTACTTAGCGCCGATGTAGTTCTCGAGTTTGATGTCCTGTCCAGTCAGGTCCTGGTAGAGCGCGAAGTTCGAATCTGCCAGCGCGATCAGCGTTTGATGGTTAGCATCAAACAGTTGAGACCAGAGCGGGTGGGACTGTGATCGCTCATGCGCGAATGCCCGCACGAGCAGCACTACCACCAGGACCGCAAACACGCCAGCCAGCACCCACGGAAGGGCAGGGCGCTGCGTCCTGCCGACCACCGGCGCGAGTTCAAGCTCCGCAGGTACTTCAGCCGGCCGGGGATCGAACCATGGCGCATAGTGGCCCTTGGGAATGGTGATGATCAGCGGCTCATGGCGGCCATCGCCGTCGAAGTACTCCTGAAGCCGCTTGCGAAGATTGCGGGCCTCGACCCGCACGATGTTGTCCTCACCTGGATTGTAGTCGGCCTTTCGGCCGAAGACGTGAACCCCGATCTGCTGTTCATTGATCTCGCCCGTGCGCCCGGCCATGGATCGTTCACATACATAAAGGAGGAAGGCGCGGAGCCGCGCGGAGCGTTGGAAGGGAACAGTAGCGGCGACCCGTTGCACCAAATCCATGCGTGGGTCCGGTACAACCGCGGGAGCAACGTCTTCCGGGTTCTCGCCTAAGTACTTCAAACTTCAGTCCGTTTACAGTAAGTATACCGTGAATTCCCCTACGCCGGGCGCCCTCGGCGGACCAGGATGGGGTCAGGCACCACTCGCCATCTTCAAGCTCCCTGGGGTGAAGTCTTAGATGAAGTTTCGCTTACTTTTGACCATTTTGTCGGCTGTCAGCGCCTGCTACGCGCAAGGCGGATTCGGAAGCATCTCCGGCCGCGTGACAGATCCCAGCGGCGCCGCCGTTCCCGGCGCTCGCATCGAAACCGTGAACGTCGATACAAAGATCGCGACCGCCGCGCTCAGTACGGAGCAGGGTTACTACCAGCTCCTGCAACTGCCGCTGGGAGTGTACAACATCCAGGCGTCGGGCGCGGGGTTTAAAACGATCTCGCAGAACGCCATTCGAGTCCAGGTGTCGGACCGCCTCACGCTCGACTTCGCCATGACTATCGGCAACCTGTCTGAGAGCATTACCGTGGAAGCCGAGGCGCAGGCGCTGCGCACGGCGGACGCCCAGCTAGGCGAGGTCATCACAAATACGATGATCCGGAACCTCCCGCAATACAACCGCGATCCCATGCAACTGCTCGTGCTCAGCGGCAACGTGCAGGGTGGGGGC
>JAWXCM010000222.1:0-3159 GCA_034408745.1 Bryobacteraceae bacterium
GCGCATTATATGGAGTTTAGGCGGTTTATCGCCGGACGATAAGATCAGGCCTTGATAGACGCAACCAGCCAGGCGACGTGCTGGAGCTCCTTTGGCGCTGAAGATACGGAATGGCCGGCACTCGTGACAGAAGCCCTAGCGTTTTGTGTCGGCTACCCTGCCGTTGAAATCCTTCATGGCCTCCAGAATCCTGGCCTCTGCCGCCCCGAGTTTCATATCTATGTTGGCTCTGCGAGCGGTGTTTATCATCTGTCGGGCCTGATCTATCGCCCCGATGCCGCGGGCAAGGGCAACTTCTGGATGTTCCTCAACAAAGGCGGCGCGGACACGATCTGCCTGCCCTTCCTTCGCACTCAGAATCCGGCCTTTGAGTTCGCGTTCCAGTTTGTTTATCCGCTTCACATTCGCAAAATAACGGGATTCTATAACTCCATCCGCGTCCGCTTTCCCGAACAGGCGGCCGATCAGCGGAACCCGGTACCGCGGGACGGCCTCGCCAGTCACGGCGGATTCAGCAATCTCGATCGTCTTGCTTGTTTCGCGCCCAACACCGCCGGTCAAGGTTTCAAACACAAAACGAAGCTGCTCCGGCGTGGGGCTCCATCGGCCTGGCGTCCATTCCGTGCCGAACGTCAGCCAGTTGATGATCTTGGCCGGCTTCTTCCATACCTCTGATGTGCCTGGGAGAGCGCGGGTATGGCCTGGCGTCGGGTCCAGTGGCGAAAAATCTTCCCGGTAGATCGGCCTGTCGTTCCATTTCCGGTTGGCGTACAACTGCACCAGCGGATCGGTCACCGTAAAACTGAGTTGCTGCACGATGTTCGTTGACCCGCCGATGGGGTTCATGGCGTCCAGCGTAGCCATTAGCAGGCTTCCAATCTGGTCCGCCGGATCCGGCCGATACCATACCTCCGTGAGTGTGCGACCCAGGGTGGGCAGGATGTTGTAGCCCAGCGGGTACGGGATTGCGATGTAGTTGCCACCTGGCATAGGGATGACGAAAGACCGCTCCTTGACGAAGTCCGGGATGGCATCCCATTCATCATCATCAAACCCGGCCAGCGCCAGAACGGCCTGGATGACGCCCAGTGCGATCCCACCGAGTATGATCTTGCGCCCCGCCGGACCCTTCAGCGTCTGCACCATGCGCGTCGTGGCTTGCGCAGAGGCGTTAAAAAAGGCATACAGTGCGCCGAGTTCGCGGCCGGAACGCCCGCGGCGGTTGAAATTGACGTTCAGATTCTTGGCTAGGGACGCGGAGCGCTCCTTGCTCATGCCGGCATCCAGCCCGGCCTTGTAAACCGACAGCCGCACCCCGTTTTCGATCGACTGGTTGTAGTCGTCCAGAAAATCCAGTATGGCATGCGCCACCTTCCCTGGCATGCCGCGGTCCAGGGCATTGAGTTCCTTTTGCAGCCTGTTCGCCCGATCGGCGGCGGTCCGGAACAATTCCCGGAACCCAGTCGGCCCGCCGTGGCGGCTGAAGTCACCCCAAAGCTGCGACCACGGGTCACTCGCGGCCGACGCCTTATCCCGTTCGGCGCGCCAGATACCTCGCAGCGCCAAGGGCGCATTGCCAATGACCTCCGCCTGTTTGCCCGCAAGGGGCGTGTTGGTCAGGTTCAGCGCGGCGCTCCCAATGTCGCGCATGCCGTTGAAGATGCCGAACACAGGGTCGTACTGGGTGTTGATCGACGCAAAATAGCGCGTTCCCTTTCCGATATAGAGCAGCGCCCGGTTAATTTCGTCGATGTCAAAGTTCTTCAGCGATTCCGCCAAACGGGCCGCGCGCGGGTCCATCGCGTTGAAGGTGATCGATCGATCCTCGCCGTTGAGCCGGAGCATCAGAACATCAGGACGGTCCCGATACGCCGGGTCGGTGTAGTTGTACACCATGCCGGTCCGTGGATGGATGCCGCGCAGGCTGGGCGGCTTGTCGGCATTCCAGAAATCCGGATTCGGATGGGCCAGTACCGTGGCGTAGAGCCGCAATTGGACATTGTTCTTTTCTGCCCTGGTCAGCGCAACCTCCCGCTGGGCAAGGACGTGGCCGAGGATGTTGGTGACTTTTTCCGCGGAGCCAGTTGCCCGCTTGGAAGACGAGCCACGAACCGAGTATCCCGCGCCAATCGGAAGCGAAGCCTCCGGGTGGGCCTCATCCCGATGCAGGGGAACGTAGTAGACGTAGGTCTTCTCCCATGCATCGATGGTGGCCTGCGTTTCCAGGCCCTCAGACAGCAGCACGTTCCGGGTGCCTTTGATGATGTCGTCGACCCGTTGCGCCAGGACGGCATAGGCCCGCTTCTTGGCCGGGTCCAGGCCAGCCAGATAGTCCTTCGCGTCGGACGTGGTCATGCCTGATCCACCATCGGGCATGGCCGGGTTCACGGTGGCGATTTGAATATTGCGTTCCTCTGCGTGCCGGGCCTTCATGTATTCTTCGATGTCGGCAATGGTCACGCGCCGGGCGCGCATGTCCGTTAGAAGGGGCTTGATTTCGCGCTTGGTGAATTCTTTAATTCGGTGCGCGATCTTGTTGTAGTACAGTTCCTCGCCAAGGTAGGTGTCGGTCTCATCACTGAGCTGGCCGTCCACCCTTTCAATGGCGGCCTGCACCCGCTTCAGGTCAATGACCTTGTCCTGGAATTCGTAGAGGAAAGTGTCCAGCCTGGTGGATTCGGGAGAGTCCCACTTGCCAGGCGCGGCGGGCGTGCCGGGGGTCCGTTGGCCGGAGCGGGAAAACACCGCCCGGTCGCCAGACATCCTGTCGGGATCTCCCATTTCGGAGTAATAGATGGCGCCAGACTCCCGGTACGGGATCGGCATTGCCGCGCTGGCGTAGTGCGGAGCGTTGCCGACGGTGGGGTGCAGCGGGCGGGAGGCATTGGCGTCGCCGCGCCTAGCCACATACAACGGCAGGCCATTTTCATGCGCGAAACTGCGAAACGATTCCGGGACAGCTAACCCTTTGGGTCCGGTTGTGAGCGCGGTGCCGTCCGCCTTGACTTGGAGATAGACGCCTTTGAGCGGCCTTTCGATGGCAGCGGCTTGACGACGTAGGGCGGTAAGTCTCTCCGGGTCGAGAGGGGTGGCGTTAGTCTGTCCTGGGGGATTGGATACTTCATCGGGAGCCATGCTATCACGCTGGCCCTCGCGCGA
>JAWXCM010000223.1:0-26157 GCA_034408745.1 Bryobacteraceae bacterium
CCGCTGCCGCGCGGCAGCGGCACCGAGGGTGTGGATCTGACGACCGGAGTTTCGGTAACGTCGAGTCCGGCCCGGGTGGCTTCGGCAAGGACGGAGGCAAGCGACTTCAGGCGATGCGGCGACACAGCCCGCGCGGCTTCGGCCCGGCAGGCCCAAAACGTGGAGGTGAGGTCGCGGACCACACCGCCCGTTGCCATGCTGACAAGAAGCCCGTTCAGCCCGCGAATTCGTGGCGGACTGTCGCCCGTTCCCACGGCGATATCTGCCGGTGTTCGCTCCAACACATCGAGAAGATCGGTGATTCCTTCCGGTGAGTCACTTCCGGCGGCCAGATTGACGATCACATCCGGATTTGCCTCAAGCGCGAGACGCCACGCAGATTCCCGGTCCGGCGCCAGCGATACCTGCTCGGAGAAAGGGCTCCGGGCAACAGCAGCCGCCAGTTCCAAACGCTCCGCCGGACCATCGGAATACACGATCAGGCTCCAGCGCACGTTCTGTAGAAGGTCGACGGCGTTGAAGATGCGTTCCGTGGTGGGAATCAGATCAGAAGGGTCGTCGAAGCACGCAACAATAGCTCCGACGTTGATTGCGGACACGCTCACTGGCATTGCGGAATCGACCAGTATACCGCGGCGGGCAGACCGATCAGGCAAAAAAGGCCGCGATGCTCGCGATGCGCTTTGGATCGATTTCACCGTCAACAAGGAATGCGAAGGCACCGCCGGCAGCCGCCTCAACGTGACCCGGGAGTCCTGCCCGGGCGGCCCACGCGGCAAGGGCGCCAGGATCGCGTCCGAGTAACGCGACCCGTGACGGCCCTTCTACGCGGTCCTTGATTGCGAGATAGTCCAGGAACAGCGGACAAGGAATCGCCTGGATACCGTGGCCAAAACCGAAATTCAGCTTGTAAACCTGCCAGTAGTCGCCAAGGACTACATTCCGTCTCTTTTGGCGAAGCCAGTCGTAAGAAAGGTGGTCGGCGGCGAGCGCCTCGGTGGACGCCACCCGGTCCGGATGTCCCGGCAATCGGTATTCAGCAGCGTGCGCAACGCTGAGAATGACCACACAAACCATCGTCAGGGCTCCGATCGAGTGCCTCCGGGCGGCCGCGTACAAGAGCGCAGCCATCATCGGCAGACAGAAAAACAGAGGTGCCAGGTAGCGCACGGTCCACCCTCGTATACTGCCGGCGCCAGAAGTTGTGTAGAGGACGAAGACAGAAACCACCACAGCAATCGTGAACGCCGCACAAAAGGCGGTACGGGAGTGTCGCCAACCCGATGTCGCACGGTTGCGGCGAGACGGCAAGGCGATCCGGCAAGTGGCCAGAAACGCAAGCACGAGCAGAATCAGCCGGAGGCCGTACATTGGGCTCGGCAGTGGGAACTTCTCAGTCAGCAGGTAGGCAGGCAGCACGTCGGAGAACAAGTATTTGAGGTTGGCAATCCACTGATCAAGGGTGGTGACAGCCTGGGTTGGGAAGCTCGTGGCGAACGGTGCAACGCCCATGCTGGCGAGCGTAAACACATAGGCCGACAGGCCGGCGACAACAGCGGCTACGGCAGCAAGGTAGTCGAGTACGGTACGAAATCCGCCACTTATCACAACAAAGAGCGTGAGTGGACCAGTAAGCATCAGCGACTGAGGGAGGAGCCAGAAATTCACCCCAATGCCGAATCCGTACAGAAGGGACACCAGGGGAGACCGAAGGTTCGGCCGGAAGATCATCACGAAACCGAACCACAGTTGTATTGCGCAGCCTGCCAGCAGAGAACCATACCCGAGTGGTGGTTCGACAAAAAAGATGTGCTGCAAAGGAGGGAACGCAGCCATCAGCGTGCCGACGGCGGCAGGCTCGCTGCCCAGGGCAGTACGTAGCGCAAAGTAAAGAAACGGGAGGAACACGGCAATGTTAAGCAATGTCACGGCGGAGAGTACGTTTCGGTTGGGACCCAGAACAGCCACGAACATTGCCCCGAGGTAGCAATTCTGTGGTCCAATCCGGTATCCACCGGGGTTGAAAAGCCGGTGCCTGCCCTCGAAAACATCGGTGCCACAAATACCCGTGAGCGCCGCATCGGAATCTGCCGCGTACTGGTGCGCCGGCCAGGACAGCAGCAGAAACAGGCCAATACCCAGGAGAATCGCGGCCAGTCCGATAAGGGAAAACCTGCCGAACAGTTGCTCCCTCAGGCATTGCCAGGCTGCCCGGGACGAAGCCGTCGACTCTGGCGAAGGCAGGCGCCTTGCAACCGGCAACTCGGCAACCAGAGCGCCACTCCCCCAGACATCGGCAAGGATCTCCGCCGAGACCCTTGGCCCGTGGCTGCGGTCGGCGCCGCGAACCACTTCGGCGCGATACGCCCGGAACGTTGAGGCTGGATCAGTAACGCTCCCGTCGGTCAGCAGCCGCAAAAAGAAACCAGCAGGACCCTTTAAAGCGGACGGAGATTGAGCCCCAGCCACCACACCGGCATTGCCGGACTCCAGCGCTTCCAGAAGACGTGGAATCTCCCCTGGATTGTCGACAGCCGCGTCGAGTGTAATAACGACATCCGCCGTTTCCGGTACACTCTCCATTTCCCGCTCCCACAGTGCGGCTGACGAACTTCCAGGAACCGGCACTAAAACCAGGTTGCGATGTTCGTTATCCGACACTCGCTCATGCCAGAGATCCTCTTGCGCATCCGAAACGGAACCAATGATCGTGAAATGCGTCTGAGGAACGGCCTCTGACACATCGATCAGCTTCGACACAACCTCTGTGAAGACTGCCGGATTAGACGGGAAAGTGACCAGGACAGCAGCTTCCATTTGTTTTGAACCGACTACTATACCACCCGATCCTGAGGAAACCGTCCGACATTGGTTAACCTCAGAAGGATGATGCGCTCGTTTCTTCTCCTCGTTTTTGCACTTGCGGCTGCCGCGGCTGACCCCAGGGCGATCTTCCCGCCCGGAGTTAAGCCGGTAGGGCCCTATTCCCCCGGCGTAGCTACGGATGAAATGGTTTTTGTTTCGGGACAGGGCGCCCGGGACTTGTCCAACAACCTGCCGGAGGGCGTCGAGGCACAGGTACGGCAGTGCCTCGAAAACGTCAAGGCTATTCTGGCGCAGGAAAAGCTCGGGATGCAGAACATCGTCTCCACCCAGGTTTTCCTCGCCGACATGACCAGCTTTGAAGTGCTGAACCGCGTCTGGTCGACCTACTTTCCGAAGGATCCGCCCACCCGCACCGTAATCGGCGTCAGCCGTATGCCGACCGGTACGCCAGTCGAGATCAACGCCATAGCGGTGAAGAATCTGGCGAAAAGGAAGATCCTGCGGGTCGCCGGCGCCAAAGCCCAGGAACCGATCAGCTTCGCTGTCCAGAACGAGGATCGCGTTTACCTCAGCGGCGGTATCGGCCGGAACCTCAGGGGCTCCATTCCCAAAGACGCCCGCAGCCAGGTCAAGATCGTGATCGCCGGACTGGAAGCGGCTCTAAAGCCCGCCGGACTCCAGATCCGCAACCTGGTCTATGCCAACATCTACGTCGATTCCGGCATGCCCCTGAAGGAACTGGCCGACCTGCTGGATGACGCCCTGCCAGATGAGACCATGCGGACCATCATCCAGACCACTTCCCTTCCCTTCGGCGCTCATATCCAGATCAGCGGGGTCGCGGCTGCCAGGGCCGAGCGCATTGGCGGACATTGCTCAGCCGTCGGCGAGATGGTATTTTGCTCGGGCCGCATGGGCACCATCCGGCAGACTCTTGAATCGTTGAAGGCTGACGTAGGAGTCGGGAAGCTCGGACTGAATCGGGTCGTCGCGACGAACGTCTACATCGACGACCTCGACCAGTTTGCCGCGATGAACAAAGTCTACGCCACGTTCTTCGGTGCGGTGGCCCCGACGCGCACCACAGTGCAGCCCTGGAAAGCCGTTCAGGAACTCTCACTGCCGCCCACCACCGGAACCTCGGCCAAAGACGACGACAGCCCCCGTGCGCTGGTCTCTATAATCGCGATCCGATAGTCTGGAACATCCAGACGCGATCACCAGAATCGGGATCGCCACCACTGCGGCGTCGCTCACCAGGTTCGCCACCTTTCGAAGCAGTGTGGCTGCGGTCGATCCGCCGGATCCTCAAGCCGATCCCGTCGCTCACCAGCAGACCGCCGTCGATGTCGAATTTCAAACCGGGATTGCCCGGAAACAGGCTACCGATGCCGGTCCGCCGTCCCCGACGCCCCCACCTGCGATGTGCTCAAAGGCACCCGTGGCGGAAAGCCGCAGTACGCGTGGCGATACGACACTGTCGGAGACCAGAACTCCACCGGAAGTCGTGATCGTCATCGCGGACAGAAAGCCGTTCGAGTTGATCGTAACGTCCACGACGCCGCAGCCCACCGCACGGACCCCGGCCGGTGCGCCTTCCGGACCAAAGTAGACCCGGCCATCGTCGCCTGCAGCGATGGACGGCCCGCCCGTAAATCCCGACGTAAACGCATGAATACTGCCGTCTGACGCAAAGCGTCGCACGCGAGTGAGCTCGAGCACGTAGAGATTGCCGGACCGGTCCGCCGCGATGTCAACCGGGGTCAGCGTGCGTGGCGGACGTGGCAGGCCCTTCGTCGCCGCCACTGCCCATACGTCCGTTGCCAGCAACCGTACGAACCACCCCATTCGCTTCCAGCACACGTACGCGTGAACCATCGGCCAGCCAGACTCGCCCATCCGGGTCGGACGTCATTAACCGAATGGGACTGGAAGCGGACCGCAAGCGCAGGACCGTCGTTTCCGATGCCGCTGCTGTTGCCGGCGACGGTCGTAATCAGGTAAGTCCGCGCTGCCAGCGGAAAGGCAAACGCGCAACAGTTAGTAACCGAGAAATTCGTCGAACCACTAGCAAAAGGCCACTTTACTCGTAGCGTAAAGCGTCAATCGGATCGATACGCGAAGCCTTCCACGCGGGATAAATTCCGAACACTACGCCAACAATAACCGACACGCCGAAGGCGATAACCACAGAGCTGGTCGTGACGATCGTCTTCCATTCTGCCGTTTGCGCGATGAGCCACGAAATCAGGAATCCAAATCCAATACCAAGCACCCCACCAGCCACCGAAATCATGGCCGACTCCGTCAAAAACTGTCGCAAAATATCATTCTGCCTCGCTCCAATCGCACGCCGAATGCCGATTTCCCGGGTGCGTTCCATCACCGTGGCCAGCACGATATTCATGATGCCGATGCCTCCTACCAGCAACGAAATCGCCGCAATCGCCACCATCACCCACGTGAAAATCGCCTGCGTCCGCTGCTGTTGTGCCAGCAATGCGGCGGGAATCGTGACACTGAAATCCTGCGTATTGTTATGCGCCTGATTCAAAATGGCCGTGACTACCTTGGCCACCTGAATACTGTCCGCATCGGGCTTCAGACGAATATCCACGCCGTCGAGCTCGTCCTTGAGATAAGACGACATATCCCAGAACCGGTACTGGAAGGTATTGAACGGGACATACACGATATTATTCGGGTCTTCCATCTGGCCGCCCCGGCTGCTCTCGCCAGACTTGATCCGATCCCGCAGCACTCCAACTACTTCCAGCCACGTGTCATTCGTTTTGATGAACTTGCCGATCGCGGGCCCATACCCGAGCAACTCGACCTTGGCCGTCTGCCCGAGCACGCAAACAGGAGCGCTGTTCACGTCGTCTTCCTTCGTGAGGAAACGTCCCTCGGCAGGCTGCAGGTTATGGATCGCCGCAAAGGACGGCCGGACACCAGCCAGGTCTGGCGACTGCTTCGCGGGCTTCGGCAATATCTTCGCGGGCCGCAGGGCGCGACGCGGCGAGATGGTCTCCAGCGAATCGATGTTCGCCTCCAGAATCCGCACATCCCGCTCGTTGAGCCCCTGGGAAGATCGCCGACGCTGCTGCAACTCCGGGTCGTTCGTCGCCGAGATTGAGGTGATCAGCACGTTGCGAACACCAAGCTGTTCGATAAACCGCAGCGACTCTTCACGAGCCCCGGCGCCGATCGCCAGCATGCCAATCACGCTGCCCACACCGAACACGATGCCGAGTGCGGTAAGAAACGTGCGAGTCTTCTGCGCTCGCAGGTTGGCAACAGCCTGAAACAGATCAGAGCCGATCATTTCTTAATCGCCTCCAAAGCGCTTCCCTTGCCGCCTCCGCCGCCCGTCCTTGACCGGATTTGATCGGGATTCGCGAGCGCCACCAACTGGCCCTCAGGCAGTCCTTCCACCACCACACGGCTCTCACTCCGGCGCACCAGTTTGACATCGCGCGGAGTGAAGCTCCCGCCGTTCTGCACATAGACAAAGGACCGGCCATCGCTCTCAAACATCGCCTGTGAGGGCAGCCAGAGCACGTTGGCCATCTGCTGCGTGGTGATCACCATGCGCACACTCATGCCAGGCCGCAACTCCTCCACCGGGTTCTCAAGCCCGATCTTGCATTCAAAGCGTCGATCCCAGGGTGGGCCGGTGGTGCCGCCGATGCTCTTGATGGTGCCTCGGAATTGGCGCCCAGGCAGCGAGACCACTTCGATATCCGTCTGCTGTCCAACCGCCAGATGGCCACGGTCCAGTTCGCCGATTCGCGCGAGAACCTCCCAGTTATGCAGATCCGGAATCTGCACCACGGCCATACCCGCGCGCACGTTGTCGCCGACCTGCAGTGCCGGCAGATAGCTGCCCCACTGGAAGTTGCCCTGCGTGTTCTGCTGCCGCGCGACATAGCCACCGGTTTTCGCGCGCAACGTCATCGAGTCGATATTCCGCTTCGCCGTTGCCGCCGCAACCTGAGCCTTCGACCGAGCCGCTTCCTGCATCGTGATGCCTGCCTGCGCTGCCTTCACACGATCCTGAAAGTCCTTCTCCAACTGCCGGACCTTGTCCGTTGCAGCCGACAACGCGAGGTCGTTCTGCCTCGCGGCAATGCGCGACAACAGTTCATTCCGCCGCACTTCCAGCTCGGCCACCTTCAGTTCGGAATGCGCTTTCACCAGCTCATAGCGAGCCTCTTCTTCTTTGGCCTCGCTCTCTGCCTTCGCCTGAATCAGCTGCTGCTCCGCCTCAGCCAAGTCCGCCTCCGCCTCCCGAAGCCGGAACTCCTGCTCGGTGGTGTCGAACTTCACCACCACGTCGCCTTCCTTCACCAGTTCGCCCGAATCGCGCAGATCGGTAATAATCATGGCGCCGCCGCCGGCCATGGGAGCCACCAGCATCTCCGAGTTGCCGCCCTGCAGGTCTCCCTTCGCGCTGACGGTAAACAGCACGTCGCCGCGCTTCACCGCCGCGCTGGGAATCTCATCGCCGGTCTTCACCGGACCGGCGGCGGTTCCCGTGCCATACAACATGACTGCGCCCCATCCCAGCAGCCCGACCAGTGAGAGCGCGCCCACTGCGCCGAGCAACGCCTTGCCTCGCTGCCGCATCACGCACCTCCCTTGCGCTCAGGCTCGACAAGCGCAACGTTGCTCCCTTCGGCTATGCCGCTGAGCGCCACCTCATCGGGATTGCGAGCCAGCATCGTCACTTCCACCTCGCGTATCTTGCCGTTTTCCATCACGTATACGATTGGCTTGCCGTTGCGCGTAAATACCGCTTTGGCGGGCACTGTAATCGCATTCGGGATGCGGTCGATCACCACGTCCATGCTTCCGTTCATGGCCGGACGCAGACGCGTATCGGCTTTGGCGACACGCGCGAAGCCGCGGAACGTGCGGCTCGGCGGCCACTCCCACGACATCACCGTCATAGGCGACAACTGAATCAGCTTCGCCGGATAAGTCGACTCCGGCAGCGAATCGATACGTACGCGTACATCCTGATCCACGAACATCCTGCCACGGTCGATCTCCTCGATCTTGCCTTCCATCTCCAGCGTGTCCAGGTCCGGAATCTCAGCCAGTGCGCCGCCGGGCCAGGCCTGGTCGCCGACCTTGAAGGGCTTCGCATTGAGCCATCCCTGCGACAAGTTCGGCAGCACATGGAATATGCCGGAGCTCGGCGATTTCACTTCCATCTGCTCCAGGCGGTACTGGTTGAGTTCCACCTCATCCTTCGCCTTGTCGCGAACCCGCGCCAGTGATGCTTCCTTCGCCGCACCCGACGCCTTGTTCAGCGCCACGTTAGCGTGCGCGACTTCCAGCTTCTTCTCGGCGAGCTTCAGGTCGACGCGGCTCTCTTCGCCCTGAATCCGGCTGACGATCTCCAGCTTCGACACCTCCAGCTTCGCGCGCTCCACCTGATACTCAGCAGTCGCGAGATCGATCTTGTCCTGCTCGGCGACAACGTGGTTATTCGCAGTCGCCTGATCGAGCGCCGCCTGCGCCTGACGCAAAGCGGCTTCCTTCTCCTGAAGCTGCTGCCTGGCAGAGCTTGGGTCGAAACGCACCAGCGGGTCGCCTTCCTTCACAGCCGAGCCCTGATTCGCCAGCCAGACAATCCGCAGCTCCGGCACATTTTTTGGAGCGGTCACCTGTACCGATTTGCGCGCCTTTAGTTCGCCACGGCAGCGAATAATGGCGGTGAAATCACCCTTACGCGCCGGTGCGGTTGGGATGTTGGTGTTCGTTGAACTCGCGCGTAATTTGTTGAAGCCGAACGCGGCGGCCCCCGCAATCAGCGCGATCACCGCAAGTGTAATAACAATTCGGACCTTCATTTCGCGTCTCCGTAGACGATCACTGCCGCCGACAAATCGGGCAGGAGCCTCGGGTCCGTCGTCTCAAGCCGGAACCGGGCAGTGAAGTTCTTGATAGGACTGCCCAGCGCGGCGGTCGCCACTGGCGATGCCGACTCAAACCGCGCCTTGAACACCGCATCGGGATACGCGTCCAGATGCACCGTAGCCAGCGTGCCCGGCCGAAGCGCCACCGTGTCCGGTTCACCGATCATGGTCCGGACTTCCATCGCGCCAGGGTCAAAGATCTTCAGCAGAGGCTGTCCAGGGAAGAGTTGGTCACCCTCCTGCGCGTTACCCATGGATCCGCCGCGCCACAGATTCTCCAGCGCCACCATGCCTGCCAGCGGAGCCTTCAACACCAGCGTCTCGGCGTTCATCTGAGCTCGATCCAGCGCCACCTTCTGGCGGTCCATCTGCAGCTTTAAAATCTCCAGCGAAGCCTGTTCAGCCCGCTTCCGGCTGGCGTCACTTTTGCGCAGACTTGCCAGTCGAGCGCGTGCATTGTCAGCTTTTTCCTGATTCTTGAGCCGCTCAATCTCCGCCAGGACCGGACCTTTCTGCAATTGCAGTTCGGCTTTCGACAAATCCGCTTCAGCCTGTCCGATTTCGGACGACCGTTTGGCAGAATCGCTACTGTTCTTCGCTTCTTTTTCGCGAACCTGGTGCCCCAGATCCTCATATTTCGCTTTCGCGTCAAGCGCCGCATCGAGTTGCGCGGTGCGGTCAAACTCGGCGATCATGTCGTCTTTGGAAACCAGCGTTCCCGATGGAACCAGCTTCACAAGTGTGGTACGTCCGTTCCCGCCCGGAGTGCTCGGGCCGGTTATTTGGGGCACCTGCACAGTAAATGCACGAACCGCCTGAATCGTGCCAGTCGAGCGCACCTGGCGCTTCGCTGGCGGACCTTCCCGCCCTGCTGACTGTGGAACTGATGGAGGGTCGACCTTCGCGTTCGCCTGGACTACAGGCTGCACGCGAGAACACCCGGAACACAACGAAATAACAAGCGCGATGGCTGTCAACCACGCTGGCCCGAATGGCATCTTCACCCCCTCAAGCTCACTTAGACACCAAAAACAGAAATTGGTCCCCAAAGTCGCTTGCAACCTGACGCCCGCGATCGAAGAGACAGACGTGTGGAAGCAGTAACTCGTTTATCGAGGCGGTCTTCTAAACGCGATCTGTTAATGGCACAGGGTCATGCCAGGGGGCCGTTCTCGCACAGTTGTTGCACGTTCACCACAACCACATACGCGCGAATTCCGCTTCAGTTACGCTACAACGTACAGTCACGATGACCGGCTTACAGCCGGCCCTCGCCGTGCAGCCGTCGAAATGCCTCCAACGTCTGCGCGATGCCGGTCTGCAGCGGCGTTCGGGGCATCAGCCCGACCGTCGACCGCAGCGCAGAGTCATCCATGCGAAACGCAACCGGGACCTGCGGTCCCGAAGCCGTGATAAGCCTCGACGCCCCGGGCTGAGCCGCGTCCAGCATGCCGATCAAATCGTGCATGTCCACGATGTCGCCCGCCAGGTTGAAGACGTGCGCCCCGGTCACTGGAGACAACAGACATTGGATGAATGTCTCGGCGACATCGCCCACGTACTGCAAGTCCATGTTGCCGGTCAGACGGATCTGGAACGGCTGATTCGTCGCCACCGCGCGCATGGCGAGCGTCGGATCGGCGGTCAGTCCCGAATCGCGGCCAACGCCGTAAACCGTCCACGGACGCAGCCCGATACTGGAAATTCCGTTAGTTTTGAGAAATACTCGCGCATTTCCCTCATTGGCGTGTTTAAAGACCCCGTAATGCGTCGCAGGAAGCGGCATATCCGATTCCGACAACGCACGGTCTTCGTACACATCGCCCGGACCCCACACCGCCGACGAACTGGCATAGACAATCCGCACGTCGCGCCCGGAGTCGCGGGCACCTTCAAACAGGTTCAACGTTCCGATCACGTTGATCATGGCGCCGGTAACCGGATTCGCCTGGCAGAAGGGCATCAGCACCGCGGCGAGGTGCACGGCGTGGGTCACTCCCTCGTCGCGAATCACCGCTTTCACCTGAGCGGTGTCCTCGATGCTGCCGGTAACCACTCGCAGCCGTGCCCCCAACTTCGGCGGTGCAATCAGGCCCAGCCGCTTCGGATCCGGGTCCCGGTCGAACATCAAAACGTCGAGCCCGCGTTCGAGCAGTCCTTTCAACACCCATGCCCCAATGCAGCCGCTTCCACCTGTTACCAGTACGCGCATTCCATCTCCTGTGATAATTTGACAGTTCCGAACATGAAGATAACCAACCTGACCACCGCCGTGATCGAGTCGAACTTCGACTGGACCATTATTAAGGTCGAAACAGACGAGGGTATCACCGGTTACGGCGAAGCCTTCCTTGGGCCCGGTCTCACGGCCGCCATCGCCGAGTACGCCGAGATCCTCATTGGCGAAGACCCGACCTCCATTGACCGCATCATTCGCCGGCTTCGCGGCAGCGTAGCCTACGTGTCGCCCGGTCTGGTTGTGCACGCCTACTGCGGTATCGAATCCGCACTCCTTGATGTTGTGGGCAAGAAGTACGGGTTGCCGATCTGGCAGATTCTCGGCGGCAAGTATCGCGATGCCGTGACCATCTACGCCGACTGCCACGCCGGAGACGCGCTGGAATCCATCACTCCGATGCTGGTGCCTCGCACGCCGCACTGGATGCAAACCGGAGAATCGGACAAGCGGCGCGGTGTCATGAGCCTGAAACATCACGGCTGGGACGCCTCGCAGAAAGAAGAACTGACAGCCGACGGCTACGCGTCCCGCGCCAAAGAGATGGCCGCGCGCGGCTTCCGCATCGTGAAGTTCGACGTGGATGTCCCCACGCCGTTCGAAACGGACGAGTACAACCGCGACCTGAGCCGGGGCGAGGTGGAGTACGCGGCCAACCTGGTGGGTGCCGTCCGGGCGGCGGTCGGGCGTGACGTAGGGCTCGCCATTGACTGCCACTGGAACTACAACGTGGATTCGGCGATTCGTCTGGCCCAGGCACTGGAGGAGTACCACCTCATGTGGCTCGAGGACCCGGTTCCGCCGGAGAATATACGCGCCATCGGCGAGGTTCAGCGCAACACCCGGACGACGATCGCCACCGGAGAGAACCACTACACGCGGCTCGACTTCCAGCGGCTGATCGTGGATGCGGGGCTCCGGGTGCTGGCTCCCGACGTGCAGAAGATCGGACTGTGGGAGGGTCGTAAGGTCGCCGAGATCTGCGACATGCACTATGTGAACCTGACGCTGCACAACATCAGCAGCCCGATCGGCACCATGGGCGGCGTTCATCTGTGCGCGGCGATTCCGAACGTGCTGGCGCTGGAGTGGCACGCGGCCAGCGTCCCGTTCTTTGATGAGCTCGTCAAGGGTGGCACAGAGCCGCTGATTCAGAACGGCAAGATCAAAGTGCCCGACACGCCGGGGCTGGGCATCGAAGTGGATGAAGACGTGGTCTGGAAATACAGGAAACCGGGCGAGAAGTTCTTCGGGAACTGAGGGGGCGTACGGAGCCCCCTGCTTCAGAGTTGCTACTTCTTGATACGGCTGCAGGCACTGGCGGCGTTCGTGATATCGATTGCCGCCGACCCTTCGTCCATATGCTGGATCTTGCCATCCACATCGATGACAAAGGTCGTACGGTTGGCGATGCCACGTTCGGCGATCAGCACACCATAATCGGCTGAGACTTTACGCAGGAAATCACTGAGCAACGGGTATTCGGCTTTGAGTTCGCCTGCCCAGTGGTTGAGGGTGGGTTGATTATCGGTGCTGACGGCGAGAACCTGCGCCTCGGCCGCACTGAACTTTTGGATACCAGCCTGGTATCCGGTGAGTTCTTTGGTTCAGCCACCGGTGAAGGCTGCCGGGAAGAAGGCGAGGACCACTGTCTTCTTGCCGCGGAAGTCTGAAAGTTTGATCGGTTTGCCTGTGCTGCTGGACAAAGTGAAGTCCGGCGCGGTGTCCCCGATCTTGAGGTGCGTCTTTCCTGGCTGAACCGGACCTTGTGCAAACAGGCCGGATGCCAGGACAGACGCGAGAAACGAAAACCGTGTAAAGGTCATTCGAAAGGTCTCCAGGTGCTTTCGAGCGTACCGCTTACGCGTCAGCCAGAGCAAGTGGCGTTTGCCGATTCGGGCTCAAAACGTTGCGGCAAACGCGGGTGTCTGCCTATACTAATAGGTGAGTTAACTCTTCATGACGATTCTTTTGACTATCGTCCACATTCTCGTGTGCGTTTTTCTGGTGATTGTGGTACTTCTCCAGAGCGGGAAAGCGGCCGATCTCGCGGGCGCCTTCGGTGGAATGGGTTCCCAGACTGCATTTGGTCCGCGCGGCGCGGCGACAGTCTTATCAAAAGCGACTACAATCGCAGCGGCTTTGTTTATGATGACATCGTTGTCGCTGGCGATTATCGCGACGCGTAACGCGGGTGGATCCAGTTCGGTGCTGCAGCGCACCGGCACCCAGACGCAGCAGAAGAGTGGTGCGGCGGCAACGCCGGGCGCTCCGGCGCAGCAGCAGCAGACGCCGGCTGCAACGGTTCCGACGCCAGCTCCGGGGGCACCGCAGCCGAGTGTGGATCTCGTCGACGAAACGGGCAAGGTGGTCAAGACCGTGCCGCTCGACTTGAAGAACATGCCGCAGGTGGACCCGAAGAACCCTGTGATCCCGACGGGTGAAGTTCCTCCCGCCGACTCGCAGAAGAAGGCACCGGCTACCAAAAAGTAACTCGACGTCTTACTGCCAAAGTTGTACCTAATGCGGAGGTGGCGGAATTGGCAGACGCACTAGCTTGAGGTGCTAGCGGGAGTAATCTCGTGGGGGTTCAAGTCCCCCTCTCCGCACCAAACATTCTAAAGCACTTAGAAGACAGGGCCATCCTAAGCCGGGTGGCCTTTTCGTTTACCGTAACCGGAAAGCGTAATGGCCAGCCGTTACTTCGTGCTTTCATGCGCCCAGCAGGGCGATCAGCGCCTTCAGCTTCTCTTCGGGGATGTGGGCAGAGGGCGTTCCTTCGACTTGCTGGCCGGTGAGGATTTCGGGATCTCCGCTACGAGGACGGCTACGACAACCGAGAGAGGCACCGAACGCCCCTGTCGAGCCTGGCTCCGGCCGCTACAACGTCCTCATCTTCCACAACGCCGTATCGGACATCCATGGCATCGGTTCTGTGCCCCATGATTCTCATCCGCCTAACCTTTTCGACACCCGCCGGACGCATCAGACGCTGGGCAGTCCGTGGCAGATCTGGATGGTCGCTTACCGCGAGTGCTCGGAGCTCGCCACCAAACTGATTGACAACTCATGCCGTAATCAGGGAATCCTGCGTGATCAGCTCACCGTCCACGCTGACAACGGTTCGTCGACGACTTCAAAGCCTGTCGCGTTTCTGCTCAGCGATCCTGGCGTCACCGGCACCCACAGCCACCACCACTGCGGGATCAGGCATGCTGACGAAATCAGTGCTCCACCACGGGGACGCTGCTACCGTCATCGCACAGCGGCAGACCGCGCTCGACCTGGCCTGCGCGCGGCACCCCGAACGATTCGTTAAAAAACCACCTTCACCTTGTCCGGCACCTCAAACCGTCTGGATTAATAAGCCCCGGGAGGTAAATACTCAGTAAACTCTCCCCAGGACTGTTTCAAACTCGTTGACACGTTCCAGTTGTGCCTGCCCTATCGTGCGCAAACGAAGGGGAAGGTCGAATCTGGTGTGAAATACGTGACCGCAATTTTCCTGTGCGGTCTGAGGGCCGCGAACCGGGTGGGCTGGACTTGAACATCCAGCTGCGTGAGTGGGTCTGGTCGGTCCGCATGTTCACGGGACGACGCACTTCGAGGTGATGGCGCAAGGGGATCGGCCGACGGGATGGCGACACTAGCGTAGCTAGTTGCGGTGTCAGCGCGCGATGCAGATCCGCCACGCCGTCCAGCGGTCGCGCAAAGCGCTCGTTCCACTCCGGCCAATACTCCGCCTCCAGAAATTTGTTGGCATCGTGCAGCGTCATTACCCTGGCCAGTCGTAAGTGCTTCACCAGCCGGTCCTGATCGGTCCCGAAGCTTCGCTCCACCCTCCCCCTGGCTTGCGGCGAGTACGCCGGGATCCAGCCGATTCCCAACTCCCGGAGACCACGGCCGAACTGCGATAATCGATCCGCCTCCTGCCTCTGCTGCGCGCTCTCCCTGGCTCGTGGCGCCACCATGAAGATCCCGGCTCGGTCGGTGTACAAGTCCACCATCCGCCCGTTGCCTTCCACGTATTGCCACAGCACCCCCATGTTCTCCCGCGTGCCATCGTGCTGTACGAACCGCCCTCCGCTGCGACTGGTGGCGTCGCCGATCCACTTCACCAGGTAACGCACGTTCTCGCCTCTGCCCTCCAGCCAATCGTGGTTCGACGTGTCCCACTGCAGCAACTCGCCGAGCTTGCGCGACTGCGCCTTCCACAGCCCTGCCGACGTCATCCATCCGCCCACCGTCTCTTTTCTGACCTCGATGCCGTGAAGCCTGGCTAACTGCTCGCTGGCGAACGTTGGCCCGAAGTCGTGCCACTCCGGCTGCTTCAGCGGCACGATGGCGCGTCCTTGCGTTTCCGCGTCGATCTGCCGGTTCGACGCACGGCCTCGTAGTCCGTGCACGACAACGCCGTCGCCATCGGTCTTCATGCGTACCAGCAGCTTTCGTACCCACCGGGCGCTGATCCCCATCTTCTCGGCGGCCTGCCGCTGCGTGACGACACCGTCCCGCGCCCGCTTTAACCACTCCAGCCAATCTCGTTCCTCCTGGTTCATCGCGATTCGTTCCACCTTTCCAGTTTTCAGCTGTCAAGAGGAACTTTCTACTTTGCCCTGTTAGAAACTTCTCACTTTGCCGCGACAAACGGATTTTGCAGGATTCGTGTGCCGGAGAAATATGATAGACTCGCGCCTAATCGGTTAGGTAAGGAGATTGTATGCTGCGTTGCATGGGAATTCTGGCACTGTCGATGGTGGCCCTGTGGTCGCAGACCACGCCCGGAAGCATCACCGGAATCGTCACAGACAAGAGCGGAGCGCTGGTAGTTGCGGCGGCGGTCGCGGTAACCAACACTGATACCGGGGTATCGCTGCGAACCAATACGAATGAATCTGGCGTTTACGTTGCGTCCTCTCTTCTCTCCGGCCCTTATACGGTGGTGATTGAAGTGTCGGGGTTCAAGAAGTATCAGGTCCGCGGGCTGGTGATTGAGACGGGGCAGAAGCTCCGCCTGGATGCGCAGTTGGAAATCGGTGACATCGCCGAACGCGTGGAAGTACAGGCCACGGTGACTCCGCTGCAGCAGGAGACGGCTGAGGTGAGCAAAACCATCACGTCGAATGAGATGCGGAACATACCGCTGAGCACGCGCACGGCTTACGGTCTGATGGCGCTTTCGGCGGGCATTTCCAGCACAGGCAGCGATCCGAGCATCATCGGCCCTGACGATGTGGTGAGCATCAACGGCAGCCGTAAGGGCTCCAATGCGTTCATCATCGACGGCGCCGCCACCACGCATATCGGTGGCATTCCTGAGCGGCTCGGCTCCATTGAGGCCATTCAGGAGGCGAAGATTCTTGCCAGCACTTATTCCGCCGAGTACGGGCGCACCTCCGGCGGCGTGGTGATGTTCCAGGTGAAGTCGGGGACGCAGCAGTATCACGGCAGCCTGTATGAGTTCCACCGCAACCGTGCGTTGAACGCCACGCAGTGGGAGAACAATGCACGCAGCATCAGGCAGAATGCCCTGATCCGAAACGAGTTTGGCGTGTCGCTTGGCGGGCCGGTTCCGAAGATGAACAACAAGCTGTTTTTCTTTGGCAGCTATGAAGGCCTGCGCGACCGCATTCCCGGCACCAAAATTCGCACGATTCCGGAGCCCGGTATTCTGGGTGGCAATTTCGCAGGCACGCCTGTGGTGGTGAATGATCCGCTGACCGGCGCGCCGTTTCCGGGCAACACGATTCCGCCCTCGCGTCTCGATCCGGCGGCGGTCAAGTATCTTGGGTTGTTCCCGGCTCCAAACGCGGCCGGCGTGCTCGATTCGCGCTACGGCATTCGGGGCTCAAACTGGGCCCTGCCTCTGCCCACCAGCGACTACAAGAACTATGGCATCGGACGCCTGGACTACAATCCCAACGACAAACAAAAGTTCTTCTTCACTTACTCGCACATTAACGAAGGACCGAGGGACAATGGGCGCGACTTCCTGAACGTGCTCAACACCACGGTGGGTCCGCGAATGCGCAACATCCGCCGCGCAACCTTTGGTTACACGCGCTTCCTTCGCCCCAGTCTGACGAACGAGTTCATCGCTTCGGCTCAGCGCGATCCAAGAGAGATCTCCCCCTGGTATCCGGACTACGACGTCACAAAAGAGCTGGGAGTCGCCCGAAGAATTGGCGCCACCTCTCCGGTGGTCACCATCGCGGGTTATGGCAGCTTCGGCAACAGCGCGATTCAGAGCTGGATTCATCAGCCTTCGAGCCTTCAGAATGTGTTGAACTGGACTCGCGGCACGCATAACATCCGCATGGGCGGACAACTGTATCAGAACCAGTTCTGGTATATCGCCGCTGACAGCACCACCGGTGCGTATTCCTTCAACGGCGAAGTCACCGGGCTGGGGCTGGCGGGCCGCGACAATCCTGTGAATGCGCTGGCGGACTTCCTGCTGGGTGCGGTGAAGACATCCAGCATTCCGGTGCCGCAAATTCCGGTGAACCGTGTGAATTACAACATGGGTTTGTTCATCAACGACGACTGGAAGATCACTCGCAAACTTACGTTGAACCTGGGTGTGCGGTATGAGTTTGAGACCCGGCAAATCGTCAAGAACAACGTCTACTCGCGCGTGGATCTGGGCACCGGGAACCTGCTGATTGCGGGCCAGAACACGTCGCGCAACCTTGGCCTCAACAACCGGTACTTCAACCTTTCACCGCGGATCGGCTTTGCGTATTCGCTGAATGACAAGACTGTGATCCGGTCGGGCTTCGGCATTTTCCGAGCGAATCTCTGGGTGGACAACGGCGAGATGGTGACTTACCCGGGCTGGACCGGAAGTCAGGTTCAGGTGGACCAGGGGCTCGGGCGGCCGCAGCTGTTCCGCTTCTCACAGGGCTTCCCGGTAGAACAGGCGCCAGCAGTTACCAACCCCGCGCAACTGGCCGCGGCGGCGACCCCGGCCAGCCCGCTTCCCGTGGGCGCCGTCACTTACAACGCGGACGACAAGCTGCCCCCCAACTACCAGTGGAACTTCGGCGTTCAGCGGCAGGTGGGTTTCGACACCGTGCTGGACGTGTTCTATGTCGCAAGCAGGAGCCTGTATCTGGCCCGCACCATTCCTGCGAATAACCCCATGCTGAACCGGGCCACTGAGATCGTGGTGGGGCGTGTACCGATCCAGCAGGTGCGGCCGTTCCCGAAGTACTCGGCATTCAACGCAGTGTTCTATGACGGGCGTGCTTCGTACCACTCGGTGCAGGTTCGGGCGCAGCGGCGGTTCACAAAGGGACTGACGATCGACGCCAGCTACACGCTGTCGAAGAACATCGACAATGCTTCCGGAGTCAATGACTTTTTCCAGATCCCGTGGCAGTACGGCAACCTGGAGAAGTCGCTTGCCAGCCTCGACCGGCCGCATATCTTCAACGTCGGCTGGGTGTATGAGCTGCCGATGGGCAAAGGCAAGCCGCTGTTTGCAGAGAACAGGTGGCTCTCGGCATTGCTGGGTGGGTTCCAGGTGAACGGTGCGGTGAACGTGTCCAACGGTTTGCCGCTCACGATTCGTCAGACGAACACCAACACGATCCTCTCCTCGCAGCGGCCCGATGTCATTAACCCAGACAAGCTCGACGGCAAAATCGATACGCCGTTCTTCTCGGGTGCGACGCGACGGTGGTTAATCGCTCCCAACGCCGCGGATTTTCCGTTCCGGTTGTCCAGCAACGTGGGCTTCGGGAATCTGGGGCGCAATACCAGCCGCGCACCGGGATTCTGGAACGTCAACGCGTCGGTATTCCGGCGGCTGCGCATAACGGAACGGGTCAACCTGGAGCTTCGTTTCGAAGCCTTCAATGCTCTGAATCACGTGAACTTTCTCGCACCTGCCAGCACTGACATAACGAACGCAAATTACGGGCTGATTACCAGTTCGGCACCCGCCCGCCAAATGCAAATTGGAGCAAGGATTTCTTTCTGATATGAAGACTGCCACGTTACTGCTTGCCCTGCTGCCCGCGTTGGCGGGTGCGCATGAACTAACCACGTCCGGGACGCGCTTCCTGCTGGACGGAAAGCCGTTCCCCTACACGGGGCTCAGCTTCTTCAACGCTGTGTACAACCAGGCTTTCAACAAGTCGACGGAAGCGCGCACGGCCGCATTGCAGAAGTTTCGCAAGTATGGGATCAACGTCCTGCGCGTCTGGTCCCAATGGGACAGCAAGCGGGGTTTTATGGATGCGTGCGCGGAGTGCTCGCTGTACCACCCGGACGGGAGTCTGCGGATGGACCGGATTGCGACGCTGAAACAGATCGCGGTGGACGCGGATCGCGAGGGCATTTGTATCGAGCTTGTGCTGTTCTCCCAGGAGAGCTGGCACGACGGTATTCGCCTTGGGCCGGACGCTGCAACGAAGGCGATTCAGGCGGTGGCCGAAGCCATGCGTCCGCACAGGAACTTCACATTCCAGGTCTGGAATGAGTTTTCGGAACGGGTGATGGATCACATCAAAACCATCCGCGCAACGGATCCGCGGCGTCTGGTGACGAACTCGCCAGGCTACTCAGGTGTATTGGGCGATCCAGAGCAGAACGCGGCTGTGGACTACCTGACCCCGCACACCTCCCGGCAGAATGCGGGTCGAACGTGGGACATCGCTCCTGCTGAGATTCGATATCTGCTGGAGCGGTGGCGCAAGCCCGTGGTGGATGACGAGCCGGCCAGAAACGGCACCAACAAGTTCGGCGGGCCCAAAGAGCGCACGTATCCTGCCGATCACATTGTGCAGATCACCAGAGTGTGGGATGCGGGTGGCTATATCACCTATCACCACGACATGTTCCAGACGGGCGCCGGGACGCCGTCGGTGCCTCCATCCGGCATCCCCGATCCCGAGTTCAGCCCTTATCACCGTCCGGTGTTCGAGTTCATTGCTCTGCGCGAGCGATACGATCCGGCCCACTGAGGTTGCTCAGGCGTCGGCGGACTGGCTGGTTGGGAGTCTGTAGTTTGTGCAGCACGGCTGCCAGCGTCGAATCCCGGTCATCAATTACACAATTGTGACGCGGCGTCATGGTCGATAGGGCTCGTAACAAAATAACATTTCTATATTGAAATGTTTTACCGTATTCTGGCGAGGATGGTCACTTGCCGCGACAGGGCCCGTTGCACGGGACACCGCACTCTCCGCCGCCGCCATCAGACGTCGGGAGCACTCATCCAATGCTCCCCGTACCGCCGCAAACCGACTCGTGATTCCAGCGAGGCCCACAACACCGGCTGGGTGAGCGTGGGCATGGATCACGATACGGCGGCATTTGCAGTGGAAATCATGCGGCGATGGTGGACCTCAATGGGCCACGCGGTCTATCCGCAGGCCACTCGACTGCCGATCACGGCGGACTCGGCAGGCAGTAACGGGTCACGCGTGCGGCTCTGGAAAGTGGAGCTACAGAAACTGGCCAATGAAACCGGCTTGCGGATTGCGGTCAGCCACCTGCCGCCCGGAACCAGCGAGTGGAACAAGATCGAGTACCGCCTGTTTGTGGCAAACCGCTCATCAGCCACGAGGTAATCGTCAACCTGAGCTCCGGCACGACAACCGAAGCCGGTCTCACCGTCCACTCGGAACTGGATACCGGCGCCTGTCCGGCTGGCGTCAAGGTTTCCGATCGCAAAGTGGCGGAGATCGACCTCCGCCGAGACAAGTTCCACGGCGACTGGAACTACACGTTGCACCCCAGACTACGGTGATTATGCACTGGTTATTTCGTTGCGAGCCCTAAACGCCAATCGCTATGAATCAGCCGGATGGGATCTCTTGCGGACTGGACGGATTAGACCACCCGAAAGCGCAGCGCTAAGCTTCAGTAATGAGTGTGATGAGCGGAGCGATTGTGGTGATTCCGAACTCGGGCCGCACCATGGAAGAGGAGTGCGACGTTCTGACGCCAGTACTGCGGCCCGCATGTGACAACGTCCGCTGGGAAGTGAAGTTCGCCAACGAGGAGGGTACGGAGGCGTTTATCGATCCGAACAGCACAGCGTTCTACTCGACACTGGACTGGCGTCGAACTCCGCATGGTTTCGATGTGCTAGACCTGCGGATTTCTGCCAATGCTTTGACGGACGATGCATCTGTCGATCTGGTCGCCGAGTATCTCTGGACGGCTCTGCTAAAGCTGAACGCCGGCTATGGATACCTCACCGACATGGACTATCAGCTCTCGGCGGAATGGATCGACCAGAATGTCCTTGAGTCTTTGCGGGGCGGTAATTTCGGATTGTTGGTGGAGCCGACAGTTCGGCTTCTGCTTCTCTCTCGCGAGTTGTTGAATGAAGTCGATCTGGGTGGGAAGTGGACGCCTGTCCGCGAAGGCTCGGAAGGTATGCTGCTGTCACGTTGAACGCTCGACGGTTCAGGGGTTGCCCGTTGGTTTCACTGCAGGAACGATGGGTCCTTCCACCCTGACGGTTGGCCCTCCCGGCACGCTCATCGCTTCAAGCGCCGCCTTGACACCAGGGTCAACACCGGCCCGAAAACTGACCACAATGTCCGTCACTCCGTGTTGGGGGGCCGCAATCAGCATCTTTTGAACCTTGGGATAAATTCCCTTTGCCCACAAGCCCTGGGACCCGGTGGTAAACGGCTTGTCTTCCTTGACCTCGGTCCAGACCTTGCCTCCGCCGGAAACATTGTCTATGTCGAGATCGTGTGATGCACCATCCTTGTCGTATTTGATCTGGTGATTGGCAATCTCTGCTTTTCGGCTTAATGCATCGGCAATTTCCGGTCGAATTCCCTTTACGGAATTTTGGCTGCCGCTGAGGCGCAAGGCGCTGGCTTCGGCCTCTCCGTTCAGCAGCGGGCGCAAGGCTTTCTGCGTGTCATTCAGCCGTTTGACCCAGCGCGGCCAGCCGGGCACCCCAGATGCTTCCGCCTCTTTCTTGATGACTTCGATCTCGGCGTCGAGAGCGATGGCGTCGGCAAGAGCTGGCCCGAACGGCGTCTTTGGAGCAGCCTTGGCGGCGGTTGCGGCGGCTTCGTCGAGCAGGGCCTGCTCGAGAGACTTGCCGCCTTTCTGCATACCTTCGAATTTGCTCCGCGCCTTCTCCGGCCCCAGCTTTTCGAGCGCGAGATCGAACTGGGCCCTCGCCTGTTCGGTCGTAAGCGACTGGAACAACGTGGTGAGCTTGAACCGCGCCGGGTCTGGCGCGGGCGGCGCTACAGCGGGCTCAACGATGCGCAGGGTGGTGGGCCCACCCTCCTTTGGCCTGACCGTGATGGACTTCTCGCCGGTGACGGGATCGATTGACTCCGTGACGATGTCGCCAATTTCCGCGTAGGCTTTGGCAACGGCAGTAAGGCGGCCAGGCTTGCAGTGGAAGATGGAGCCTCCGGCCGGATCGAGTTCCATCGCGATGCTGGTGCGTTTGCGGGCGACAATCGCCGATTCGTTGATGGTACGCAGCTCCGCCAGTTTGACGGGATCGATGCCGAGCGCCTGCGCATTGGTCTTGTTCTCCGTCGCCCACGTCTCCATCTTCCGGGAGAGGTCGACCTCAGCCTGCAGTGCTTCGGAATCCGCTGCAAGCGCCTTTTTGATCTGTTCGGGTTTCGATGTTCGGCTAAGGCCACGAGCGGCGGCGAACGCCTTGTTGCGCGTTGCGTCCACGGTGGCGAACTCGGCGAGAAATGATTTTTCGCCACGTACCGCGGCGCCTTCGAGGAATACTTTGCCGCCGCCGTAACGAGCCACCAGCACGGTTCCGATGGCGACGGCCAAACTCTCCAGCGTGATCTGCTGCGCTTCCTCGGGCGTAAGGCCGTTGCCGCCCTGTGCCTTGCTCTCGGCATTCCGTCGCGCCATGGAGTACGCAATCTGGGCCGAGAGTCCCAGCGCCAGGTTGCCGCCCTTCCCGATCATGCCCGCGGCCATCTCTACACCTACGCCCGCTTCATAGGCGATGGAAAGTCCCTTCAGCGCTCCGAACAGAGCCCAGTTTTCAAAGAATGTGCCTGCGAGACTGCTGTTGGGGTCTTTGCCCAGAAGCGTGGTGGACAGGACTGTGAATGTGAACGCCTCGGCGCCTGAGGAGAGCAGTGTCGCTCCGACAATACCCGCCGTGGTTGCGCCCCAGCCCGCGCCCACCATCAGCGCGCCCGAGACGTAAGCGCCGACACCCGCGGTAACAAGCGCGATTCCAATGAGGGCCGCGATCTTCAGGCCCAGCGTGATCCAGCGCTCACGAGTTTCCTGCACCTCAATGAGTTTGGCGACGGTGTCGACTGCCTGCTGAAATTGCGGACCTTGTTTGCGCAGCTCCGCGAGTTGCCCACGCGCCTCTTCGCGGCGGCTTGCGTGTTCACTCTGATACCCGAGATAAATGCTGTAGAAGCTCAGCTTCCAGGAGCTGATGGCTTCCATCGCCTTGTCATATTGGGCGTTCTTGGTGGTGAAGTCGCCGACGATACCCTGGTGAGTAAGAAGGAAGTTCCACTGCGTCTCGAGCGCTTCCATGGTGGTGGCCATGGACGTCATGTCGCCAAGGTCGGAAACCTGCCCCTGGATTTCTTCGAACAGCTTCTGGACTTTCGCCGGGTCGCGCACCAGCAATTCGCGCATGGCGAACAAACGCTCACGCAGGTTCTTTTCCGTTTCCTCCAGTTTGCCGACGCCGTACGAATCCTTCGAGGGCGCTCCATCTTTGGCGCGGGCCGCGAGCATGTCCCGCACATAGGCGAGGATGCCCTCCATAATTTCGATCGGGTAATTGCGCGATGCGTTCTCGGCCTCGCCCAGACGGGCGAACGCCGTTTCGGGCAGTTCGCAGACTGCCGCGGCGGATCCATATGCGCGCGCGATTCGCATCAACGCAGTCCGACTGTAGCTGGCTGGGTCGCGGCCACCGGGCGCTGGAGCCGCTTTGCTCATTCCCGCGAAGTTGGAGGCCGCAGTCCGCAAACCGCTTGCCGCCGCCTTGACGATGTTGTGCTCCGCCTCAGAATGCGAGTCCCAGCGCAGGGGGTCTGTGGCGTCGACGGAGGTGGCGAGCTTCTTTGACCGGGCGTCCACGAGTCCGCGAGACGCAGATACGTCGACGCCCGTCACTCCGAGCGTGCTCAGGTGTCCGCTAATCTCGTCCAGTAACTGAACGGTCAGCCGCAGCCGGCTAACGATTTCGTTTGGAGTCTTGCCAGTTGGCGGCAGTTTCTTCGACTGACCGAGAGCCGCTTCCTCGGCCGACTTACTCCGCAGGATGTCCTGGGCGGGGTCCGCCTTGTAGTTCGGATCGTTGGCAACAAAGGAGACGGTTGGCGGTACCAGAGCACTCCAGGCTTTGTAGATCTCAGGCGAAAGCAGCCTGGGCGTGAAGCTGAACATCGGTGGGGCGGCGGTGATCGAGTTGGCAAGGGCAGGGTCGCCATACAGTGCCTTCGCAACGTCCGCGGCCGTGGCATCCGGCGGTCCACTTACTCGCACCCAGAAGTAGTTGCCGAAGGACAGTTCGAAGGAGTAAGTAACTGGTTTGTCGCTGAGTTTCTTCAGCTCCTTCTCCGCTGTGCTGGCATGGCCCTCTTCGACATAGAGCTTGTAGTTGACTTGTAACTGTCCAACCCCGGTGTCATGGGTAAGACCCTTGATGACCAGCTTGTCAATGGGATGCGACGGAAGAAGTTCACCCGGGCCGGGTACCACCTGGGGCGTCTTGTAGATAAAAGCATCCGGATTCTTCTTGCGGAGGGCTTCGCACCCCAGGTAACTGGCAGCAACATATTGCGGCCCAAGGCGCTGCATGGATTCCGAGAGACGGGTCACCATCAGGGCACGTACTTCGGAGCTGGTCTCTTTGCGCCACACGCCCGGTGCGAGTCCTGTGTCGAGGTCGGCGTCACGGCCCCGGCGGATCGCCATGTCCAGATCACCGGGTGCGAGGGCGGCTTTGGCACCTTCCCAGCTCAGGTCCATCAGTGAAATGACTACCGACGAGGAAACAGCGTTGTTCTTGCCCCACAACCAATAGGCGTACGGAGAGCCGGAAGGCATCTGGATAGAATCGACATTGTCCTGGATGCCCGCCCATATCATGACTCGGTACTCGCCGTAGAAATCCTGTGAGCCGCATTTTTCAGAGGCGGAAACCTTGCGCTGCAGGAACAGCGGAAGCGCCGGACCCTGGCGCACCTGCGTGTGATGGCCAGCCGCGGGGCCGATCGACGGCGAGACACGCCTCTCCGCCCAGGCAGGCAGACCCTGGTGTAGGCCTGCCCGGTCCGGTGCCGCGATTCGTGACGCGACGCGGTCCGCTTCCACTTCGAAGCGATCATTGGGGCGGCTGACGTGTAGCCCGTGGCCGACGGCGTCGCCGGTAACGGGGCCCGCTGCCTGCTGCACGGTGTGGGCAGCTTCATGGGCAAGCAGGCGTAGACCTTCCTCGCTTTCCGGGTGATAGGCTCCATTGCGGAAGAAGATCTGATGGCCGGCAGTAAACGCAGTAGCCTGCACGCCGCGCGTCAACTGGTCTGCTTCGGTCCCGGTCTGGACACGAACGTCACTCAAGTCCACACCAGTCACACGCTCCAGCGTCTCTCGCGCGGGACTCTCAATGGGACGTCCGTTGTGCGAAATGGAGCGAATTCGCGCAGGCAAGTCTTTGGGCAACGGTGTGTCGTCCGGGGAGGAAGCTGCGCGAAGCTGCAGCGGCGGCAGCTGGGGCATCGGAGACTGCAGGGGAAGGAACGGTAACCCCTTTCGAAAACCCATCCAGGGCGGCAAAACGGTGCCCATGTCGAGATGGAGACCCAGGGTGTAGCTGTCCTGCCCGACGAAGATCTCCGCGCTGAAAGGCGTGAACGGGATCCGGTAGATGCCCCCGTTCAGTTTGTCGAGCACCGTCTGTCGCAGTTCGGGATCCGGGAGGACTGCTCCAAGTGCCACGCCTGCAGTGATCACGCCGGAGGTGACGACGAATACTTGCTCTCCGGTGCTGAGGCGCGACCACTGATGTTTGCCATACTCCGCGGCCGTTTCAAGAGCCGCCTGAGCGACAGGCTGTGCGAGCAGAATTCCCAGACTGAACGGCCGCGCTCCCGGCAACACCGAGGGAGCGGTTGGTGAGGGTGGAGGCGTCCCTGTTCCTCCGGAAGCCGTCGGCGGCAC
>JAWXCM010000224.1:0-6576 GCA_034408745.1 Bryobacteraceae bacterium
CGGTGAGGGTCTGAAACACTTCGGCGTCGATCCGCCAGCGGCCCTGGCCAAGCTGATGGATAAAGAGCGGCGGTATGGAGCCGAGTTCGAAATTGGTGGCGTAGAAGTTGATGCTCTCGCGCAGCACGGGGACCTTGCTTTTGATGAGAAGGCCAGCCTCTTGGCGGACAGCGACGTAGCGTTGGGTCGTGCTGCGAATGGTCTTGACCACGCGGACCATGCGATCGGCAACGGGCCAATCGACCTGGGGCAAGTGCCACCATTGGAGTTCCTGTTCAGCCTCGGAAGAAACGCCGCCCGGAGGCCCTTGCATGAATCGGCTGGCCTCGCGCAGTAAGTCAGGCTGATTCTCTTTGAGGGTGAAGGCCCAGTCCAGACCGAGAGCCTCGATCTCTTTGACAAAGGGTGCCTGCAGGTAGAGGGCGTCGCCCACCAGCAGATCGATAAAACGGCGACCGAGGCGTCCGGCCAGATCTTTGAGAAGCGCCAGCGCGCAAGCCACTTCGCCTTCCCCGTTTTTTTGAAAGCGGATGCCCAGCGGGATAGGAAAGGAACTGCTGACCAGAACAACGGCAACGATGCGGTGATAATACTGAATGTCGGTTCTGCTCTCGCCGCGAACCTTATGTTCCACCTTGCGCTGCATACAGGCATCGCAGCAGCGGCTGAAGGAACTACAGATTTCGATACCGTCAACAGCCGCCACGGCCAGTCCCCGGGACCAGACTGAGCGCATGACTCCGTTCCGTTTCAGCCGGCGGGCGATGTCGCAAGTAAGATCGAAGACGGGTTCCGGCGATTGCCTTTGGAGGGCGTAGCCAAACGTGTCGTCACTGACAGGCCCGATGCGTTTGGCGAGCGCGCCGTCACGACATGCGGCCTCGATCTGAAGCAGGCTGGGAAGCTGCATGGCCGCGCCGAAGAAGACGGCGTTGAAGACCTTCTCCCACGAGTGTTGTGGAGACTGGCGGCCTTCGGGCAACGCGGCCACCAGAGAGGAGAACCCAAACACCTTGTCGAGATAAGCCCCGATTCGGCGGAGAGACAAATCAGCGACCTTCCTTATGATCGAGAAACTTTGCGAGATTGATGCCGCAAATGGCAGCGGCGGCGTCATCGAAGCGGCGGCGCATTTCCATCTTCTCGCGCACCTGATCAGCGAGTTCGGCGGGGATATTAAAAGCCTTCGGTTTACCGTTAACGAGGACGGAAATCTGGTACTGGGAGTGAAGGTTAATGCCGTCGGCGCAACGGCAGTTGGGGCGACCGCAGGACCGCTTGCGCTCGACAAAAGAGCCGGGCAACATTTCGCGCAGAGAGCCGAGGCCGCGGACGAGTCTGCCGCGGCGCTCCAGGGCGGGGTCGGGAGGCTTTTTCATCTGCCACTTATATTAGTGTCAGAACAACCGGATGTCAAGGACCCTGAGAACTTTGCAAGAATGCCATAGACCTCAGTTTGGAGAGCGAACCCCTGCAAACAAATGGGCCGGACTGGTTATGCTTCCTACCTTAAGGAATCACTGGGGGGCTTGACACAATACTGCGCCGGCGGCTCCAGGGTTTCACGAGAGTTCCGTCTCTCGAGGGGTGGGAATGCGCTTGGGGCGAGGGCCCGCGCCGCCACGCAACTCTGACGCGGGCCGACTTCCCGTTCTGATCCCGCCGGAATGGGCCAGGTTCATCGCGGGGGCAAGTCTAATGTTGATATGTTGATCGAATGCGCCCCCAACCTCTCATCGCCGTTACTGACGTAGAAGCCAGCAGCCGGTGGTATCGGCGTCTGCTGGGTTGTCTGAGCAATCATGGAGGCTCCGCGTATGAGCAGTTGGTCTCGCACGGCCAACTTGTTCTTCAGTTGCACAGCTTCGAAGTGGAACACCATCACGGACCGATTGGCGATCGTGATGACAAGCCATATGGCAACGGTGTGTTGCTGTGGTTCGAGGTGGATGATTTCGAGGCGGTCATGCAGCGGTCCGCTGAAATGGGCGTCGACATTGTCATGCCCCCGCATCGAAACCCTCCTGACGGTAGCGGCGGGCCGAATCACTGGGAGTGCTGGATGCGGGATCCGGACGGATATATCGTGGTTGTTGCGAGTCCCTATGGATCTGCTGACGGAACCTGGCGTCCCAGCCAGAACCCCTTTGGCGGGTAGATCTGGAGTAGTTGCGAAGGAGACTACCGGCCGACTCGAGGTGCATCGCTTTCAGTCGATGTATCGCTCGCTCGCGGCTCGCCGTCCGGAAGCCGACCTCCCGGCACCGAACCTCTCGGGTTGGCCTCACCATGGATCGGGGAGAGCGGACATCGACTGACGAAGTTACCGTACTCGGGAACGCCTGCCAGGCTCCGGCAATCCACAAGAGCGAGAAGCCGGAATCTGAGAGTGACGTGATAACGGCGGGTTGCCGAACGCTTGCGCAAGGGTTCGCCCCTGTGAGGTCCGATTATCGGAGTTCGACCGGTCGCGGCCGTCCGCAATCCCGCGCCCCGTGGCGCCGATCTTGGATTCCGGGATCGCCGTTTCGCAAGCGCAACCCAGCCGCCGGATGGTGTTCGAGCACGGGATGCAATGCCAGGGACGATTTGGGCGAAGGCAGCCGGGCGCCCGAAACAGCTATGCTGAATTCGCACGATCTGGGGTAACTGATGAAGACCACACTTGTATTTCTGGCTACCCTCTCGTTCGCTGGAGGCGCGGACTGGCAGTCGGCGCCGGCGAAGGACTGGATTTCTCTATTCAATGGAAAGAATCTTGACGGGTGGGTCGTGAAACTCGCCGGACACGAACCGGGCGACAACTACGGAGAAACGTTTCGAGTGGAGAACGGACTCATACGGGTGATGTACGACAAGTATCCCGATGGGTTCGGTTCGCGCTTTGGGCACCTTTTTTGGCATCGGAAGCTCTCCCACTACGTGCTGTCGGTGGAGTATCGCTTTTTCGGCGAGCAGATTCAGGGTGGGCCGTCCTATGCGAAGCTGAACAGCGGCGTGATGGTGCACTCGCAAGCACCCAGCACTATCCTCAAAGGTCAGGACTGGCCGATAAGCGTGGAGGCCCAGTTTCTTGCCGGTGGACGCACCACGATGAACGTCTGTACGCCGGGCACGGAGATCCACATGAATGGCGAAATGGTGAAGGCACACTGCACTAACTCAAGATCGAAAACCTTTCCAGACAATCAGTGGGTGAAGGTTGAGGTGGAAGTGCTAGGCGGTGATCGGGTCCGCCACTGGATCGGCGGGGAGAGAGTTCTCGAGTATGAAAAGCCGATGATCGGGGGAGGAGTTGCCAATGGCTACGCCCCTGCCATTAAACAAGACGGTAAGGTGCTCACGGACGGCTACATCGGGCTACAGGCCGAAAGCCAGCCAGTGGAGTTTCGCAACGTGAGACTACTCAATCTTGCCGGCTGCCTGGCCAGGGAATCGCCGGCGTACCGCGAATATTTTGTTCAACGAGACGATTCGAACTGCCGCCAATGACGCAGGACGGAACCACTGACATCATTACGAAATGTTCGCGTGGCGCTGAATGCGAAGTCTCACGGATTCCGGACGTTCCGCCAGGAGAGTTATCGGAATGTTGAAACGGAGGACGCTAGTGTAACGTTCTCTCCCTGGTTGTGGACCTGGACGTGTGCGAACCGTCGACCTCTTCCATGCCTGCAAGCGCGCACTCGACAAGTCCCCGGCCACAATTTGCGCGGTCTCAACTGTGTACGAGGTCAACACTCTGCCTTTACCCAGGTGGCTGCGAGCGAGAACGATAACCTTCCCCCAGGAATCGGCGCGAAGACGGTTGAATAGCGTGGAAGGCAGCTTCGAAATTCACACGGCGCCCATGGCTGCCCGTGCATCAAATGGGGTTTGGACTTCAGTTGGACTCCACGGGCGCGGAGTTTGACGGGCCGAGGCCCGTAAGTGTTTGAGGAGTTTTGGTGGACCTGGACGGGTTCGAACCGTCGACCTCTTCCATGCCATGGAAGAAATATCAATCACTTACAGGGATTTCGACCAGAAACAAAAGACTTAGAGGAAGGCAGTTTGGACGCCGGTGGACGCCACGGGCGTCATTCTTCGCGACTCCACACCGGGAAGTGACCTGTGGCGTGCTTTCACGCGCGCGGTTGTAGGCTGTTGTGATTGTTGCCTGCTGGAGCAGACAACAATTTATTTCTCTATAAGGAGGATGCCCACGCCCGATCCGTGCGGGCTTCAGCCGGTCTCGGATTTGGTCGGCCGCACCACCCACTCCGCTCCGTCGCGAAGTTTGCCGCCAATGCCCCTGCGCTTCTTCTGACCGTAAACAACGCCATGGGCCGGTTCCTCTGGTTCGGGATCGCGAGCTACCGCCTGATTGAGAGACCGCGCATGGCCAGCCGTGATTGCCGCCAAGCCATATCTGGGATAGTTGCGGATGACGTCCTCAGGCGCGCGTCCGGCTATCGTCAGCACCGATTCGATGGTTATGGACAGTTCCTCGTCCTTGAACGCAGCGGAAGAGATGGCTGCGTTGCCCTGCTCATCCCAATCGACCCACGTCGCGGGGATGCGCCGAAAAAGCCGCTCGGTCGCAGGGATGCTCGGATCATCTTCAAAAATGCTGCTGGGCATTTCCCCCCAATCCGCGCATACGAGTTATTCCAACGTCCCGATGATCGACCTCAACGGTTCGCGATCTTCCGGTAGCGCATGCTCGGACTCACTTCCGTTCAGGCGATTTCGAACGTAGAAATACGGCTGCTCTTCGCGATCAAACACGACCTCTAAATCGATGCCCTGCCGATGCCACTCAAGTTGAAGGCCGCCGCTGGATAACGGCACAACGCGCGGGGCCGGGCTCGTAGGTCCTAGAAGACCATTCAGAAGGTTCATTGCGTCCTGAACCGTCTTCGGGTCGATGGTATTCGCACCGTAGCTATCCCAGTTCGGCGGGAGTGTACGCAGGTCGACGAAACCTTGCATGAGCGGGTCGAACCAGGAAGGAAGCGCTTGACCGTAATCCTGCCATTCAATCTGGAACATTTGGCCCCGAGAGTAATACTTACGTTGCCGCGATATGAGGACCGGCTGCTGAAACGTGCTGAGGACGACTCGGTCCTCCCCGGAAAAATAGTCCAGATACGCAGCGGATGCGCTAGTCGCCAGAATCCCGCGATCTTGTATCGTGAGTTCAGCGGTTCCCAATGCTGGCATCGTTCTTGATCCTCCAGATCTTATGCATAGAATTCGTGGTCAGCCTCTTGAACGTGGTCACGATCCACTCCCGACCGATATCGAAGAAATCAACCCCATCTCCAACTTGCCCTCTGGCGGTCAGGTGGAGCACGTACATCAGACGATGGTCGGAAGTCCTGACTCCCGGCTGCACGTCTACATGCAGCCGGCCAATCGGCTTTCCGTCCTTGCCCGGAATCGCGAACCTGGTGTGCAAACGTAAGTCCTCGGGTGGTCCGGGGGGGATTGGTTCCGCAGAGTGCCAGAATGTGAAGATCTTGTCCACGTCACCGTAATGCTCCCATCCCTCACCGGCCAGAATATGGTTGACGTATGTCACTTCACATTGATTGACGCGGGGAGTGCCGAGTTCGTTCTTCTTCAGGAAAGCCAAAAAGATCTCGTAGTCCCGATCAAAGTGAGGGCGAATGGTGTCGTTGTAGTGGGGATAGAGGTGGCCTTCCCCCTCTTTGCGCCAGTTTTTGATGAACCTGTCGCTCTGAACCTGAATCATTTCGCTCCCCTGATCGTTGGTGAACCAGATTCGCGGGATAGGGAAGCTCTCTAAGGCCTGAAACCTGAGGCCGACTCGCGCCGTTGGGTTTTCGGGGAACTGCTCGATCACCTGTTCGAGTGCCGGGCGCTCTTCGGTCTTTGGGAAGGCCGCGCGGTACTCATTCCAGAGCAGCCCAAGGTGCGCTGCCCGGACCAACGGCAGCGTTTCAAACTGCACGGACAAAACGGTTTCGACAACCGGGGGGGCGTCGAAATCCGGCAGGTGCTCTGGGCGGGACGGCACGGCGCTCTGCCTTTTCAAGACATTTTCCACAGGATATGTTCTATTGCCAGCGATGATTGTATTTTAACCGAGGGTCCAGCGTCAACGCTCTTCTTTTCTCGAGGGGGCATGCACAAACCCCTGCTTCCAGATTAGTCGATTCGTTGCCCCCGCGTGCCGATGAGGTACGGAGACGGGCGGCGATCTGCAACCCAATTTGTACGGTGGCTATGAATGAGGCGGGGGGAACCGGCCCCGAAGCCTCACTGGATTGTCTGGATTCCGGCTACCGTGCAATCCAGCTCGGCGAACTTCGGTGAAGGCGGTGCCGCAATCTCGCTGTCGGCCCCTTGTTCGCCGGAAAGCTTCTCACCCGCGCTCGCCAGCCGCTCCTGGATTCGGCGCGTGAGATCAGCTTGCCGGTTGAGTTGGATCTTCGTGTATCCCTCGGTCATCCGTACCGTGCTGTGGCCCGCCATCTTCGACGCCTCGATGCTTGATCCGCCGGCTTCCTGGACCCAGGTGATGTAGGCGCGCCGAAGTGAATGTGGTCCGAGGCCAGGAAAGTCGCA
>JAWXCM010000225.1:0-4731 GCA_034408745.1 Bryobacteraceae bacterium
GGCTTCACGCAACAACCGCCGGAGACGCCCGGCGGACCGCCGGGACCGAATGCCGGACCGGAGATGGTAATCGCCGCGCCGGAAGATACGCCGATTGGCACCTACGCTGGCGAGAACGGGCTGGGGGCGCAGTATGCATTTGCGAAGAAAGTCCGGCCGTTCCGGCGGCTTCTGACCGGGCAGGCGTTTTTCCGGCGAGAGGTTATGGAATGAGACCGAATCAACGTGGATATGGGGTTCGGCGCGGCTGGTGGCCCCCAGGCCCGGCGCTGGTCACCGGAGTTGTGCTGCTGGTAGCCCTGGGGGCGTTGTGGGGAACGGGCATATTGCGGCCGGAGACTTTCGGCTGGGGCGAGAAGAAGGCTCCGTCGCGCGCCGGACTGATCCCGGTACCAACGAGTGCGGGTCCCATTCCCGCTTACACCAAATTGACGCGGGATCATTTATGGAATCCAAAGGTTGGCGAGTTTGCGATGATCTACCTGCCCCCGGCCAGCGTATCGCCGGAGATGATCCAGGATCTGGGCAAAATTGTGGGCCGGGTGATGGACCACGACAAGCCGGCGGGCTACGTCTTCACCGAGGCCGACTTCCTTCCGAAAGGTACCCGCCCCGGTTTGGTGGCGGGCATTCCGCCGGGAAAGCGGGCGATTCGGGTGGACTCCGAGAAGGTGTATGGATTGCAGGGACTACAGCGGGGCGATCGGTTTGACCTGGTATCGACGATAGCGCTCGATTCGAAGGGGGGCAATAGCGCGGGCGGGCTTGGCGGGGGCATTTATGCCCAACAGATGGAATTGCAGGCGAAGCTGAACAATTGGCAGAAGCAGGCGACGGTGAGTGTGGTGGTGTTGAACGGCGTCGTGGTGGATCCGGTGGGAACGCGCGTGATCCCGACCACGAGTAATTCGCTGACGCAGGGTTCGGTGACGCGGACGAAACCGGTGCAGGAGGTGGTGATCGCGATCGACCCGAGCGAGGTGGCGCGATTAACGGAGGCAATGGCGGTGGACGCGCGGATTGTGTGCGTACCCCGTTCCGGACGGCCAGAGGAGGAGCCTTCCATCGCGCCGGCGCCATCCCGCCCACGAAGCCCTTACGCGGGAGAGGGCGGACAAGGGCCTATGACGACCATTGAAACGATCAACGGGACCAAGCGCGACTTAGTGGCGACGCCGGGTCAGAAGTAATGCTGACCCAATCGATCCTTCTGGTTTTCGCGCTGATGGGCATCGCCGCGTTGGTGGTGGACATGGGCTATGTGCGGCTTTCACAGGTGCAGATGCAAAGCGGCGTGGACACAGCGGCGCTGGAGGGATTGCGGCAACGCGATGCCTTGGGCAACGCGGGACGCAGGCAGGCGGCGGTTCTGATGGTTACCGGCGCCTACACGGATCCGGCCGGGGAAAGGCTCGTCGGGGCAGGCCCGGAGTTGACTTTGACCGGCGGAGTGACCGAGGCTAATGGCAGTCAACTGCTGAGCGTCTCGGCGGATCCGGTTTACCGGCCGCAACTGGCGGAGAATCTGGCGAACGTAGTGCATGGCGACATGGTGAGCGGTACGTTCGGCGCGGGCGTAACGGGGATGGAAACCGGTGCCTATACCCGGGACGATTTCGCGCCGGCCGCTGGCGGAACAGCCCCGGCATTTCTGGTGCGAATGCGCCGCACGGACGGGAGGAATGCGCTGGATGCGCCGGACGGAGCCACCGTTTCAACGGGGCGATCTTTGCCGTTGCTATTTGGCCTGGCGACGACGCTCCAGCGTGCCCCGGGTTCGGACTACTCGGTGCGATTCGACGGCATCACGGTGCGAGCGACGGCGATTGCCGATGGGCGGCCGGCGCGACGGATTTCCAACACGCTGACGGCCCCGTTCGCATTGAATCGCGACTTCTGGGTGGCGATGCCGGACGGAGCGCCAGTGGTACTGGATGTGGACCCGGCGGGCGTACTGCGGTCTGGGCTGGTGGTGGCTGGCTTGTACACCGCCGGACTTACGAGCCGGATTGGGGAGCCGATAGCGGCGTCAGGGATTGCTGGTGGAGGTGGAACCGGTCCATTGTACGTTCCGGTGTACGCCGATATTGCGGGCACTTCTCGGGTGATTGGGTTCGGCTATATGACGGCGGCGGGAGGAGGAGGAGGCCTGCTGCTGGCGCGCGCGCGGAACCGCGTAGCGGAAGCGGGCGCATCGATCCACGTGGCCGAAGGCTTCGCTGGCGTGCCGGATCTGGCGCTGCTCCTGGCGGCAAACAGTACCCTGGACGGAGCCCTATTAGCCCCCGCCCTGGTGCGCTAAGGACCCGATGGAAAAACCGTTACAGATACTTTTCGTAGGTCCCGACCCGGCACTGTCTGACGAAGCGCAGCAGGCGTTGAGCGGATTGAGCGGCTGGCGGCTGCACCCGCACTTCGCGCGCACATACGCGCAGGGTTTGGACATTGCGCGGGACCGCCAGCCGAACCTGATCTGCTTGCAGACCGACGGCAAAGACGACGAATGGCGCGCGTTCGCGAGCGAAGTCCGGACCAGCCTGCCCGAAACGGTATTGGCCGTGCTCTACGATCCCGCGTAGTTCAACCCGGAGCAGGCGCAGAGCGGCATCATCGATATGCTGCGGACGAATATCCAGGACTTCCTGCGGCGGCCGCTATCGAGCACGGAGCTGCGGCAACTGCTGGACCGGGCGTTTCTAGTTCGCGCACAGAAGCGGAGCCGGCCCGGGACGGTGGTGTCGCTGATCAGCAATAAAGGCGGCGTCGGGAAGTCGACACTATCGGTGAATCTGGCGGTGGAACTGGCAACTCGAAACCCGGGGAAAGTGCTGCTGATCGACGCCTCATTGCAATTGGGCATCTGCTCGTTGATGTTGGATCTACAGGCGGAATCGACCATTCTGGACGCGGTGCGAGCGAAGGAGCGGCTGGATGAATCGCTGTTGCGGCGGTTATGTCTGGCTCACCACACCGGCCTTCACGTGTTAGCGGCGCCGGCGGACGCGGTGCAGGCGGCGGAGGTGGACGAAGCCAGCTTTGCGCGTATCTTGAATCTGGCGCGACGGGTGTTCGGCTACGTGGTGGTGGATACGTTTCCGATGCTGGACAGCCTGGTGATCACGACCTTGGATGTGTCGGACCTGGTGTTTGTCCTGATGCAGGGAACCGTGCCAAACGTAGTGGGCGCGTCGCGGTTTCTTCCGGTGCTGGATGGATTGGGAGTCCCTCGCGAGCGGCAGCGTATGGTGCTGAACCAGAACCATCCGAACTTTTCGGGGCGGCTGAGCGCGAACGATATTGCAAACCGGTTGGGAAGGCCAATCGACTACGAAATTCCTTATACGAAAGGCGTCCTGGTTTCGTTAAATACCGGCTCCCCGTACGTGCTACGCAGTATGCGGATGTTCGGGTTCGGGCACCGGCTGGTGAAGATGGCCGACGACGCGGAAGATGTACGCGGCAAGGGCGTTGGAGCGGAGGTCCTGAACCGATGAGCGAAGACCCTAGCCTGCGGGCGCTATTCACTAAATCACTAAGCGCCGAGGCGATCGAACGGTTGCGGGGATCGGTTCGCAAGGCCGCGGCCCGCCCGGGGATGGAAGAAGCGCACAAAGCCGAACCGGCGATGCCGCCGAGCCGCCTCGACTACATGGCGGTGAAGGGTGCGCTGCAGGAGCGGCTGCTGGATGAGTTGGGCGAGAGGAATCTGTTTGGGCTGCGGGAAGCGGAGGTGACGGCGGCGATTGAGGAGTTTACCGCCCGGGTGTTGGCGGAGGAGACGGTACCGCTCAATGAAGAGGAACGCAGACGGCTCTCCGAAGAGCTGATCGAAGAGACGATCGGCCTGGGGCCGCTGGCGCCGCTGATGGCCGATCCGGCGATCACCGACATTCTGGTGAACGGGCCGGACAAAGTCTATGTGGAGCGGTTCGGACGGTTAGAGAAGACAACGGTACGGTTTCGCGATCAGGAGCAGATTGTCCGTGTGATTGAGCGCATCGCGGCGGCCGTCGGCCGGCGGATTGACACGGCGTCGCCCATGGCGGATTTGCGTTTGGGCGACGGAAGCCGGGTGAATGCGACGTTGCCGCCGGTGACGATTGACGGGCCGACGATCTCGATCCGGCGCTTCGGAAGGCGGCGGCTGCGGCGGGCGGACCTGTTGCAGTTGGGAATGATGTCGCCGGAAATGATGCAGTTTTTGGGTATCGCAATTGAGCAGCGGACCAACGTGCTGATTTCCGGAGGGACGGGCGCGGGAAAGAGCACGCTGCTGGGCGCGCTGGCCGAGGCAATCCCGGCGCATGAGCGGATTGTGACGATTGAAGACACCGCCGAACTGATGCTGGATCAGGAGCATGTGGTGCGGATGGAGACGCGAACCGCGAACATCGAGGGCCGGGGCCTGATAGCGGCTAAGGACCTGGTGATCAACGCGCTGCGTATGCGACCGGACCGGATTGTGATGGGGGAAGTGCGCAGCAGCGAGGCGCTGGACATGCTGCAAGCGATGAATACGGGCCATGACGGGAGCATGACGACGATCCACGCCAACTCGGCGCGCGACGCGCTGGCGCGGCTGGAGACGATGGTGCTAATGGGCGGCATCGACCTGCCGTCACGGGCGATTCGCGAACAGATTACTTCGGCGATTCAATTGGTCGTTCACGTCCGGCGCGGAGAAGACGGCGTGCGCCGCGTGGAGAGTATTGGCGAGTTGACCGGGCTGGA
>JAWXCM010000226.1:0-10039 GCA_034408745.1 Bryobacteraceae bacterium
CCCTTACCTGCGTCGCCATACCAAAGCACGCTGCCATCCCGTGCGGCGAAAACGCCGTACAGCGACCTGTAGGTGGTTTGCCGCGGAGTAGCAGCGCCCTTCGGGTAATGGAGCAGCACCGTCGTATTGTTAGCCAGCGTCGCAAGAGTAACTAAGTCACCCTCGGGGGACACGAGGAAGTTAAGGTAAGTGGAGCCCGGAAGATTGATGACGCGCTGGGCCCCAACAGTGTCGCCGATGCCAACCACGCGTACCGGCGCATCCCAGCCGCTCTGCCGGTAGATCGCGTTGTCGGTTGGCGTGCTGATTCTGAAGTAAACCGTGCCGTCTCCCGTAACTCCGAAGTCGTTCTCAAAAATGAGAGCCCCACGCGTTCCAGGCAGACCGTCGGCTGTCGACGCAATCAGGTCTACAGATCCATTCTGGCGGAATCGGAATAACCCGGTGTTGGTGACAGTCTCACCATTGAGCCGATAGGTAGCGCGCACCACGGCATCACCGTCGTTAGACAGGCTGCAGCGCGTGACGTAGAAGCTACTCACAGCTTCGATGGCACCCAGGTACATCCCTTCGGATCCATACCAGTTACTCTCGTCTTTGGTAGCGACTAACAGCCCATGGGAGCTTCCTGCGACCAGCGCGCGAGAAAGAACATCGCCCCGGTCATTCAGAGCGAAGTTCTGAAACTCATAGACAAAACCGGTAGGTGTAGGTCCGGGCGCACCAGTCGTGCTCAGGGTCCGGAGCGTTCCGTTCTCCCACACGAATATGCCATTCGCAATGCCGCCCAGGGATCCCTGAAATGCGATCTGGCCTCTGCTGTTCGCCGATACCAACGTGCGACGCGGTCGCAGCACGGTGGCCTGCGAAAGCGCATCCGTGCCAGTCAACTCGCGGACTGCGTGCGACGTTCTTAGCCGGACATCCAGCGTCGCGATGCCTTCCACATAGGGCACAAACGGAGAGGTCTGGCCAGCATAGTTGTACCGCGCCCGAACGAAGAACCGGCCTGCGCCGCTGGCGCCTGCGTTGCCCTGCCTTCCAATCGAAGCAGCCACTGTGGTGCCGAGCCGCATGTTCACGATGTCCCACGTCACCGTCGTGTTTGGAATTTCGTTGCCTTTGCTGTCCAGCACACGCGCCCGGAACTGCATGGCATCGCCGGTCTCCATAATGTGCTCGCCCGGGGTTACTGCAATGGAAGACGGCACGACCTGTAGCATCAGGCTGCCCCGCACATTGCCCGCGTTGGCGAAAACTTGCGCCGTGCCGAGCCCCTTCGCAGTGACATTGCCCTGCGCATCGACGCTCAGTATGTTGGCGTCGGACGCGGCCCACACGAAAGTGTCGCCCGGGCGCACCTGTCCCTGAGCATCGCGCGATACCGCCGTCACGCGGATGGACTCGCCATGCACCAGTCGAGTCGAGCCACCAGCCACCAGCACCTGGTTCGAAGGCCCCTGCGCGCAGATCAGACCCGCTATAAGTCCGAGTAACAGGAAGTACCGAATCACGCGAACACTTCCTCTACAGGTACATACCGGCCCTCGGTGGCATACTGCACATACTCGAACTTACGCCCGGAAGGCGTGTCCGTCAGCGACTTTGTATAGTCAATGCCGAGAGCGGAGTAAATGGTACAGGCGATGTCCTCCATCAGGATTGCGCGGTTGCCGCTCCACCCGGGTGTGATGACCTTGCTCCCGTCCGGCGCGGTTTCACCGATGGCCTGACCACCACGAACGCCACCGCCCAACATTACGGCGCTCATCGCGTCCTTGTGATGGTCGCGGCCTCCGCGAGAGTTGAGTGGTCCTGGAGTGCGGCCAAATTCGCCCATGATCACAATCAGCGTGGAACCCAGCAAACCCGCGCCCTGCAGGTCTTCCACCAGTGCGCCGACAGCCCTGTCCAGATCCCCCGCAAGCGTGTAGATGTTGGGCTGATAGTTCCGGTCGAACATCTGCTGGTGCATGTCCCAGCCACCGTACGTGATGTTCACGAAAGAGCAGCCGTTCTTCGCGCGAACCGCATTACGCGCCGTGATGCAGGACCGCCCGATGCTGGTGGGGCCGTATCGGCCCTCATCGTCGACCGTCCACTTAAACACATCCGCGATTGACGTGTTGTACATCATGCGCTTCGCCGAATCGTAGTAACTGGCGTGCGCCGAAACTCCCTCGTCCAGAAATCGTGATTTATTCACCTCGTCGAGCCTGTTTAACAACGCGAACTTATCCTCAAACCTCGGCGCGCTCGCAGTGCCGTAGAAGTTATGCTCCAGAGTGCTGAGTCCCGTCCGGCTAAGTCCCGGGGTCAACGGTTCATACAACCCCCCAAGAAACTTCGATCCCTGCACCAGCCCGCCATTCAGCGAAAGGAACGGCGGAAGCGGTCCTTGCGCACCCTTTTCCAGTGAAATGATCGCGCCCATTCCTGGCGTCTCTGAGGCAAATGCCGGGTTCGACGGATGCGCCGTCTGCAGATAGAACTGACCCCGCTCATGCGCCGCTTCCCAACTGGTGACCGATTTCAGCACACAGAGCTGGCTGGCCATTTTAGAGAGACTCGGAAAGATCGTCTTCGACAAAACGAACCCACCGCTGGTTGTCTGCAGGTCGATGTCGGTCGGGTTCCACGGACCGTCCTTTGGGTCGAACGTGTCCAGGTGGCTCGGTGCCCCGTTCAGGTTGATGAAGATGCAGGCCCGTGCCGTGTTGCGAACCCGCGCACCCGGTGCCACTACCTCGGCATCCCCTCGGCGAATGGCTGTCTGGAATGCCGCAATTCCGGCGGCTGTCGTAAGAAAAGTACGTCGTTTCATCGAGGCAGCCTCAGTAATTGAAGATAAAGTCGAGCTTGTTGAGCAGTGCCCACTGCACGTCCGAAAGCCACTGATCGCGAACTCCCTTGCGGAGCGACGTCAGCTTAGCGGTTTCGTCGTCCGTGGGATAACGCGACAAGGTTGCCAGATACATCTGAGTAATGGCTTCCGCTTCTGATATAGGCGCCTGAGCCAGCCGTGCGAGGCGGGTGTTCGCGCCATACGTGCCGGTCGGCAGTGTGCGATTCACATTCATGCTGTCGTTCATCAGATAGAGAACCTGGAGCAGCGACGGAGACGACTTACGTGGGATCGTCCACCAGTCGCCCCGCCCGAACTGTGTCAGGAAATTGCGGATGTTACCGTCGCCGCGCGGTTCCGTTGGATCAGGCAGCTGTACCGCGTAATAGACCGGGGAAGGGAAGCCCGTGATGAACATTGGCCCTTCGGTCTGCGTCGCCGTGATCACCGCGTCATACACCTCTTCTGCCGACAACCTCCGCGGCGTCTGCTTTGCGAAGTACCACGCGTAGGCGGACTTCCAGTTACCGTCATAACGGCTCGACAACTGGTAAGCGTTGGAGGAAACGATCAACTGGACAATCGGACGTAACTTGTAGCCGGACTGGATGTAAGAGTCGGTAAGTGCTTCGAGTAACTGCGGATGGCTCGACTGCATTGGCCAGCCCGCTGGTGGAGGATTGTCCGGGTCCACTCGCGCCAGATCCCACGCATCCGCCGGATCGACAATTCCCCGGCGAAAGAAATGCGCCCAGAGATAGTTGACGGTCGCACGGGCAAACTGACGGTCTTTGACAAGGATACGCGCGAAATCCCCGCGCCAGTCCGCGGACTGCGGTTCCTCCCCGCTGTACATGTACTTCGGTTCCCACACCCCACCGCTGCGAGCTGGCCGCGGACCTGGGTTGGTCTGGCTGACCTGCGTGTAATACCCGCCAGTATTGCGGTCCGTGACGTTCCAGATGATGCCCTGGTTGAAGGTGTCTGTGCCGATTCGCTGCAAATTCATGCGTGAGAAGAACGCCGACATGCCCCAGAAATCAGCCCTCTTTCTGCTCGCCATGTACAGGTTGATCTGCTCCAGATGGCGGCGCCCGTCATGGCATGAGACACACTCGGTTTTAAGGCCGAGGAACTTCGTCGTTACCCGATCGGTCAGCGTGTCCCACGTGTCCTGAATCGGATCTCCATCCTGCCACCCGCGTACCAGAAAATTCATTGGACCGCTGCGGCTGGACAGACCCTTACCCGTGAGCATCTCCGTTACCATCTCGTAATAAGGCCGGTCATTCCGAACGCCATCACGGAGCCAGAAGTAAAAGAGGTTGCGCGCCTGAATCGGAATCTCCGCATAGTAACCGCTGGTAACTTCCATGCGGTTCGCGAGATAGTAAGTGAAATAGTCGGTGAACGGGTCCGACCTCATCAATTCGTCGATCAGCGCGGCGCGCCGACCCTCAGACTTGTCCGTCAGGAATGACTGAACGCGCTCGACCGACGGTATGCGACCCGTCAAATCGAGCGAGATACGTCGAAGGAACTCCTGATCCGTGCTGAGTGGCGCCGAGGCCACCCCGTCAGCCGACATCTTGTTGAAAATGAAATCGTCGATGAAGTTCGCGCTTGCGACCGTGCGCCGCGCCGTCTGCTTTCCGCTTCGCTTGGCGAAAGCTCCTGCTTCGCGCTCCAGACTAAGTTGTTCCTGAGCCTGAACATACGCCGACTCCGGATACCGTGGACAGTGCGGGTCCACGGAGCCGTAAGCGGCAGCCGCAATCATAAGAAGGACTACAGCTTTCAAAGTATTTCTCCGCGCATTTTCACCAGTATAGTTCCAACGCAGTGAAAATTGTGGGAACCGCTGCGTTGCGGTCAGCCCTGCTCGAAGGCGTGCGCCAGGCGGAACATGCCCGGTTCGTCGAAGTGTCTGGTCAGGATCTGCATCCCCACCGGAAGGCCCGCCGCGGTGTTGCCGCACGGGACGCTCATGCAGGGAATTCCGGCCAGCGAACCTGTGATCGTGTAGATGTCCGACAGGTACATCTCAAGCGGATCCGACGTTTTCTCTCCGAGGCGGAATGCAGGGAATGGCGAAACCGGTGCGATGATCGCATCCACTCGCTCAAACGCCTGAGTGAAGTCGCGGGTAATCAGCGAGCGCACCCGCTGCGCTTTTAGATAGTAGGCATCGTAGTAACCCGCACTGAGCACGTAAGTACCCAGCATGATCCGGCGCTTGCACTCCGCTCCGAAGCCTTCGCCACGCGTGTTGCGGTACATGTTGCTGAGCGTGTCCGAGTTCGCCGACCGCGTCGTGTATCGAACGCCGTCATACCGGGCGAGATTGGAACTCGCCTCGGCGGTCGCGATGATGTAATATGCCGCAATCGCGTACTCGGTGTGCGGCATGCTGATTTCCGTGATCTCGCATCCCAGCCGACGAAGCTTGTCCGCCCCCGCGGCAATCAGGTCGCCTGTCTCGCTGGCCAGCCCCTTGAAGTACTCCTTCGGCAGGCCGATTCGCATCCCCTTCACGTTGCCGTCGAGCAGCGCGGTGTAGTCGGGCACCGGCGCGGGCGCCGACGTGGAATCAGCCAGATCTTTGCCTGCGATGATCTGTAGCAGAGTAGCGGCATCGCGCACATTCCGCGCGAATGGACCGATGTGGTCGAGTGAGCTGGCGAAGGCTACCAGACCGTAGCGAGATACACGGCCGTAAGTGGGAGTTACTCCAACCACACCGCAGAAAGACGCCGGCTGTCGCACCGAACCACCTGTATCGGAGCCAAGCGCTACCACCGAAGTGCCCTGGGCCACTGAGGCAGCCGACCCACCGCTCGATCCACCAGGCACGCGCTGAGGGTCGACGGGATTGCGAACTGGCCCGTAGGCCGAGTTTTCATTGGATGAGCCCATCGCGAACTCATCGCAGTTGGCCTTGCCAATGATGACTCCGCCGGCCGCTTCGAGTCGATCTACCGCGGTCGCGTTATAAGGCGGAATGTAGTGCTCCAGCAGCTTCGACCCGCACGTCGTGCGCAGATCCTTCGTGACGATCACGTCTTTCACGGCTACCGGCACACCCGCCAGTGCACCGAGTTCCTCGCCCCGCGCAATCGCATCGTCAACGCGCCGCGCGGCTGCCAGAGCCCGCTCGGGCGAAGTCATCAACAAGGCGTTTGTTTTCGGATTCTCAGCATCGGCGAACCGCAGCGCTTCGGTGGCCAGTTCCGACGCGCTGAACTGTTTTGTCCGCAGTCCCTCGCGAATTGAGGTGATGGTAAGTTCCGTCAGGTTCATCGCTCGATCACCTTCGGCACTTTGAAATGCCCCGCGCCCTTAAGCGGGGCGTTGGCCAGCGCGACGTCGGTGCCAAGTGGCACATGTTCCACATCGGGCCGCAGCGACGCGGTTTCGCCCGCCTCGAACAACACCTGCGCCATCGGTTCGACTTCACTGGTATCCAGCTCGTCGAGCTTGTCCATATGAGTGAGGATCTCGTCCAGATCATGCGCCATACGGTCGATCTCTTCCGAGGTCAGCCGAAGGTTGGCTAAATCCGCCACGTACCTGACTTCCTGCTGAGTAAGTTTCAAGCTGTTGCCTTTTTGCGGGCAGCCCGGTAAATGCTCCGCATGACGGGGTCGCGAATCGCATCGGCTTCGTCTGCGTCGCTGGCCGTTCGCTGCACCGAAGTCTGAACCGGCCGACGGCTGGGACCTGCAATGCGAAACTCCAGTTCCGTGACCACCGGTGGTTTGCCGAGCGTTTTTTCAAGGCTGCCAAGAATCTGCGATCGCAGCGCCCAGAGTTGCCGCTGCCAGATATAGTCTTCCACCTCGATCACCAGGCGGTGGCCGATAAGCCCGGTCACAGTGGTCCTGTTGGCAATGTTCCTGCCAACCGCGACAGGCCACGCCGCCGTTGCGAGTTGTTCCGTTGAGACGTTCTGGGAATTGCTTTTCAGCTTCGCCAGAACAAGGCTTGCCCGCTCCATGGTTGAGGTACGAAACCGAGTGTACCATCGCCCGCCAGGGCGGTCAGGGTCAGAAACGCCGCTGCGCCGTTCCGAAATTGGTGCAGTTGGGATCCGGGTTTGGCGCCTTCAAGCTGGTGACGGTTTTAGGCTGGGTGCTGGTGGTCATTGCATCGTACCCACCCGTTAGTCACCCGATGTGAACATCCAGGATAGTGACCTCCGGGCGGCACCGAAATCGCACGCCGCCCAGGCTGCCGACACCTCGGGAGGTGTAGATCAGCCGCCCGTCATTCCAGGGATGCAGTCCTGCCACGTAGCGCTTGTCCCGAACCGGAGCAAAACGCGCTCCACCCACCGGCAGCACCACCTGACCACCATGGGTATGCCCGCACAGCATCAGATCCCATGGCTTCCGGCGTAGTTCGTCTTTGGTGTCCGGATTGTGCGCCAGCACGATTACCGGGTCTTTTGGGTTATCGAGCCCTTCGAAGGCCGCAGCCCCGTCCACCTGCTGCGCCCACAAATCTCCGACGCCGGCCAGAGCAAACTTCTGTCCACGAACATTCATCGGCTGCCAGCGATTATGCAGCAGCGGAATGCCGGCCCGTTCCAGCATCCGCTCCACCGGAGTCGACTCTGCCATCGCCTTCCCCCACAAGCCACCGTCATGATTGCCGAGAACCCCAACCGTGGGCGCCACCCGCGCCAGTTCGCCCAGAATTCGTGTGTAGGCACCGGCATCATAACTGGCTCCGAGCGTAACAAAATCCCCCGTCAGGCAGATCAGGTCCGGTTTCTCCGCTGCCCCAAGCGCCGCCGCCTCTTCAATCAGACTCATCGGGACCACCCGCGATGCGTGCATGTCTGTGAGTTGCAGAATACGCACAGGCCGCTTCCCGTCCGGCTGCGAATCCCGTCCAAGGCGAACTGATGTGCGCTTGACTTCCAGCCAGCGAGGCTCGGCATAGCCGGCGTAGCCCGCACCGGTACAAAGGGCAGCGAGCCCGGCACCGGCAGCACCAAAGAAGAATCGGCGATTCATGGCGTAACTGGCCAGTATCTCAGGCTGCCGCTACGGCCCGGCGAAGAGCCTTCCCACGCAATCTCGGCCGCTCGATGCTGGAAGCCCTCAAATACTCGGAGGCGACTTATGGGCGGCCCGCGTCACTCCGCACTCCACCCACGCCTCAGTCCGCAGGCTGCGAGCCATGCAGAGTGCGATCTCCAGGTCGCGCCGTCCATCTTCAGCCGTCGCCGAGGGAGCCCGATTCTCTGCCACAGCGGCAAGAAACTCTCGAATTTCCGTCACGTATCCTGTCCCGTCCTTACCCTCGATGCGGCGACGCTCCCGACCGAGTTCCGGACGCATCAGCCGCTGTGCAAGACTGGCGGGACGGATCATCGAAACCAGCCGCACGGCAGCGGTCGGACGCGCCGGATAGAAATCGTAGAACGGGCGGTTGCCCCAGAGGTGGAACGTGCCGCGGTCGCCCGCAACAACAATGTCAGGGCTGTCGCCCCGCGGCGTCGACCAGCTGGCCAGCATGTGTCCCTGCCAGCCATACCGGCTCGAAAACAGCACCTGCGCGCTGTCCTCGCCTTCCATGGATGTGTGAATCTGCATCGCCCGCGTGGCCAGCACCCGATCCGGTTCCCCCATCAGCAGGCGCAGTGTTCGCAGGTAATGCACCCCAATGTCGAGCAGTACTCCCCCACCCATCTGCTCCGCTTTCGCTTTCCAGCCCGAGGGCCGGTACACTCCGCCGGCGATCGCATTCCAGTACAACGGTTCACCCGCGTCACCGCGTGCCATGTCACGAGCAACCGCACTCACGTCGGGCCGGAAGTGCATGTTCTCGGCGACCATCAGCAGAACTCCGGCTCGGCGCGCCGCGTCGATGATCGCGTCTGCGTCCTCCAGTGTGTTCGCGACCGGCTTCTCCAGCAGGATGTGCTTGCCGCCCGAAGCAGCCGCTTCCACAGCCATTCGGTGAATGTGATGCGGCAGCACCAGCGACATGGCCTCGAAGCGCCGGTCTTCCGCGGCGCGTTCCAGCCCGACCACATACCCCGTCGCTCCGACCCGCCGTGCGAAAGAAGCCGTACGATCTTCGGTTCGTCCGCAAACCCACAACTCGACCTCAGGACTGGCTTCACGGAACAGACGGCAATGATACGATCCCCAGCTGCCGGTTCCAGCTACGCAAACACGCATTTTGCGCTTCAGAATGGCGGGAGTGGCGGGAGGTTTCAGTATCCGGCTGCGGTCGACAAAACCGTACGGCTCCTGCGCGTCGATCTCCGCATCGGTGAAGCCTCCGTCGTGATAGGTAAGAGCGGGTAAATCCGGCTTCTCAGCTCCCCCCCTGCGACGGACGAGGAACTGCCGCAGACGCTCCTGTAGTCCGAGGGTCGAGAGCAGCCTCGAAACTGCCTGCGTAAGCCGTGTCGCGACATCGGGCCGCCCGCCCGCGACCTCGGGATACAGCAGCGGCAACTGGCCAGGACTGTGCTTGCGCGATTCGAGAACCCGCCCCGTCATGACCGTGTGATCGCCAGTATCGAGCACCTCGTCAAGCTCGCAAAAGATCGTCAGCGAGCACCCCGGCACAAAGGGTATCCCGTGCCTCCCGTCCATCCGGACTTCCACGCCAAGCGCGGTCGCTTTGTCCGGACCGCGGCGGCGCATCTCAATGAACTTTCGCGCCAGCTCGTGCTGATCCTCACGGAACACGCTGACGGAGAATCGTTTTTCGCGGCGCACTGCGCCTTCGAGAGGATAGACTCGATTGGGATTGATGATCAGCTTTGGTGGGTCGAGCCCCGCCTGTCCAAAGTTGGCGCACATCCAGAACTCGACGTCTTCGCCGTCGCGGCAGCAGACAACGGAACAGACAGCCTGAATCCGTGTGTCCCAGATCGTGCTCGCCGGAACCCTCATCTCACGCCAGATCCAGTGTCAGCAGATGCCGCCGGACGCGAGTCTCGGTATCGACCATCGCGGACAGGATGTCAGCCAGGAACAGCGTGTGGCCATTGAGCAGGGAGTGAGCGGTGGAAACGCGGCAGCTAATGCACGCCATCGCTCCATCCAGATACAGGCCGCCCTCGCCTTCATCCTAAAAACGGCAGTTGATTCCGGGTTCGTGGTTTGAAGTAGTTGATACTGTTGGGAATGACTGACCAAAAGGCGTTGGTATCGGGTCACCCGGAGG
>JAWXCM010000227.1:0-6342 GCA_034408745.1 Bryobacteraceae bacterium
ATTGTGGCGGGTTCAGAGCATGTTTTTGGCTTTCCTGGCGCCCGTTGGGCCCCCTTTTCGGGGCTTCACCGGCAACCAGACACACTTCTCCCTACCCCGGGAGAGGGGAACCAAAGGCTAGCGAGTTTTTCGAGAGACGAAGAGTATCGTCCCTCTATATTCTGTAGTTCTCAAAGAGTGCGGCGGCAAGTCACGAGCGTTTGCCGGAGCGCCTAATGTTGTACCCCACCTACGCCGAAATCCTTGTCCTCAACTGGAGGAAGGAGGTTCTCCCATTTTCAGAAACTCAACCATGGCCCAGCCATCCATGTCGCGGCTTGTAGCGGTCATCGCAATACTGATTGCATCTTCATCAATGGCCTCTTCGGCCGCGGGGCAAGTGGCCGCACCATCGCCTTCGCAGCAGAATTCCCAGAATGAGCAGACACCCGGGCAAGCCTTACCTCGTCCGTCCGATCCTAAATCGCAAGCGTTCCTGCGAGCCTTCTCTCAAGATGAATGGCGGATGTGGACAAGCCCTTTTCGTGGCCGTACGTATGGCTCTCCAACCGTAAAGAAGTATGGCCTCCCGTTCCTGTTGCTATCCGCGGCGGCCCTCGCCACCGATCGCAGGACAGGCGATCTGCTCCCAAACTCCCCTGAACAGACCAAATGGAGTGGCCGGGTATCGCAAATGGGAGCGTCTTATACGTTGGCTGGTATCTCCGGCGCCAGCTACCTGCTCGGCCGGCTGGGAGGCGGCGAGCATCTCAAGGAGACAGGATGGCTTGGATTGCAAGCCCTGGCGCACACGCAAATTTTCGTGTTCGCCATCAAGCAGGGTACCAACCGCCAACGACCGCTCACGCAGGAAGGGCACGGCAGCTTTTGGAAAGGTGGATCTTCCTTTCCTTCCGGTCATGCCGCCACCTCGTTCGCACTTGCAACCGTTTTTGCTTACGAATACAGGCAGCATATTGCCGTCCCCATCACTGCCTATGCACTGGCCAGTGCGGTAGCGGTGTCGCGCTTGAGCGCGCAGAGGCATTGGGTCTCTGACATCTTCGTCGGCAGTTCCATGGGCTTTCTCATCGGGCGATATGTTTACAAGAACCACCACAACCCCGACCTGCCTGGCAGTCCGGTAAGCCGCACGAGTCGTCTGATACCGGACTGCGGGGTGGGTCGCCGTGGGATCTTCTGCGTTTGGAATCTTTAGGCGGCTGCAAGCCAGTTCAAGACCCATCGCGGAACTTCGACGCTTCGAGCTGCGCAATCTGAGCCGGAACTCGTGTGTTATATTGATCGAGAATTGGATGACGGACAGGCCCCGGACGATGCCAACAGTTCAAATTCTACCGGATGGCGTGAGCGTGCAGATCAAAGCGGGCACCAGCTTGCTGGCCGCGGCCTCTGCCGGCGGTGTTGAACTGATGCACTCGTGCGGCGGCATCGGCGCTTGTACCTCCTGCCGCGTGCGGATTCTCGGGGGCCGGGACCAGCTGTCGCCCATCGGCCGAGCCGAACGCGAGCAACTGCAGGAATCCGGCATCCTTGAGACCCACCGGCTGGCGTGCCAGACGATGGTCTACGGCAACGTGGTGCTGGAGCGGCCGCGTTGGCGGACGTCGCTCGATTCGCCGGTGACAGGAGACTGAATGGCGCAGCGCGAACGCGAAACTCTGGAGGTCGATGTCCTCTTCGTCGGTGCGGGGCCAGCCAGCCTGAGCGGCGCACTGCACCTGCGGCAGCTCGTCGAAGCTCACAACCAGAACGTTGCTCCAGGCGCTCAGAAGCTCGAATCCGTCTCCATCGCCGTCATCGAGAAGGGCCGCGAAATCGGCGCGCACACCTTGTCGGGGGCCATTCTCGATCCCGTCGCTCTGAATGAACTCTTGCCCAACTACCGGGATCTCGACGCTCCGCTGGGCACTCCGGTCACGCACGACGCCGTCTGTTACCTCACCGCCTCCGGCAAGTTTGCTCTGCCATTTATTCCTCCACCCCTCAGGAATCACGGCAACTCCATCATCTCTCTGAACCGGTTTGTGAAATGGATGGGCGAGCTGGCCGAGTCACGCGGCATCGATCTGTTTCCTGGATTTGCGGGAACCGAGCTGCTCTTCGACGGGAAGCGCCTAATCGGCGTTCGCACCGGGGATCATGGGATTGGTAAGGATGGCCAGCCGCTCGCTTCATTCGAGCCTGGAGTCGATATTTTGGCCAAGGCAGTCGTTTTCGGCGAGGGCGTGCGCGGCTCGCTCACCAAGCAACTGATAAGCCGGCTGCAGCTCGACACCGGGAAGAGTCCACAGGTCTATGCCATCGGAGTGAAGGAAGTTTGGGAACTGCCCGAGGAGTCTGCCGAGAAAGGGCATGTGGTTCACACGCTGGGCTACCCGCTCAAGCAAGAGAACTATGGTGGCGGGTTTGTCTACAACATGGGGAGGATGCTCTCCATAGGGTTAGTCGTGGGCCTGGACTATCGCGACCCCTACCTCGATCCGCACCAGGAGTTCCAACGCTTCAAGACGCACCCGTTCATTTCATACATGCTCAAGAACGCGAAGCTGGCGCACTATGGCGCCAAGGCCATTCCTGAGGGTGGCTACTACACGATGCCGAGAAGTTATTTTGATGGAGGCCTCCTGATCGGCGACAGCGCCAGCCTGCTGAATTCCCAGCGACTGAAGGGCATCCATCTGGCCATGAAGTCTGGAATGCTGGCGGCTGAGACACTGCTGGGAGCGCTGCTCAAGGACGATTTCAGCGAGCCATCGCTGAAGGGCTATGAAGACAAACTCCTGGCCAGTTGGGCCGGGAAGGAACTGTACGGCGTCCGCAATTTTCACCAGGGATTTGAGCACGGCTTGCTGCCCGGAGTCTTGAATGCGGGTTTGCAGATGGTCACCGGCGGGCGCGGCTGGAAAGATCCACTCCCGAACCGGGCGGGACACGAGCGGATGCGGAAGGTTCACGACGTCCATGGCTCGTCAGCGCCGCCGCCCAGTCCCATGGAGGTGGATGGGAAGCTGACGTTAACCAAAGTGACCAACGTGTATTTCTCGGGCGCAAAACACGAAGAGAATCAGCCGTCACACTTGATCATCGCAGATCTCAATATTTGCCATGGCCGTTGCGCCGAAGAATTCCACAACCCCTGCCAGCGCTTTTGTCCCGCCAACGTTTACGAAATGGTCGACCGCGGTGATGGGCAAGGCAAGCAGCTCGTGCTAAACCCTTCCAACTGCGTTCACTGCAAGACCTGCGACATCATGGACCCCTACCAGATCATCACTTGGGTTCCGCCCCAAGGCGGAGGCGGCCCCAACTACGTGAACCTCTAGCCTGCATCCTCAGCGCAACGTCCTGTTCAACAAACCGGTCAATCCATTCGGCATAGGTGGGAGTGGGGTAGAGACTCACCTTTCGGACCTCATTTCAAAAGGTTCAGGAACCGGTAGGTTGACATTTCTTGACGCGATGACTACGCTTCAGTTGCTCTCCAGCCCAAGATGTTTAAACTCATTGACAGGCCAGTGAGCCCTGCATACACTCTGCGCCAGTAGCCAAAACACAATAAGTGTCAAGATCTCCGAACAATCATTGCTATGGAGGATTCCATGCAGGCACGAATGCGTTCTATCCATGCGGTCTTTCTTTTCCTGAGTGCATGTGTCAGCCTGAAGCCGAGTATAGACTACAGATTACATAAGGGGAGGAAACTGACGATGACCAGACCGTACTCGGCAATCATTCTTTGCTGCTTCGCCGGGGCCCTGCTGGCAGCCAGTGCGTTCGCCCAAGCCACCGGGCAGCTGACCGGTTCCGTTTCCGACGCGTCCAACGCTGCCGTGCCGGGCGCTGAGGTCACCGCCACCGGCATCCGAACCGGGCTCGAACGCAAGACGACAACCAGCCAACAAGGTGACTACACGCTGCCTTTTCTGCCGCCCGGCGAATACCGCGTGCTCGTCCAGAAAGAAGGATTCCGCCAGGTATCGCGCGACAACGTTCGTCTCGAAGTGAATCAGGTGGCGCGGGTCGACTTCGCGTTGGAAGTCGGGGAGGTGACGGAGACAGTGCAAGTCACCGGTGCGGCGCCGTTGATCGAGTCCGACACGTCGGCGATCGGCCAGGTAATCGAGGGCAAGGCGATCGAAGACCTCCCGCTCAACGGCCGCAACTTCGTGCAATTGGCGATCCTGGGACCGGGCGTTGTCGGCGTGGGCTTTGGCGCGTCCGGCACCATCATGAGTGGGACGCGGCCTGACGACTTGCGCCCCGGTTCGGAACTGTTCTCCAACGGGAACCGTGAAGGCGCGAACAACTTCCTCATGGACGGGGTCGACAACAATGAGCGGCTCACACTGGCCATTGTGCTGCGCCCATCCGTCGAGGCGGTGCGCGAGTTCAAGATTCAGACGAACATGTTCTCCGCCGATCAGGGCCGCAACGCTGGCGCCACGATCAACGTGATCACCAAGAGCGGCTCGAACGACTGGCACGGCTCGGCCTACGAGTTCCTTCGCAACGACCTGCTGGACGCGCGCAACTACTTCGCCCCCAGCACCGCGCAAAAGCCTGCCTTCCGGCAAAACCAGTTCGGCGGGTCGCTCGGCGGCAAGATTGTGCCGAACAAGCTGTTCTTCTTCGGCAACTATGAAGGGTTCCGCCGCCGTCAGGAGACCACGCGCGTTAACACCGTGCCGACGCTCGCGATGCGCAGTGGCGATTTCTCCGAGGTCCGCGATATCTTCGATCCTGCAACCACCCGGCCGGACTCCACCGCGCGCAGCGGATTCGTGCGCAGCCCGTTCCCCGGCCGCAGGATCCCGGCTGACCGGTTTGACTCCGTGACGCGGCGGCTGATACAAGCCTACCCTGCGCCGCAGCGCGCCGGGCTGACCAACAACCACATCAGCAACCCGAAGGAGAAGCAGCGCTGGGACCAGGGTGACGGCCGTGTCGACTGGAACTGGAATGACCGCAACACCGTCTTCGCGCGCTTCTCGAAGCAGGACACGGTGACCACCCGGCCCTCCACTTTCCTTCCCACGACCGTCCAGGGACTGAGCGAGCCCGTGAGTCTGGGCAATGAAGACACCTTTGCCGGCGACTCCACGCTCATCACCTACAACACTGTGGTGAGCTGGATCCGCACCATCTCGCCCACCTTCGTCATGGAAGCCAAGCTCGGTTTCAACCGGTTCAACCTGAATTTCACGCAGGAAGGCGCCACGCCTGGAGCACAGTTGGGCGAGAAACTCGGAGTCCGTGGATCCAACCAGGGTCCGGCATCCGACGGGATTCCGATCGTCAGCCCCGCTGGCTATTCGGGCATCGGCCAGACGCGCTCGCTGCCGATCATCCGCATCGAAAATACCTTCCACCCGCGCTTCGACTTCACCAATATTCGCGGCGCGCACTCCCTCAAATTCGGCGTCGATGCGCGCCGCCGCCAGGTGACGCAGTTCCAGACCAATCGAGGTAACGGCCGGTTCAACTTCGGCCGCACGTTCACCGACGATCCGAACAATACAGCCTCCACCGGTGAGTCGATGGCCGCGTTTCTGCTAGGCGCAGCCAACTTCATCGAACAGGACTTTACGCTCGTCTACCCCGGGTTCCGGCAGACCGAGTGGAGTTTCTACGTGCAGGATGACTGGAAGGTCAGCGACCGGCTTACCATCAACGCCGGGTTGCGCTACGAATACGACACGCCGCTGGTGGAGGTCGCCGACCGAATGACCAACTTTGACGTCACTACCGGAAAACTTCTGATTGCCGGCTTCAACACGGATCGCACCACGGGCGTGAAGGCGGACCGCAACAACTTCGCGCCTCGCCTCGGCTTTGCCTATCGCGTACGCACCGGAACCGTCGTGCGCTTCGGCGCGGGCATCTTTTACAATCCGGCGGGCAGCGAGAACGTGTACATGCGCCGCCACCGGCAGTTGCCATTCGGACCGATCGTCACTGCCGACATCAACCAGTTCAACCCCAACCCGCGCCGCATGCAGGATGGCTTCGATCCGATTCCGAACCTGGACTTCGGCGTGGTGGCAAACAACCCGGTGGGTTCCATGCTTGCCGTGGTGCCGAACTTCCGCTCCGGCTACATGACCCAATACAACTTCCAGGTCCAGCAGCAGATGCCTTGGGAGACGGTGTTCAAGATAGGATACGTGGGCAACATCGGCCGCCGCATGGATACGACGTTCGACTACAACCAGGCGGACCCGGGTCCCGGCGCGCCTGCTCCCCGCCGGCCCCTTCGCAACATCGCTCCGAACGTGATCGGCGTAACCTACATGACTTCGGACGGCAACTCGGTGTACAACTCCTTGCAGGCTTCGCTGG
>JAWXCM010000228.1:0-12417 GCA_034408745.1 Bryobacteraceae bacterium
CGCCTGGGGAACTGCCCCGGCTGCTGGAAACCGCCATGTCCGCGCGCCCCGACCTGCGCGCCGCGGAACTGGCCATCGGAACCGCTACCCTCCGCGCCAAATGGGAGAAGACCCGCTTCTACTGGCTGAGTGCCCAACTCGCTGCCAAGGAGGTGAGCCCGAACGGCGTGCTCGGCGGGCCCGGCCTCAGTGCCGAAATCCCCATTTTCAACCGGAATCAGGGTCTCATCGCCCGGGCCACGGCTGAGATTGAATCCGCCTCCCGCCAGTACCTCGCCCTGAAGCAGCGCGCCGCGTTTGAGGTCGCCGACGCTCTCCGCCAGATGCTCCAGGCTCAGGATGCCCTCCGCCGTCTGCGCGAGGACGTCCTGCCCCCGCTGGCCCGGGGGGCCGCCCTCGCCGAAGATCAGTACCGCAAAGGCGACGTCTCATACCTCTTCGTGCTCGAACAGACGCGGGGACTGCTCGACGCCAACGCCCGCATCCTTGACGCCGAAGCGGCCATCCGCCGCGCGGAAGCCCAACTTGAACGGAGTACCGGATCCAGATGAAGTCCGCAGCCGCCATCGTCCCCGCGCTGCTTGCAGCCGCGCTGCTGCAATCCGGCTGTGGCTCAAAGGCATCCGGCGACGCGAAATCGCCGCCTCCCGCCGCGAAGGTGGAGAACCGGGTAAAGGAAACGGACCTCACCAAAGTCACGCTTTCTCCCGAGGCAGCCAAACGTCTCGGCATTGAACTTGCTGAGGCCATTGAGAGCCACGAAGCCGCCTTCGCCACCATTGCCGGCGAAATCCTGCTCATCCCTGGCAAGGCCCTTATGCTTGCTTCACCCGTCGCCGGGACCGTCCATCTGCTCCAGCCTCAGCTCAGCGTCGGCCACAACGTCCGCCAGGCCGACCCCGTCTTTCGCATCACCCCCCTGGTGGGCGCGCAACGAGACCTGCGCATCACCTGGGAGGCCGACCTCCGCACCGCCAAAGCGCGCCTCGACAACGCCTCGCTTCAACTGGAGCGCGCGCGGCAACTGGTGAAGGACCTTGCCGGCAGCCAGCGCAACGTCGATGCCGCGGAGCAGGAGTTCGGCCAGGCAAAGGCCGCCCACGAGGCCTCCGCCCAGCGCCTCCAGTGGCTTCAGGCTCACCCTTACGACGCCGATGTGGACCTCACGCTCAACGCGCCCGCCACCGGCGTCGTTCGCCAGCTGAACGTCTCGGACAATCAGCCCGTCTCCGCCGGCGCCGCTCTGCTGGAGGTTGCCGACCTTGGCCGCGTCTGGCTCCGCGTGCCCGTCTATGCGGGTGACTCCGCCCTGGCCTCCGCCGCCACCGTCAAAGTTCAGGACATCGGCGGAAAGGGCCCTACCCGCACCGCCACCCGCGTCGCCGCACCGCCCACCGCCGACCCTCTTGCCGCCACCACCGACGTCTACTACGAACTGGCCAATGCCAATCTGGAGCTCAGCCCCGGACGCCGCATGAACGTTCTGCTGCCAGCCAGGCCGGTCGCCCGCAACGGTGTCCTCGTCCCCGCGTCGGCTCTCGTCTACGACATCCAGGGGGGAGCCTGGGTCTACGTGGCGGACCCCTCGCCCGCCAATACCTTCCATCGCCAGCGCGTGGAACTCGCCCAGACTTCGGGTGCCTCAGCGATCCTCTCCCGGGGCCTCGCACCGGGGGCGAAAGTCGTCATCGCCGGGGTCGCCGAGCTCTTCGGCACCGAGTTCGGAGCAGGGAAGTAGTCGATGCGAGCACTCGTTTCCACCGCACTCCGCCTCCGCTGGGTCGTGCTGGCGCTGTCCGTCCTGATGCTTGTCGTCGGATACCAAATCATCCAGACCACGCCCCTCGACGTCTTCCCCGAATTCTCGCCCCTCCTGGTCGAGATTCAGACCGAAGCGCCCGGCCTCTCCACCATCGAAGTGGAGGCCCTTGTCTCCACCCCCATTGAGAACGCCGTGAACGGCGTCAGGGGACTGAAAACGCTCCGCTCGAAATCCGTCCTTGGCCTCTCTTCCGTGGTCCTCATCTTCGACGCCGACGCCGAACTCATGGCTTCCCGGCAACTGGTGCAGGAACGCCTGCTCACGCTCACCGGCCAGCTTCCGGCGCTCGCCCGGACGCCCGTCATCCTCTCTCCGCTCTCCTCCACCAGCCGCGTGCTGAAAATCGGTGTCTGGTCCAAAACCATGTCCCAGACCGACATGACCACGCTGGTCCGCTGGACCGTTCGGCCCCGCCTGATGTCCATCCCCGGCGTCGCCAACGTGGCCATCTGGGGCCAGCGCGACCGCCAGTTGCAGATCCTCGTTGATCCGGACCGCCTGCGCGACTTCCGCCTTACCCTCGACGACATTATCCGCGTCACCCGCGATGCCACCATGCCGGCGGCCGGCGGCTTCGTGGAGACCGCCAATCAGCGCCTCTCCGTCACCCACGTTTCGGCCGTCCACACCCCCGCCGACCTCCGCCAGGTCCCCGTCGCGTTTCGCAACGGAGCCCCCCTCTTGCTCGGCAACGTCGCCGACGTCGTGGAAGGCCATCAGCCCCCCATCGGCGACGCCGTCATCAACGACGGTCCGGGCCTCCTCCTCATCGTCGAGAAGCAACTGGGAGCCAACACCCTCGACGTCACCCGCAACGTGGAGAAAGCGATCGAACAACTCCGGCCAGGCATGAAGGGCCTCGAGATGGACACCACCATCTTCCGCCCCGCCACCTTCATTGAGATGTCCCTCGACAACCTGCGGACCGCCCTCCTGTGGGGCTGTCTGCTGGTCGTCATCATCCTCATTCTGTTCCTGTTCGAGTGGCGCACCGCCGTCATCAGCATCACCGCCATTCCGCTCTCTCTGATGACCGCCGCGCTCATTCTCTACTGGCGCGGGACCACCCTGAACACCATGGTGATCGCCGGCCTGGCCATCGCCCTGGGAGAGGTAGTGGACGACGCCATCATCGACGTGGAGAACGTCCTGCGGCGCCTCCGCCTCAACGCCCTCCTGGCCACGCCCGAGCCCGCGTGGAAGGTCGTCCTTGAGGCCTCGCTGGAAGTCCGGAGCGCCGTCGTCTACGCTACCGTGATCGTGGTTCTCGTCTTCCTGCCGGTCTTCTTCCTCGACGGTCTGGCGGGAGCCTTCTTCCGGCCCCTGGCGCTCTCCTACGTACTCGCGGTATCCGCCTCTCTCGCCGTCGCGCTGATCGTCACCCCCGCTCTCGCGCTCATCCTTCTGCCCGGTGCCGGAAGCCATGCCGTCGAGCACCAGGACACCGCCTTCGTCCGCCTGCTGAAACGCGCCTACCGCGGTCTGTTGCCTCCACTGCTTGGGCGGCCCCTCTCCATTGTTGCCTCGCTCGCCGTCATTTTCGGAATCACCGGATTCGCGGTTACTCGACTGGGCGAAGAATTCCTGCCCCATTTCCAGGAATATGACTTCTTAATGCACTGGGTGGAAAAACCGGGCACTTCGCTGGACGCGATGCAGCGGATCACCGCGCGAGCCAGCCGCGAACTGCGCGCCATCCCTGGAGTCCGCAATTTCGGCTCACACATCGGACGCGCTGAGGTCGCCGATGAAGTGGTTGGTCCCAATTTCACCGAACTCTGGATCAGCCTCGACCCGAAGGTCGAATATGCCGCCACCGTCGCCAAAATTCAGGAAGTCGTGGACGGATATCCTGGCCTTTATCGCGACCTCCTCACCTATCTGAAGGAGCGCATTAAGGAGGTCCTCTCCGGGGGCAGCGGAGCCATCGTGGTCCGCCTGTATGGGCCCAACCTCGCCGTCCTCCGGACCAAAGCCGCCGAGATCGGCAGGACCATTGCCGATGTGCCCGGCATCGCCAATCTTCAGGTGGAACCGCAGGTGGAGGTCCCGCAGATCGAGATCCAGCTTCGACCCGAGGCGGCCTCCCGCTTTGGCCTCACGGCCGGCGATGTCCGGCGCTCCGCCATGACGCTGATTCGCGGCACCAAGGTTGGCGAAATCTACGAGGATCAGCGCATCTTCGACGTGGCCGTCTGGAGCCCCGAGGCTCGCCGCCGGGATATCTCGTCCATCCGGCAACTTCTCATCGACGCACCCGGAGGCATCCCCGGCACAGCCAAAGTGCCGCTGGGCGACGTCGCCGACATCCGCATCGCTCCCACGCCGAATGTCATTCAGCATGAGAATGCCAGCCGTCGTATCGATGTGTCCTGCAACGTGAAGGGCCGCGACCTGGGCAGCGTCGCCCGCGAGATTGAAACGAAGGTAAAGGGCATCCGCTTCGACCCCGGTTACCACCCGGAAATGCTGGGCGAGTACGCCGCCCGCCAAACCAGCCAGAATCGCCTGTTCAGCCTGGCCGCACTCTCCCTTGTCGGCATCCTGCTGGTGCTGTACACGGATTTCCGCTCGCTCCGGCTCACCAGCCTGGTCTTTGCGAGTCTGCCCTTCGCCCTGGTGGGCGGAGTCGGCGCGACGTTCCTCACCGGCGGCGTTCTCTCGCTCGGCTCACTGGTGGGATTCGTCACCGTGCTGGGCATTGCAGCCCGCAACGGGGTGATGCTGGTGAGTCACTACCGTCATCTGGAGGAGCAGGAGGGAGTCCCCTTCAGCCGGGACATGATCATTCGCGGCGCGGAGGAGCGCCTGGTGCCCATTCTGATGACGGCGGCCGCCACCGCGCTCGCCCTTCTGCCCATCGTCGTGGCGGGCAACAAACCTGGGCACGAAATTGAACACCCTATGGCCGTGGTGATTCTCGGAGGGCTCTTCACCTCCACGCTGCTGAACCTGTTTGTCATGCCCGCCCTTAGTCTGCGATGGGCGAAGAAGTGAGGAACGACGCCAGCCTGTGGCATGGCGCGGGGTGGTCTCGACCCGGCTGTGGCCCAGCAGGACCTGAATCGCACGGGTGCCGGTTTCTCCCTCAAGCAGGTGTGTGGCTAAGCTGTGCGGCTGGCGTGATTTTCTTCCCGATTCCCGACATTCGGCTGGCGTCCTGGCACAACTGACAAATGGTGCACGGCTGAATATGCGTGCCCTCTTTCGTGCCGGGGTCCTGGTGATCGCTGGGCTTCGGGATCTTCATCGGTAAAGCACGGTGCTTTTGCTGAAACCGCTTGCTGACGCGCGCGGATCTGAAAGGTTATTTCGGAGAATCATCGGGAAACGGTGACCGCGGACACACTGAAATTCAGAGTCATCTCGTCACGCGTGCCCACGGCGCCGAGAGCGGCGGTTGGGGGCTTGATGCCGAAGGACGACATGCTGAAGGTCACGGTTCCGGTGGCGGTCAGCCCATGGAGCGTTGCCAGCAGTTCCACCGGCTGAGTCCGGCCGCGGACCGTGAGCATACCCGGTACGCGATACTTGCCTGCCACACCATCGGGGCGGAAGCCCGACCAGGACTCAAAGCGGATTTCGGAGTGCCGGGCCGCATCCAGCACATCGGCGGAGCGGGTCAGTTGGGCAACCTTTATCTTGTCCTTGTCGCTAACCCAGGTGTCAAGAACGCGGAAGTCCGCGGTCTTCACCACCACCAGCAGGGAGGCTTTTCCGGGCTGGGCGGGGTCGAATCCCACCTGGCCCGAGACGGACCCGAAGGCGATGACATGCTTTTTTCCCCGCAGCAGGCCCGTTTTCTCCACCTCGGCGGTGACCGTACCGTTGATCGAGCCGGTGACGGCGGCGGTGTGCTGAGCGCCAGCCGGCGGAATACTCAGGGCGAGCAGGGTGAGTGCCATACGGAGTTTCATGGGTGTCAGAACCTGAGGACGAACCCGCCGCCGAAGACGATGTTGTTCTGCCGGGAGCCCGAAGTGGGTACGTTGTAGACGGGCTTGCCTGTGTAGAAATCCCGGAGTTCCACCCGTACGCCGAGCCATTTCCAAAGAGACGCGTCAACTCCGGCGCCAGCGGCCACCACCCCGGTGTGGCTGAAGCGCGGTGCGGGATTTGGCGCGCCGGCGCCGTTCAGCAAACTGTGCTCGTGAAGCGCGTAACCGCCACCGGCGGAAAGCCACGGTCGAATGCGGGCAGCAGGCCGGAAGACGACGCGAATGCCCGGAGTGACGTAGAGGGTGGCGACATCCCGGGTTGCCCGCCGGTCTGTCGAGGTGACGAGGCGCTGAGGGTTAGCGAGGAAGTGGACCTCGGCGTACAGGGCCGCGAACGGACTGCTGACCAGCCGCAGGCCATAGTTGGCCTGAAGCGCGGTTCCCGTGCCGAGCTCCACAGCCCCGCTGTTGACGCGAGAGAAGCGCCCGAGGGTCAGCCCGATCTCGTGCCGCTGTGCAAAAAGAGCCGGCGCCGAAACGCCGGCCAGAAGGAGAAGCAAGATCTGTCGTTTCATTAAACAATCTCCGAATTATTTTCTGAGTACTTTCCAATTCCCTGATGCCAGCTGCACCAGGGTGCGGTGATCACGTTCCCAACTGTCCATGACAGCCGGATTCTCGAAGAAATAAAGCCTTCCTGACACCAGCTTCCAGGCCCGTGGCGCAGGCCTGGCTGCCCGGCCCCGCGCCATGGCATAGGCGCACCAGCCCCCAAACTGAGGCAGGAATTTCCCGGGCTCGGCCTCGAAAGCGGCACGGCTTTTCTCCGAACGGAACAAATAAGTGGCAGCGCCGTGTTTGGCTTCGATTCGGACGTCGCCCTTTGCCGGGCTGGGTGAATCGAAGAAGGAGACCGGATCAAGACCGTTCAGCGCATGCCCCTCGGCATCGCTCCATGTGGCTTCGACACTTTCCGCCTTCAGTGACTCCGGCTCCATCGTCCGGCGCCATTCGGCTTCGGTGAGGAGGTGGAGGCCTCCGTCGGCGGCCCCCAGTGCGGAACCGGCCGCCAGAATCGCGGCCAGAGTAAGCAGAATCCGTTGGCCTCGGGTCATTTAGAGGAACCGGAACACGATGGGGTAGTTGATGATGATTCCGGTGGAGCCATACTTCTCCCCGCCCGGTCCGGTACTGGTTCATGAGGGCGCTCTCGGTCCACGCTCCCCGGTTGAGATCCCAAAGGGGGCTGTAGTCGTTGGCGATGGTGGGGATGCCGCCGAGGACATTCATGGGAGCGCACCCATCCAGCAACGCGCTGTCAAAGCCCTGACGCTGGGGATTGTTGCAGCTGCGGGGGCCATTGATGAAGGCGAAAATGCGTTCCACCGCGCTAAAGGCGGAGTCGTCGGCTCCGACCGCGATATCAACCAGCCCCGGAGCCAGCTTGGCGCCTTCCATCGCCGCGGCGAGGCCGGCGGAGGCGTCGGTGCTGAGGTAAAGTACGGGCCGCGCGAAGCTGAAGCCAGGCGTCAACGCGAGAGTATCGGTTCCGGCACGGGGGTCGATACGAACGACCTTGTCGTGAACCACCGAGTAGTCAGTGCTTCCGTTGACCATGTTCAGCCGGGTATTCAGCGCATCGAACGCGATCATGGGAGCGTTGTAACCGTGACCACCGGCGTTGGCGATCCGCACCAGCGGGGTATACGAATTGTCGCCCCGCGAACCTGGTTCGGTGACCGTCGGCGGAAAGAGCGCGGATGCCGGGCCAGCCACTACACGCCGCACCGGGGTGAAATCCACCGTGCCGGATTCGAATACCAGCACTCCGCCCTTCTCCAGCGTTCCCAGGCGGACGCCGCGGCCCACGGCGGCGAAGTTCAGCCTGGGCGAGAAATTGATGCCGAGCGCTCGGGCATTGCCCTCATCCGTAGTGTCAGTGAGGATGTACCAGACGGCCCGCCCGTCCCGCATGCGGCCCTTGTAGAGGGGCATGGTGATGGTTCCTGCGGGGGCATCGAGAACGCCCGCCGTGATCAACTGCAGCGGGCCTGCGAGTCTGGGGTCCACCGTTGAGAGCGGTGGAGCGAAGTAAGGCGCAGGGACACCCGCGCCCACTGAGGGGGACGCGGGATTGATGGCGCAGCCCGGCCCGGAGGTCTGGGCGTGAAGCGTAGTCAGCGAAACGGCCGCGAAAAGCACGGGCGGCAAGAGCCGAAGCATTCTATTCATGATTTTTCGTCATGGTCTGGTGACACAATCGAATCTGGAGAACCAGCGGCGCCATGCCAGCCTCGAAATGAACGTCGCGACAACTTTGAAAATCCCCCCGCTTCCGGAGGAGTTTTTTTTCGGGCTCCTTTCTTTGGCGGATTTCCACTGCTTCCACGACCTGATCTGACGAGGCCAGAAGATTCGCAGCGATTGCAGTCATCAGCGGAACAGGTCGAACAGGCTGGAGGCGGCCTTACGGCAGACGCCGTCCTGGCAGGTGAGGAGCGTCTGGGGTCATGGAGCGGCACGGTGCCGCTGCAAGCCTGGCTGATGGGCATCGCGCGCCACAAGGTACAGGATCACTGCCGTGCTCGACTGCGGGACCGCAGTGCTGGGAAGATTTGGAAGAAAAGCCACGGGACAGCGGAATGGCCGGTCTGGAGGTGGCGCTGGACCAGCAGCGCAGCTCGGCGCGGGCAATGGCGCTGATCGGTGAGTTGCCGGAGGTGTCCCGGCTGGTTCTTCTGTGGCGCTACTGGGACCGCCTGAGCACGCGCGACATCGCGGCGCAGACAGGCCGGACGGCGAAGGCAGTGGAACGCCTGCTGGCCTGAGTGCGGGAGCAGTTCAGGTCAAGGTGGCTGGTGGGAGATGGCGGCCAATGAACGGTGACCTTTTCTTCGAACAACTCGGCGAACTTTGTGACCAGCAGGGCGAACACGCGCCGGCGCCATCCACTCTGAAGTCCCGTGTGTTCACCGCGCTGGTGCGGAGGCAGCAGCAGCAGCAGCCTCTGATGACGCTTTCGGCGTGCCGGAAGGCTGGGGAGACGCTGTGCATATTCGAGCAATTGGTGGCGATTGCCCCGGTTGGGGAACCAGTGAAAGCAAAGAACCCTGCGAGGTCTGCCATGCCCGTTTGTTGGGTGAGAGGGTCGAAGATGCGCCCATCTGGTGGCCCGGTTGTCCGTACGTTCAGTTTCAGAACCGGTAGAGTCCGCACTTCAGCGGAAATAGCGAACCACACCGAACAGGTGCCGGAAGTTCATCAGGGGACCGCCGACCTGCGGGGATAGCTGGCGCCCGATGGGGTTGCGCTGAGTGATTTCATGGAAGGCGTATCGCACGCCCCATCCGCCGGGCAGCAACAGCTACTGGAGGCTGCTTGAGAATGTTGAACTCTTTTTGTTCAGCTTTCAGAACGTAAGAAGCTAACGATTCCCGAAAGAACTGCGTCTCCCGGAAACGTTGAGCAGATAATCCTTGCTCCGTCAGGCGAGATCTTCGTCAGAAATGCTTCCCAGGTAGTTATGGGCGTTGTGTGGCACCCTCTGTGACAACATGAGTGAGACAGTTCTTTGGTTCCTGCGGTGACTCCGCCCCATTTCACGCTGAACCAACACAGATTCGGATCGCCCCGAAACGCCCGTCCTTCGACAACCGTGTGACGAACGACACGCTGGCTCAGTAACTTACGGCGTGATTTCCTCCCTGCTAACCACCTTCACGGCAGCGAAATTCGGGTTCGCGACGCCCGCCCGCGCCGGCGTTTCCAAGGCTCCGTTGCCAGCTCACCCGGCAAATCCGGGCCGTTTTTATCCTCCGCTGGTGGCGAAACCGAAGGGGGCTTCCTGGGCGATTTCAGATTTATAACATATTTTTTCTGCTTAATTCATCAATAAGTTAGAGCCAAAACACCGCCCGACCCACCCCGCTTTTTTGCAGCCATCTGCGACACTTGCAGCGCGCGGAACCACATACCCGGACCGCGCCATGAAACAGGAGACCCAAAACCATGGCATCCCCCGCACAATTCGCAGCCAATCAGGCCAACGCCGTCCTCTCCACCGGTCCTCGTACCGTAGAAGGCAGGGAACGCTCCTCCCGAAACGGCGTAACCCACGGAGCCACGTCGCGCCAGCGGCTCTCCAGCAAAGAAACTCAGGAGGAATACGACGCCTTCGAGGCGGCTGTCTTCGAGCACCACCAGCCCGCCAATGCCTACGAGCATCTCCTGACCTGACCGAGAAGATATCCCTCGCCGCCTGGCGCCACCACAGCATGCTGCGCATGCAGGCCGATTACACGCCCAGCGCAGCCTTTGTCGAAACCAGTTCCGGCCCCGTCCTCGAACCAGTTTTCTTCCCCGCCATCGACCCGGAAGTCCAGCACTTCCTCGGCCTCATGGTCCGGTACGTCGCCGCCGCGGCCCGCGAGTGGAAACAGGCCGTCTCCGCGCTCGACAAAGTGCAGAATGAGCGCCGTGCCAACCCCAACCCGGCCGCCAAAATCGAAGTCGCACCCGCTCCCCCCACACAGCACCCGCCAGCCTCCGAAGATATCCCGCGAGTGTGCCGCGCGGCCCTGAAACGAGCTCACAGCAAAGCAGCCCGCCAGACCCACCGTACAGAGCAAGTCAAAGTATCAGCCGCCGCTGGAATTGGCTTCGTTTCGCAAAAACGCACCGCGAAGGTTTAGAGGGAAGGGAAGAGCAACAAAAAGCGAGGAACGAACCCGGAGGAACAAACGAATGACGGAAGCGATCGGAGCCGTCCTTCCACCACAAGGACAGCCCCTGACACCAGCAAACCCGAAGTCTCGGCTACTTCTTGACGGGCAGGGACCGGAACCGCATGTCCTTGTACATCATGACGCTGCCCGGATCATGCGCCTGCAGCGCGATATAGCCCTTTGCATAGGTTTTGTCATGCGTATCCACCGTCTGGATGCCGTTCACCCAGATCTGAATGTGGTCGCCTTCCATGCGGATGCGCTGCGTAAACCACGTGTCGTCCCGCACCAGCTGGTCATAACGCTTGACAATGTTGTACAGGCTGCCCGTTTTCACAGGATCCTTGTGGCTGACGTTCACCTGCGACTCATACCCCTTCGGCCAGTCCGCCACAATCGACTGGCATCGCGTGTACATGCCCGAGTTCCCGTTGTGATTGATCTTCACGCTGGCAATCCACTCGCAGTCCTGGCACTGTTCCTTCTCCCAGAACAGATGGCTGCGCGGCCCTCCGCCGGTGACCGTGCCGTCCACCACTTTCCAGTTTTCCGGATGCTCGCCCGCCTTCCAGCCGTCCAGCGTCTTGCCGTCGAACATGCTCACCCAGCCGCCCTTGCCGGCGGTGGGCGTTTTCTCCGGTTTGCCCAGCGGCTTGTCCGGACCGTGCTCGGTAACCTTCGCCTCCTGCGGCGTCTTTGCAAATTCGAACTGCTTCGCCGCGAACGCGCCAGTCACTGCCAGCGTCGCGACACATACGAACGTACAGAACCGATTCACTCGTGCCTCCTTGTTTCTCGCTTGCCTGCTGCAAGCCGAATCCAGTTTATACGAACGGCTCCGTTGCTATCCTTGGTGGTGCATCTATGTATCTGAAAATCCTGGCTCACCCGGTGTTTGTGAACCTCAACTTCCATATGCCCATGGTCATTGACCTTTCGCATCCGGTCATCATGATCACCGGCGAAAACGGCTCGGGCAAGTCCACGCTGCTCCACTCGCTCTACTACGCCCTCAGAGGCGAGACGATCGACCAGTACATCTACCGGCTCGACAAGCGGGACGTGCAGTTCGACAAGGTGTTCCTGTTTGACGCCGAACAGCACAACCCACGCATGCAGAAGGAACTGTTCGCCGATAACCCCGAAATGACCGAGTTCCTCTCCATGGCCAGCCACGGTCAGGTTATGCTCGCCATGTTTCGCGAGAACTTCCCGTCTCTGCCCGAAGGCACAGTATTGCTGCTCGACGAACCGGAGATGGCCCTCAGCGTCTCCAATCAGCGCCGCATTCTCAAAATGCTGCTGGAGTTAGCCGACCAGAAGAAGTTCCGCATCATCACCGCCACCCATTCGCCTGTGCTCATCGAGTCGCCCGACACCTATGTCATCGACCTCGACAAGTACATCAACAGGAACCTCCCATCCGATGAAATGGGAACCGAGGGCGCGAGCACGATTCAATAGAGTGACATTCATCAAAACTTTTTTGGCCCCCGATAGTGACAAGTGCGTAACGGGCTGGTAAAGTAGTCTTTGTCCGGTTGAGAGCAACAGACGAAAACAGTGGCGACAAGCTGCGGTTAGTAGAAAAGCTCGGCTGGATGGTGCGAAGCAGTGAAAACTGCAACCCGGCGAAAGCCGAACGCATCAGTCTGGTGTAGCTAGTTAGGCCGTTCGCAAGCGCTCTGCTGGAAACAGCAGGGACCAACTGAACCCCACTACACTTCAATTTTGGAATGCGATTCGATTCGCTACTGTGAATCGGGCACGCGCCAACGGCTTTGAGGCCGTGTTCCTGGTCCGCCTTCGAAAGATCGCGTGGCAGTGTGGAGCGCAGATCTTTGACAATCTGACTGGATGAACCTTCTGACCCCAAGCACCGGGTTGGAAGGAGCGAAAACTCGTCAAATAACTCTTGAGTAAACAAGCTGAG
>JAWXCM010000229.1:0-2501 GCA_034408745.1 Bryobacteraceae bacterium
CTTCAACCCCGCCTGCCAGTTGAGTAGCACGGTCAATGGCCGCGTCTGCCCGCCGGCGACAGGCTCCGCGACAATGAATCGCTGCCCGTCCCGCGTTACGTCATAGCCAGCGAGCCGGAAGCCCTCCTTGATGGGAGTTTTTTGTCGGTATGGTCGCCGGACGGCCGCTACCTGCTTTTATATGACTCTTCAACCGGCTTCGATATACATGTGCTGCCGTTAACCGGTGAGCGTAAACGGAAGACTCTCGTGGGCAGTAAGTTTAATGAGACTCACCCGCGCCTGTCCTCCGACGGCCGGTGGCTCGCTTATATCTCCGACGAGAGTGGAACGCGCGAGGTCTACGTGCAGCCGTTCGATCCGGACCGGCCCGTGTCCGGACCCCGGCAAGTGTCCACCTCCGGCGGCGGCGAACCGCGCTGGCGTGGCGATGCCGGTGAGCTTTACTATCTTTCCCTTGATGGCAAGATGATCCGGCGGCGGAGTGATGGAAAGCTGATGCCACGGCCGTTCTTCGGATGGTTTGGCGAGCCACCCGGCAAGGATGGCAAGGGCGGCGACGAGCGCCGTGCATGCAGCCCGGCGGGCGGGAAACCCATAGCTCCGTATTTTCGTGGCTGCCAAAGGTACGAATTGGATCGAGCAAAGGCCAGCCCACACTGGCGCACTAGCGGCAATCGGCGGCGCGGATCCAGCGTGGAATAAAGCCGGTGTTTTGATTTGAGGCCCTACGCCGGTTCGCCTTCGACGATGCACAGCGGGGTCTCGGTGGCAACGATGCGCGTCAGCCGCCAGCCAGCCGAGGCAAATAGATCGCGGAATTGGGATTCGGTGCGCTCGAGGCCGTCGATGAATAACAGCATGAGGAGGTCCATGATCTTGGCCGGGGCGAACTGGTTGCCCGGCGGGACCACCTGGTCGATAACCAGCAGTCTACCGCCCGGATTCACACCCTTGCGGCAATTGGCCAGAAGCCGCCGGCACCCATCGTCGTTCCAGTCGTGAACAATGTACTTCATCATGTAGGCGTCAAAGCCGGCCGGCACGGATTGGAACATATCGCCGGAGAGAATATCGGCCCGGCCCTCAAGAGCGGCGAGGGGACCATTGCGGGATCCCGTGACGACATGCGGCAGATCGTAGAGCGCGCCACGGATCCGGGGATTTGCGTTGAGTACGCTGGCCAGCAGCAGGCCGTGGCCTCCGCCGACGTCGCAAATCGAGCCAAGGCCCGAGAAGTCGTAGGCGCGGACAATGGCGGGACTTTCGATCGTCGAAAGGTTGGACATCGCCCGATTGAAGTTTTCCGATGGCTCCGGGTTCTGGGAGAGGTACTCCCAACCAGACATCCCGTAGAGCCGGTCCCAGGCCGTTCGTCCGGTCAGTACGGAATCGGCCATCGTGGCCCAGCCGCGGGCGGCCCATTCCTCACTCATGGAAATGAACATGTACCGAAGGCTGGGCACATGATCCGTCCGCAAAATGTCGGACATCTCGTTGTTGGAAAAACTTCCGTCACCGTTTTCGGAGAAAACTCCGAGACTGGCCGCGGCGCGCAATAGGCGGTATAGATAGTCCGGCCGGGCGCCAATTTCGGCGGCCAGGTCCTCACTCGTGCGCGGACCGTCTTTGAGACGATCGGCGACCGCCAGACGAGCCAAGGCGGCTAAACCGTGGTAAGCCCAGGAGCCTGAGACGAACTGCATCATCTGTGCGTGCGGGGGCAGAGATTCAAGTTGTGGCTGCATCGTAAATCACTTCCTTTTCGGAATTCCGAACTTGCCTCGAAATCCAGAAAGTATATTATCACGGGGTTGCGGCGGGGCTGGAATGAACCCGGAGTTCCTCTCAACGCTCACCCCATCCCCGTGACACACGAGCCTCGACCGGGCCGACGATTAAAACGTCGTTACGGTCCGCGGCCCCCGACGGCTTCGATGACTCCCACCGGGACTACCGGCAGTGCGAACCGTCTGGGCGCCTGGAAGCGCGGGATAATGCCGGCGTGCTCTGACGCCGCGTAACCGGAACCAAAGTGAAGATCGATTAAGAGGCCGTCGGCCGTACTCCCAACACCGCAAGCCGGGGCGGATATCGTCACATGCCCGGCCCATCTCGGGATTATCGGCGAGCAGTTGGCAATCGGCTTCAAGGTCGTCGACGTAACGGATGGTCTGGTCTTCGCCCCATCGACGAAGGGTATAAACGCCGATCTCCAGCAAGTCGGCTTCGAAGCGCCGGGAAAAACGCAGCGCCGCCACCGGGCTAGCGCCGCTTCTTGGGAAGCTTGAGTGTCTCCCGGACGCGCGCAAAGGGATTGCCCTCGGCAACGCGGCTAGCGTCGCCGGTGTTGATCGCGGTCCGTAGCGCGGCAAGCTTTGCCTCGTAGCGCTGTTCTTTGCGCTTCAACGTACGGAGCGCCGCGCGGACAACCTCGCTGGCGTTCTCGCATCGGCCGCTTTTGACCTTGGCCAGGACGAAGCTGTCCAGTTCGCCGGTCA
>JAWXCM010000230.1:0-11743 GCA_034408745.1 Bryobacteraceae bacterium
GGGAGGTCGAGGCGCGGGGCGGGGGTGTGGCCACTGAGTTTGTCGGCCAGCGACCTGACTGCCTCGTAGCCGATGCGAAAGGCATCCTGCACCAGCATTACGTCAATGATGCCGTCGCGCAGTCCCTGCACGTGAGTCTTGCTGGAATCGAACGTCACGAGTCGAACCTTGCCGCCGAGGCCTCGTGAGCGCAGGGCCTGGACGGCGCCAAGAGAGCTGGCTTCGCTCGACGCAAATATTCCGCCGAGTCCGGGATTCGCGCTGAGCATATTCTCGGCTACAGCCATGGAGCGGGATTCGTCCGACATGCCGTATTGCCGGGCCACGATGCGCATTTTCGGAAATTCCTGTTTTAATGTCGCCTCGAAGCCCTGCTCGCGGAGAACGGTGGAGGTGCCGCCGGGCTTGTGCATCACCATCCCGATGGTGCCGGTGTCGCCCGTGAGCTTCGCGAGAGTCCGGGCGGCGGTACATCCCGCGCCGTAATTATCGGTGGCGATAAAACTGACAAATCCGGTGCCATTTACGCCGGAATCAAAGATGGTTACGGGGATTCCGCGGGCGATGGCACGTTGCACAGGGGCTGCCAGAGCGCGTTCATCGGTAGCTGAAATGGCGATGGCGTCGACGCCGCGCGCCACCATGGCGTCGACGATCTGGATCTGGCGGCCATGATCGGTCTCTTCGCCAGGACCGTTCCAGATCACTTCGACGCCGAGGTCCTGCGCAGCCTTGTCGACACCCTTGTGAATCGACACGAAGAACAGGTGTGAAGTGGCTTTGGGGACCACGCCGATGGTGCGGCGCTTCGACCCGCCACAACCCACCAACCCACTCAGGGCCACACCGGCCCACGCACGCCTGGAGAGCATGCGGAACATCATATGTCAGACGCAGGTGTTGATGTTCTCCCGAATCTCGGTAAGCACCTGATCGTTAGAACGCGCGCCTTTGGACAACACCTTTTCCACGTTGCCGTTGAGACGGCGGCGATCCTCGGCCGTGACGTCCCTGGCGGAGAGTACGACGATGGGTATGTCGCGGTACTCGGGTGTCTTGCGGAGTTCGGGCGTGAACTCGAAGCCGTCCATGCGGGGCATCATGAGGTCGAGCACGATGAGCGCGGGCTTCTGCCGATGAACGCGGCCGAGAGCCTCAAGACCATTGGCTGCCGATATTCGGACGGCATATCTCGGCAATTGTCGGAAGGTGTCGGCTCGCGACTACCGCTGGGCCGACGCCGCAGCAGCCGGTACAGTGAGGCGCAGAGACGTGATGCGCTGCGTGATGGCGGTGCTGAAGCAGGCTGACTCCTCGGGCGTGGCTCCGGCGCTGCGCAGCAGCTTTTTTAAGCGCGGCTCAGTGAGTCCACTGATGCGGCTGAGGAGCCAGCGGGCGTGCTCGACGCGAATGCCGTTGGTGACGACGTTGCTCATTTTCCCGCCGAAGCGCATGTAAATGTGGCCGTCCTCCACGCCATCGAGCCAGGATCTGGTGATATCGGAATATTGCCGGCAATTCCAGTGTGTTTTCATATCGGGCGCGCCGAAGGTCTGGCCCCAGTCGGTGATGGCGAACATAGGTTGACCGGCCTGTCGTACGACGGCGAAGTTGGGATCTTTGATGTCCCAGTTGGAGGTCAGCATGATGAGGAGCTTGAGGCCGCTGAGTTCGCGCGAGCCTTTGATGCTGGATTCGTCGAGCGTCCAGCTGGCGTCTTTGACGAAATCCACTTCGCGGGAAAAGCGGGCTTCGGTGAAGCGGCCGGAAGCTTCGTCGATGGCCTTGTCGGCACGCTTCAGGTTGCCTGCGGGGATGCTCTGGATCTGGCCCTTCGGGACGAAATAGGCGATCGGCGCGAAGTAGCCAGCCGACCGGACGATGCGCGAGGCGAGCGTTTCTGGTTTTGCTTCAAAGCCGAACTTGACGTACCAGGTGACTCCCCTGGCGTCCTTCACCACCACCTTGGGTGATGTGCCGCCGGTTTCCTCACGGTCGAAGCGGAACGGAGGCGCGGGCGCTCCCTTGTCCTCCCGCGCGAGCGCCGCGGGATCCTGCCAGACGACTGCTGCGTGGAGAGCGCAACAGGAAAGAATGAGAGCGAGTGTGAACGACTGCACGACTGGTGGACACCGCAACGGTGTCGACTGTTACAGAGTAACGCTCCAGAACGGCAACACGGACGCGATACAGTAGACCGCATGTCGACTGTACCCGTGGCGCTCCAGCCACGAGATCCCTACGAGTTTCAACCGGACGAAGTTCAGGCCGCGCCGACCACGTTCTTCGGCATAATGCGTCGCATTGGACCCGGCATGATCTTGTCAGCATCGATTGTCGGTTCAGGCGAACTGATTGCCACCACAACGCTCGGGGCGGAGGTGGGGTATGCGGCGCTCTGGATTATCCTCCTGAGCTGTGTGATCAAGCCGGCGGTGCAGAGCGTGATCGGGCGTTACATCATTTCTACCGGACAGACGGGTGCAGAGGGATTCAATCAGATACCCGGCCCTACGTTTCGGGGCGTGAACTGGGTGGTGTGGGCGTGGGCCGCGATGGTGGTGATGACGTTCTTCCAGATCGGCGCGATGTTCGGCGGTGTGGGTCAGGTGCTGCATCTGTTGTTCCCGGCGGTTCCGGTGAATGCGTGGGTGATCGGGCTGATGATTTTGACGCTTTGGATTCTGCTGGGCGGCGGATATGAAAGGATCGAGAAACTGGCCACGATTAAGGTGGCTTTATTTACGATGCTGACGTTGATGTGCGCGTTGCTGATGGCGCGGCAGCCCGGGAGTTTCACGTGGGAACATGTGCGGTCGGGGCTGGAGTTTCGACTGCCCGGCGCCGGGTTGACGACCGCGATCGCGGTGTTCGGCATCACAGGTGTAGGCGCGTCGGAGCTGTTCATGTACCCGTACTGGTGCGTGGAGAAGGGGTACGCGCGATGGACGGGGAAGAATGACGGTACCAGTTCGTGGGTGCAGCGGGCGCTGGGCTGGACGCGTGTGATGAACGTGGACATTCTGGCGTCGATGGTGATTTATTGTGTGGCGACGGTCGCTTTCTACATGCTGGGCGCGGGCATTCTGAATCCTCGCGGCATGGTGCCAGGCGCGAACGACATGATTCCCATCCTGTCGACGATGTACACCGAGACGCTGGGCGGATGGTCGGTATGGTTGTTCTACGTCGGCGCAATTGCCACCCTGTATGGCACGATTTTCGCGGCGACGGCGGGGAATTGCCGCGTATTTGCTGACATGACTCGACTGCTGGGCGCGTTTCCGCGGGGCGATTATCCGGCGCGGCAGCGGATGAGAAATCGCTTCATCTGGTTCCACCTGATTGTTCCGGTGTTGCTGTACCTGGTGGTTCAGTCGCCGGTGGCGATGGTGCGTGCCGGGGGTTATGCGCAGGCGTTGATGCTGCCTGTGCTGTCGATTGGCGCGGTGTACATGCACTACAAGGGGACGCCGCGCTCGGTGCGGCCTGGATTCTTTCAGACGGCGGGACTGTGGATTGGTGCGGTGGTGATCACGGCGGTGGTCGGCTACACGGTATTCCAGTCGGTTCTTTCCTTGTTCTAATGACGTTTTAACTTCGGCAACTCCGCGCGAAAAAGCGGGTTCTACAAAGATGATGCGTCAGGCCTATATCGTGCTCTGTCTGGTCCCGGCTGTCTTGTTGGCGCAAGCTCCGACGGCCAGTCCTGTGGTGAGTCCGCGCGGAGTTGTGAACACGTTCACACAACTACCCGCGCCATCGGTCGTTGCGCCGGGGGGGCTGGTGACGATTACCGGGCTGAACCTGGGTCCGGCTGATACGTTGAAGGCTGACGCACCATGGCCGACGAAACTGGGCGAAGTCGAGGTGCTGATTAATGGACGGCCAGCCGCGGTCGGCTATGTAAGCCCGGGTACGATCATCGCGCAGGTACCCTATGAGATCGCCAACGGGCTGGCGCAGGTGGTGGTGCGTCGCGGTGAGGCGCAGAGCCGTCCGGCCAGATTCCAGGTGATCGGCATCGTGCCCTCATTGAAAGCGAAGAACGAACAGGGCTTCGGAGAGGCGGCGCTGGCGGGCACCACGATTTCGGTGAGTGGCCTGGGGGCGACCGAGCCTCGTGTGCCGAATGGCGAGGTGGGAAGCGCGGTGCCGAGATCCGACGTGCGCGCCCTGATCGGCGGGCTTCCGGCGGGAACTGAGGCGACGATGTCGGCGACACGGGTCGGCGAGTGGGAGATGACGCTGACGCCTCCCGCGGGCGTGGCGGACGGAGACGCGGTGATTGTCGCGGCGAATGGGCGGTCGAGCAATCCGGTGATCTGGCGGAAGCTGAGCGCCCCGGTGGTGGAGTACGTGCCGTTGCCGGAAGGCACGCCGGAACTGCGGGTGATCCAGACGACGGATCTGCGCGCGAGCGTGGTGGCGGGCACTGCGGCTCGTGGGGCTGACGGCTGCTACAAAACCTGGGTGTTCGACACGGCGGCGCAGAAATCGTCGGTGCTGGACGACTGCATGACGGCGGCGAATCCGCAGATTGTGGCTCCGGTATCGGCGGCTCCGGACACTGCGACTTTGGGCGGGCTGGTTGGGCCGCCGCTGGCGCAGGCTCCGAATCCGGTGAGTGCGAAGGTGAAGATTTATTCGGCGGTCAGGGGCGAGTCGTTTACGGTGGATCTGCCGTCGCCGGCGAACACGCTAAACGTGAACGGGCAGGGGAACTACCTGGCGGCGATGGGTCCCGCGGGCCTGCTGGAGATCGACTCCGATACCGGCGAGACGCGTCCGGTGAATATAGGCGGGGCGGGAGCGGTGCCCGGCGGAGGCGGTGGGGGACTGAATCCGCTGAATCTGACTGTCGATCTGGGCGACGGGCTGAAGGTGGTGCTCGCGGTGCCCACGCAGGTGCAGAACGGCGTGTTCGCGGTGGTGGTGGGCGACAACGCGGACAAGCCGACCAAGGCGAAGATGGCGCTGGTGAATGCCCAGGGGCAGGTTTCGGGATCGATGGATTTCCCGGCGGGCTGGGTGCCTCTGGTTCCTCCTGCCGCTCCGGTGCAGGTGGGTCCGGGCGGCGGTGGTCCGCTGCCGGGCGCCGTGGCGCAACTGGCGGCGCTTCGGACCGCCACGTTCTTTGATGCGCAGTTGCGGAACTTTGTGGTGCTGGGGCGGAAGGCCGACGATTCGCAGCATGCCGCTGTGGTGTTCTCGCTGGCTGCCGATGCGCCGGTGGCTCGGGCGATCCCGATTCCGGAGGGTTGGTTCGCGGTGACGTGCACGCCTCGCGTCGCGCTGTTGAACCTGGAGTTGTCGCGGCGGCTGGCGTTCTTCGCGGACCGCTCGTCGGCGAATGAGATCAGGAATCCGTGCTCGGGGCAGGGCTTTGTCACCATCGATCTGACGAATGGACAGTCGACCGCGATTCCGTTGCAGGGCGCCGGTCTTCTGAACGCGAGCGCGGCGGCGGGCGAGATGAACGACTTCGTATTTGCCGCCAACATCGATCCGTCGCGGAATAACCGGGCTGATACGGTCTTCGTGATGGACGGTGTTTCGGGGACTTCGTACCGCTTCGACGCGCCGACGTCGGTGCAGGCGATCACGAACCTGACGCCTGTACCGGAACTGAATATGCTGGTGGCGACGGCGGCGGGCCGCACACCGGCAGATGGCGGATTTCTGGTGCTGGATCTGGAGCGGGTGGAGACGCGGCTGCTTCCGATTCCGGACGGGTTTACGGGCGTGCAACTGCTCGGGGTGTATCAGGCGACTCGCAAGCTGGTGGCTCGGGGGACGAAGACCGACGGATCGTCGCTGCTGATCTACGATTTAATCAGCGGGGATTTGCTGATGCCAAAGAATCCGGATGGTGTCGCATTCTTTGGGCCTCCTCCGGTGGCGGTGGCGCCTCCGGGACAGGGCGGCGGTGGTGGCGGGCAGCAGCAACCGGCACAGCAGCAGGTGCAGGGTCTGCGTGCGAATGAGAAGAGCAGCGCGGTCGCGGCGATCGGGTATACGGCCGACCGGAAGCAGGTTGGCATCGTCGTTGTGCGTGTGCCGTAAGCGGCACAGGTGGGGCCCGCGAGTAGCCTCAGTGGCCTGCGCGGAAACGCATTTCGTGCCATTCCGACGAGTGGTGGAGAACGTGCATGAACGTCTCGCGGGAGGTTGTATGAAGGCGATTGCGGTTGTACTGCTGGCGGCCATGTCGCTGGCCGGATACGATAAACCGGACCTTGCGGGCATGAGTAATCCGCGTCCCGTTTTTAAGCCGGAGCCGAAGTATACGGAAGAGGCTCGGGAGGCCAAAGTCGAGGGCAGCGTTCTGGCGAAGGTGTATATCGATACCGACGGGACGATAAGCCAGGTGGAGATCCTGCAGCCGCTCGGGTTTGGGCTGGATTTGGCTGCTATGGAAGCGCTGGCGCAGTGGAAGTTTGAGCCGGCGAAGCGGTACAGCAACGGAGAGGCAGTTGGCGTCTGGGCCAGCGTCGAGATCAACTTCCGGCTGCTTTAAGGACGGGTCTGGGTGTCGGGCGGCGAGCCTGCCGGGCGTGTTTTCCAGCGTCTGTGAATCCATAGCCACTGGTCCGGGTAGCGGCGAATGACGGCTTCGAGGCGTGCGTGGATACGGGCGGTGTCGGCTTCGTCATCGCCCGTCATCTCGACTTCCCCTTCGAAGTACAGAATGTGTTTTCCTTCTTCTTCCGACCACACGGCGTAGCCTGGGATAACGGCGGCTCCGGTGCGGTTCGCGATTCTGGCGAAGGCGCTTCCGGCGCACGCGGGACGTCCGAAAAAATCTACGAAAATTCCCTCTTGCACACTGGTGTTTTGATCGATAAGGACACCGACGGCTTCGTTATTCCCCAGCGCGCGAAGGATTCCGCGGGCTGCGTCTTTTTTCGGAATGATCCGGTTGCCGGAGAGCTGGCGGCGCTTTTCCACCAGTGAATTGATGCCGGGCTCGTCAATGGGCCGAACTACGATGTTCATCGGTTCGGTGAGGATGGCGTGGGCGAACGCGCTCAGCTCCCAGTTGCCGATGTGGCCGGTGGCGATGAGGACGCCCTTGCCGCGGCGTTTGGCGGCGCAGTAGTTGTCGAGGCCCTCCACGCGGATCCACTGGTGGATGTTGGCCTTGCTGAGATCGGGGAAGCGGGCGAAGGCGAGCAGGACTCGGCCGATGGAGCGAAATACGCCATCGGTGATGGCGCTGGCTGGGGCGTCGGGCATGGCAAACGCCAAATTGCGCATCGCGGTTCGGCGGAGGCGCGGAATGGCTGTGTCGAGCAGTCCGGCATAGATGCTGGCGATTACCGACGCCAGACGGGTTGGTGCGATTCGGAGGATGAAGAGGGCAAAGCGTATAAACAGACTCACGCGATCCAGCCACCACCAAGGACGAGATCGCCCTGGTAAAAGACGGCCGCCTGGCCGGGGGTGACGGCGCGCTGTGGCTCATCGAACCGTACGGCGACTCGGTCCGGGTGGGAAGTCGGAGACAGGGTGGCGGCCGCGGCGTGGTGCTTGTTGCGGATCTTGACCTCGGCCCGGAGGGGTGAGTCCGGTGGCGCGATCGAGATCCAGTTCAGCGTGTGCGCGGTCAGGGTGTCGCGCTGCAGGTCCTCATTGCGGCCGACGGTGATGCGCTGCGTAGCCGGGTCGGTCTGGATGACGTAGAGGGGCTCGGCGGAAGAGATGCCGAGGCCGCGCCGCTGGCCGATGGTGAAGTGATGGACGCCGGAGTGCTCGCCGAGGGTCTTGCCGTCGGTGGTGACGATTTCGCCGCGGGTACGTTCCGGTTCGATGCCGCTCTCCCGGAAGTAGGCGTCGATGAAGGCGGCGTAGTCGCCATTGGGGACGAAGCAGATCTCCTGGCTGTCGTTCTTGTCGGCGACGGGGATGCCCATTTCGCGGGCGAGTTCGCGGACCTGCGGCTTCTGCATCGCGCCGAGGGGGAACAGCGAACGGGCGAGCTGCGGCTGGGTGAGGCCGAAGAGGAAGTACGTCTGATCTTTGGTGTGGTCGACGCCGCGGCGCATTTCCCAGCGCCCTGTTGCGGGGTTGTGATCGATGCGGGCGTAATGGCCGGTGGCGATGACGTCGGCTCCGACGCCGCTGGCCATTTCGAGGAACTGGTCGAACTTGATGAAGTTGTTGCAGAGCGTGCAGGGAATGGGGGTGCGGCCGTGCAGGTAATCGTCGACGAACGGCTTTACGACGTTGTCTTCGAACTGCCGCTCAAAGTTGACTACGTAGTACGGGATACCGACGTGCGCCGCTACGGCCCGGGCGTCGTAGACGTCGTCGAGGGAACAGCAGCGGCCGGTTGGCGCTCCGTCTGCCGGCTGAAGCTCGGGGAGACGGCGCTGGTTCCACAACTGCATGGTCAGACCGATGGCGGGCCGGCCGGATCGCGCGATCAGTCCGGCGACGACGGAGCTGTCGACTCCGCCCGACATGGCCACAGCGATCGGGGTCTGCTCAGGCATGGGTGTATTCCGGGGAGAGCCGCCGCAGACGCGCGGTGACGTCGGCCAGCGCGTAGGCGAAGGCATCCACCTCGTCCGCGGTGTTCTCCACGCCGAGCGACACGCGGATGCAGCTCCTGGCGTCGCGGCGGGTGAGGCCGATGGCGGTGAGGACGTGCGAGGGCTCGACGGCGCCGGAGGAGCAGGCGGCTCCGCTGGAAACGCAGAAGCCCCGGAGGTCGAGCGCGATAACTACGGCCTCGCCTTCAATGCCGGAGAGGAGGAGGTTCGACGTATTGGCGGCGCGGGGTGAATTGGCGCAGTTGATTCGCAGATCGGGGATGAGGCCAATGAGGCGCGTTTCGAGGCGGTCTCGCAGCTCGGGCGTGTGGTAGCGCGGCGTGGCTGCCGCGACGCCGAGCGCGGCGGCTCCCTGGACGTTTTCGGTGCCGGGCCGGCGGCCCTGCTCGTGGGTGCCGCCGAACAGGATGGGGTCGACGGGCGCGCCCTTGCGGATGTAGAGAATGCCTGTGCCCTTAGGGGCGTGCATCTTGTGGCCGCTGGCGGAGTAGAGGTCGACGCCGAGGGCTTCGAGGTCGACGGGAAGGCGTCCGGCTGCCTGAACGCCGTCGGAGTGCATGGCGATGCCGTGTTGGCGGGCGATCTTTGCGATCCCGGCGATGGGCTGTACGGTGCCGAGCTCGTTATTCACGTGCATTACTGAGATCAGTGCGGTGTCGGGGCGGATGGCTCGGCGGATGTCTTCGGGGTCGACGACACCGGACGGGCCGACGGCAACGTTGGTGACGGGGTAGCCCTCGCGCCGGAGCTGGGCGGCCGGCTGAAGCACGGCAGGGTGCTCGATTGTGGTGGTGATGAAGTGCGCGCTGCCGGGCTGGTGTCGACGCATGACGCCGAAGATGGCCATATTGTCAGACTCGGTGCCGCCGCAGGTGAACACGATGTTCTGGGCGTTCGGGGCGCGGAGCAGCTTCGCAAGGCTGGACCGGGCCGCTTCGATTTCGCGGCGCGCGTCCTGTCCGGCGTGATGGATACTGGAAGCGTTGCCGTAGACTTCGCGGGATGTCCGGATGTAGGCTTCCAGAGCTTCCGGGGACGCAGGCGTCGTCGCGTTGTGGTCGAAATATGTGCGGGTCACTGATTTTCTTGGTTGGCAGGTCAGTTCCTATTTTAGCGTGGAATAGCGGGGTAACTCGTTTCGCATGGCAGTGAAGAAGACAGGTCGGCCGGTGATCACTCTGACCACTGATTTTGGGGTCACCGATCACTATGTGGGCGTGATGAAGGGCGTGATCGCGGGACTGTGCCCGGACGCGCAGGTGGTGGACATCAGCCACGATGTCCCGCCGTTTGAGATTGCCCAGGGGGCGTTCCTGGTAGCGCAGGCATGGCCGTACTTTCCGAAGGGCACGGTCCATGTAGCGGTGGTGGACCCGGGCGTGGGGACGGCTCGCCGCCCGATTCTGGTGGAGGCTCACGGGCAGAAGTTCATCGGACCGGACAACGGGGTGCTGGCGCTGGTGTATGCCGAGACGGAGCACAAGGCTCGGGAAATTACAAACGACAAGCTGTTCTTGCCCGGGGTGAGCCGGACGTTTCACGGCCGGGACATCTTCGCTCCCGTGGCGGCCCGGATTGCGGCCGGGGCTCGGGTTTCGAGCGTGGGACCAGTGATTCAGGATCATTTGCGGCTGAGCGCGTACAAGCCGTCGCGGACCTCGAAGCGGTTGTGGACGGGCTCGGTGCTGTACGTCGACAGGTTTGGGAACCTGATCACGAATTTCCACGGGTCGGAGTTCGGGGATGTGAAGACCCGGCCCTTCGAAGTGTCGATCGGTACGGTCAAGGTTCACCGGATGGCGCTGACGTTCGCCGATGCCGACCCGGGTGAGGTGGTGTTGGTACTGGGGAGCTCGGGGTATTTCGAGATCGCGGCCAACCAGGGGTCAGCCGCGAAGCTGCTGGGGTGCGGGGTTGGGGCACCGGTCGACGTAGAGCTGTTTTAGGGAGTTGGGGTGGTTGATGGTGGGCTGGCGCGTCCCCCAGTCCTGTCGTGTGATAACTGATGAAATGAAACACGCCTCGTCTGCGACCGTTGTTCCGAGGTCCGCGGCGCGAATGCCCGTGCTGACAAGCTGCGGGTTTCCTGCCTTCTCAGGGAGGATGCGGATGCTGGCACTTCATCCGAATTTTGAGAGGGGTCATCTCAGCAACCAACTCCGGCCGTAGACAGGCCTGATTGTCCTGCTCGGAGGAGGCTGCTTCGAGGTCGAAAAAGCAGGTCGGTGTCCGAGTCCCGGATGTACTTCCATTTGCCGCGGCGGATCGCCTGCCGCTGATGGGATTCGCTTAACGCGCCAACACTGGGTACGGTCAAAGGCGGTTTGGCACCGGTCAGCACCGGCAGCAGGTCGGCGGGCAGAGACACTCGGGCTGCGGAAAGAACGGTGGCCCCGAAATCCATGGATGCGGCCACCTGCTGCGTCACCACTATCGACCGTACAATTGCGGGAACACGGATCCCGCCTCCCACAGTGTGTGGTTGCCGTGGAACAATGTCGCGTTGCGCGAGTGAGAGTCTCTTTGACAACCTGATGGAGGTGAAGTCATAACGTAGCGCAAGGGCGTCGTCGCGAGGCTTCCCCCTGTCCCGATTTACCCTGCTAAACTCAGGGTTTCGAAATGTCCGGAAGCTCCCGCAGACAATTCCTCGCGCTCGCCCTCAGTGCCTCATGCACTGCCGCGCAGACTCCGAGCGCAAAGAAGGCGAGCAAGAAACGCTCCCAGCTCGCCCCCGTTCTCGGCATCACCACCACCTCGCTCGGCCTCAAAGACGCGTCGATCGACAAGCTGGTCGCGGCCCTTCAGCCTCTGAAGCTTCGACTCATCTCTCTCGGTGCTCCGCACTTTAACCCCTGGACCGGCAAGGGGAACCGCATCGCCGAAATGCGGGATCTGCGTCAGAAATTCAGCACGGCGGCCATCCTGGTTCGGTCCGTCCAGGTCGACATCGCGCCAGAGCGCACAGATGGCGAGATCGCTCGCATGCTCGCCATGGCGAACGCGCTTGACGTGCGGCACGTCACGGCCACTGTGCCTGTAGCCATGCTCGGCCGGCTCAACAGCCTCGCACAAAAACAGGGGATGCTCATCGCGCTGCTCAACGGTGGGCGGAGCGAGATCGACAGCGTCAACGCATTTCAGAATTCCGTGCAGAGTTTCGGCAGCCTCGGCATCGCGCTCGA
>JAWXCM010000231.1:0-7373 GCA_034408745.1 Bryobacteraceae bacterium
CTGGTTTAGCGTGGGATCTAAAATTGAGGTGGGAGTGAAAACCTATACATTGTGATCTGTGGCTCACGTGGTGAGCCACAGATGCGATATCTTTTGCGACACCATGGGCTTCGGTGACCGATCTGCCATGACTGATTTTCTTGCACACACCCGGACAGATGGTGGTCCCCAACATCTCCTTCATGAACACCTCGCCGCAGTGGCGATGGCGGCGCGTGGGTTCGCTGAACCTCTGCACTCTCCGCAATGGGCTCACCTTGCAGGCCTGTGGCACGACCTGGGGAAATACAGGCCCGGCTTTCAACGGTACATCCGCGTGGTCAGCGATGCGCACATCGAAGGCAAGCTTCCCGCGAGCAGCGACAAAACCCACTCCGCCGCCGGTGCGCTACATGCTCTACGCGTAATCGAAGCACAATGGGGTGCGCAGTGGGGCGTGTTGGGCAGGGTGCTCGCCTACGTCATCGCCGGCCACCATGCGGGTCTGGGTGATTGGGTCACGCGGGTAGGGCCACGCCTGCTTGGCACCGGCGCTCCCGATAGTGAACGCGAGTACGAAGAAGCCCTTGCCGCGTGCACGGCGACTTCTCCCGAATTTTTGCAGTTGCCAGCTGGCTTCGACCTTCAAAGTGCCCTTGCTGCCATTCCCGGGCCCAAGTCCGATCAGCCGCTAACGGTTTCACTGTGGATCCGGATGCTGTTTTCGGCATTGGTAGATGCCGACTTCCTTGATACCGAGCGGTTCATGAATGAAGGCAAGGCCGAGCGTCGCCATGGCATGCCGCCATTAGACGACTACTTGACCCGGCTGAACGAACACCTTGCCTCAAAGGCCGCCGACGTCAACGATCAGGGCCGCGCCCATGAACCTGTAATGCGTGCGCGCACCGACGTACTTCGACAGTGCCGCGAGAAAGCGTTGCTTGCACCCGGTGTTTACACGTTGACGGTGCCCACTGGCGGCGGAAAAACGTTGTCATCGCTGGCCTTCGCCCTGCAACACGCGAAGTCTCACGGCAAGCGCCGGGTGATTTACGCCATTCCGTACACCAGCATCATCGAGCAAACGGGCGACGTATTCAGCCGCATCTTCGGCGCCGAGCATGTCATCGAGCATCACAGCCAATCCGACACCGATGAACGCGACGAAACATCGCGAAGCAGGCTTGCCAGCGAAAATTGGGACGCCCCGCTGATCGTCACGACCAACGTGCAATTGTTCGAATCCCTCTTTGCGGCTCGCACTTCACGTTGCCGCAAGCTGCACAATATTGCGGGCAGCGTAATAGTCTTGGACGAAGCTCAACTACTGCCTCCCGATTTTCTACAACCCATTCTTGATGCGTTGAATGTGCTGGTCACACACTTCGGCGTCACGCTGCTCCTGTGTACCGCCACGCAACCGACTCTGGGCGACAGCAAACGCTTCGACCCCCGCCAGAGTCTGCGCGGTCTGCCCACACCCACGCGCATCATCGACGATGAAGCGGCCCTGTTCGCCGCATTGCGCCGCGTAGAGATCGAATGGCCCGACGATCTGCACACGCCTCTGCCTACCGAAACCCTGGTGGCGCGCCTCGCCGAGCATGCATGTGTGCTCGTCATCGTCAACACGCGCAATGATGCCGCGGAAATAGTGAAGGCCCTTGATTCGGCAACTGGAAACGACACGCTGCACTTGTCAGCCGCGATGTGTGGCCAGCACCGGGCCGATGTGATCACAGAAATTCGAGAGCGGCTGGCTGCGCGGCGAGCCGGCAATGATTTACGGCCGTTGCGGGTGGTAAGTACCCAGTTAGTGGAGGCCGGTGTCGATATCGATTTCCCGGTAGTGTTTCGCGCACTGGCGGGGCTCGATTCAGTGGCCCAGGCTGCCGGTCGCTGCAACCGCGAAGGGCAACTGCTCGATGGCGGCAAGGTGGTGGTCTTCGTACGCGACATTCCAAAGCCGTTGCATCAGGTGCGCAATGGTGCCGATTCAACGCGCAGTGTGGTACAGACTGGCAGCGACGCGCTTTCGCCAAGCACGTTCGAGCGCTACTTCCCGATGTATTACGCGGGCTTCCCAAGCCGGGATCGACACGGCATCGTCGAGCACCTCAAGAAAACTCCGAGCCTCGAGTTCGAGTTCCGCATCGCCGCCGACAAATTCCGGCTCATCGATGACGCAGACCAATCGACGGTCATTGTTCCATACTTCGGCGTAAAAGCGGAGGCTATGGAACCGTTAGTCAAAAAGCTGCGAAAGGGCGACACCGACCGCTGGTTGCTGCGCAAACTCCAGCGTTACACCGTCACGGTTCGACGCAAGCTGGTGGACAAGTGGGCGACGCAAGGAGACGTTCAGGAATTGGGCGCAGGGGTGGGCATGTATCTGCTCATCGATGAACTGCGCTACGACACGCGGCTCGGGCTGTTGCCCGAGGGGCATGCGCTCGATGCGGCGAGTCTGGTGCAGTGAGCATTTGAAACAGGAGGATTCCATGAATCGCTACTGCCTCGCAATTTCTGGCGACCTGGCCTGCTTCACTCGACCCGAAATGAAGGTCGAGCGGGTGTCGTACGACGTTATGACGCCGTCTGCAGCGCGCGCCGTGTTCGAATCCATTTTGTGGAAGCCTGCCATACGCTGGCATGTTCGGCGGATCGAGGTACTCAAGCCCATCCGCTTCGTCAACTTGCGGCGCAACGAGGTCGCGTCGGTCATCTCGACGCGTAAGGTGCAGCAGGCCATGGCCGCGGGCGCCGGCGACCTTGCGATATACGTCGAAGACGATCGGCAGCAACGCGCCGGGCTGTTGCTTCGGGACGTTGCGTACCGCGTGCACGCGGATATGGAAGTGCGTGCAGATCGACAAGACCCGATGCCACCGCAAAAATATCACGCCATGTTCGAGCGCCGCGCCGAGCACGGCCAATGTGTCAACCAGCCCTACCTCGGTTGCCGGGAGTTCGCCGCGCGGGTGCGTTTGGTCGCCGACCCCGAAACGGATGCTTCGCCTATCGACGATACGCGCGACCTTGGTTGGATGCTGCATGACCTGGATTTCAAGGACCCGACCGACCCGCAACCGGTGTTCTTTCGCGCCCAGATGACCGCTGGTGTCATTGAAGTGAGCACGCTGGGAGCGGCGCGATGATCCTGCAGGAGTTGGTGCGCTACTACGACCGCAAGTCGCGTGACCCCGTCCCGGCAAACAGGCTCCCGAGCTTTGGACTCGAGGACAAGGACATTCCGTTCGTCATCGAGATCGCGCAGGACGGCCACGTAGTTCAGTTGCGAGACACTCGGCAGATGGACGGAAAGAAAAATCGCGCCCAGTCATTTCTTGTTCCCCAGGGCGTCAAGAAAACATCAGGTGTGGCATCCAACCTGCTGTGGGACAGTGCGGCCTACGTGATCGGACTTGAAAAGGCGCGCAAAGGAAAGGCCGAAGTTACACCACACGCTGCGTTTCGCGCTCGAATCGAATCATTGCCGGCCGCGGCACGTGGCGACGACGGTGTACGCGCAGTCCTCGCAGCACTCGATCGTGCTGACTGGTCTATGCTACAAGCACATCCTGCGTGGCTGGAGATTCAGGAAACCAATCCGGTCATGACCTTTCGACTTAGCGGCAACATCGATCTGGTCTGCCAGCGCCCCAATGTAATCGCGGCGACGCTTCCTGCTCCCAACCCAGATGCGCCAAACGGCATATGCCTCGTTGAAGGCGTTGACGCACCCGTCCAACGCACTCATCCATCCATCAAAGGTGTATGGGGCGCACAAAGCTCAGGCGCAAACATTGTGTCCTTCAATGCGCGCGCCTTCGAGTCCTATGGCAAGACCGAGCGCCAGGGCGAGAACGCTCCCATAGGGGAGCGCGCCGCGTTTGCCTACACGACCGCGCTGAATCACCTGTTAGCGAAGGAATCGCGGAACCGCGTGCAAGTCGGCGATGCCTCCACCGTGTTCTGGGCCGACAGTGAGACCCGCTTCGATGGGGAGTTCACGCTAGCCGACTTCTTTGGCGAAGCCAAGGACAACCCAGATCGTGGCGTTCGTGCGGTTCAGGCGCTCCACGAAGCAATTGCGAAAGGTCAGTTACCAATCGGCGAGCGTGATGTGCACTTCTTTGTACTGGGCTTGGCCCCGAACGCCGCGCGCATAAGCGTGCGCTTCTGGTTGCGAACCACATTTGCAGAACTGGCGCCTCGGATTCTTCAACATTTCGAGGACTTGAAAGTCGTTCGTCGCTTCGACAGCGATCCAAACTACCCATCGCTATTCCGGCTCCTCTCGAGCCTTGCGCTGCTAGGCAAGCACGACAACGTGCCACCACGTCTGGCGGGCGAATGGATGCGCGCCATCCTGGAAGGTCTCCCCTACCCCGCGACACTTTTGAATGCCGCAGTCGTGCGGTGCAAAGCCGAGCAGGAAGTCACCACCCTGCGCGCAGCCGTGCTGAAGGCTTGGCTCAATCGAGAGTATCGGCGCACTCATCCGCTTGCCCGTACTGACCACCAACAATTCAAGGAGGAACTTGACATGCAGCAAACCGACGCACCCTACCTGCTGGGTCGCTTGTTTGCCGTGCTCGAGCGCATTCAGCAACAGGCCCAGCCCGGTATCAACGCCACCATTCGCGATCGCTACTATGGCGCCGCGTCCACCAATCCGGTGTCGGTGTTCACGACGCTATTGCGTTTGAAGAACGCTCATCTCAAAAAATTGACCGAGGGGCAGACGGCCTACTTCGAAAGGCTGATCGGCGAAGTGATGGCGCCGCTGTCCGACTTTCCGCGCCAGCTCGCATTGCCGCAGCAGGCCAAGTTCGCGATCGGCTACTACCACCAGCGGCAAGCCTTCTATACCCGCAAGGGCGAATCGAACGACACACCGACTTTGGAGACCTGAACATGACGCTTACTTCCCGCTATGACTTTGTTCTGCTGTTCGACGTCAAAGACGGCAACCCCAACGGCGATCCTGACGCGGGCAACTTGCCACGGATGGATGCCGAAACCGGGCACGGCCTCGTGACCGACGTGTCGCTCAAGCGCAAGGTACGCAACTATGTCGGAATGGTGAAAGAATGCAATCCGCCGCATGACATCTACATCAAGGAAAAGGGCGTGCTGGAGCGCATTCATCGCGCGGCCTACGAAGAGATCGGTAAAACTGGCGAGTTGGCTGACGATGGAAAGGAAGGCAAGAAAAAACGCAAGGGCAGTGAAGACAGTGTCAAGGCCGCACGCAATTGGATATGCAAGAATTTCTTCGACGTGCGTACCTTCGGTGCTGTGATGTCCACTGGCGTGAACTGCGGCCAGGTCCGAGGGCCGGTGCAGATGACATTTGCACGCTCCATCGACCCGGTGATTGCGTCGGAACATTCCATCACCCGCATGGCAGTGGCGACCGAGGTGGAAGCCGAGAAGCAACACGGCGACAACCGTACCATGGGCCGGAAACACACGGTGCCCTATGGTCTCTACCGCAGCCACGGATTCGTGTCGTCATTTCTGGCGAAGCAAACAGGCTTTTCGGCCGACGATCTGGAACTCTTCCTGAAGGCCCTGGAGGATATGTTCGAGCATGACCGGTCCGCCGCCCGCGGGCAAATGGCTACGCGAGGGTTGTATGTGTTCAAGCACGACAGCGAGCTGGGCAATGCCCACGCGCACTCGCTCTTCGACCGATTGACTGTTGCAGCTATCGATCCAGCGTCGCCGGCTCGCGCTTTCGCCGCATACTCCGTATTGTACGATGGCAGTCCGGTCGAGGTCGGGCAATCATTGCAGGCCGCGCCCGGAGTGACGCTCATTCGGAGGTGCTAGACATGGATTGGCAAGGACGCATCGTTACCGACCCCGACACCCTGTTCGGCAAACCCCGCATCGCGGGCACGCGCATCGGTGTCGAGTTCGTGCTCGATCTGCTGGCGTCAGGCTGGAGCGAGGCAAAGATCCTCGACAGTTACCCGCATCTGAAGCCCGACGATTTGCAAGCGGTCTTCGCCTTCGTGCGGGACTGCCTGAAGGATGAGTCGTTTATCCTGCAGCCGAAAGCGATAGCGGGCCAAGTTCAGGCTTGAAAACGGCGCGAAGCGTGTTGCTCGACGAAAACATGCCGCGCGGCGTGGCTGAGGGGTTAGCTGCGGCCGGGCACGACGTGCTGACCGTCGGCAACATCGCACCCGGCATTGACGATCGTGCAGTACTTTCTCTCGCGCGGGAACGTCAGCGCTGGCTGCTCACATTAGATGCCGACTTCGGCGACCTGGTATTTCGCAAAGGCGCGACGCCGCCAACGGCCGTGTTTTATTTTCGCGTCCATCCGATAGTGGCGTCCGAATTATTGGCACTCGCGCTGCGTGCTCTTGAGGAGGACGCCGACGCATGTATTACGGTAGTCACGCGCGACGGCATGCGCAAGCGGCCGTTTGCTGCGGCGGTGACAATTGCAGGCGTCTGAGCCCATCACCCTTTCCGCCCTGCAGCACTGGGCCTACTGCCCACGCCAGTGCGGGTTGATCCACCTCGAGCAGGCGTTCGATGACAACTTGCATACGCTTCGCGGACAGGCTGTTCACCGGACGGTCGATGAACCCGGCGTCGAGGTGCGCGCCGGGCTGCGCATCGAGCGGGCGCTGCCGCTGTGGAGTGACGCGATCGGCTTGATCGGCAAGGCCGATGTGGTGGAGTTCGAACCCGATGGCACGCCCTACCCCGTGGAGTACAAGCATGGCTCGCGAAACAAGGCGGCCGATATCGCGGCGTGCGACGACGTGCAGCTTGCCGCGCAAGCGATGTGCCTCGAAGAAATGACAGGACGGCAAGTAGTCGAAGGCGCACTTTTTTACGCCAGTTCAAAGCGCCGCCGTGTCGTTCCGTTAACAGAAGCAATGCGTGAACATGTGCGCGACACTTCTTCTGCGGTGCGCCAGATGCTTGCCAGCGGCGCATTGCCGCCACCTACGCAAGACACCCGCCGCTGCAAGAGTTGCTCGCTGCGCGACCGCTGTCAACCCGAGGCTCTGACGCGATTACAGGCAGGCGGGGTCGCGCGTGACCTGTTCGAACCCGACGCCTGAGTTCACTCATAGCGCTCGCATTTTGCAACTTCTCAACACCCTGTACGTAACCCTGCCTGACAGCTACCTGCGGCTCGACAACGATACGCTGAGGCTGCAGGTAGGCGACGAGACGCGCCTTCGCGTGCCGTTACATCACCTTCAGGCCGTGGTTTGCTATGGCCACATCAATCTCACTGCCCCGCTGATGCACAGACTGGCGAAAGCTGGCATCGCACTCGTATTGCTGGACTCAAACGGCCGCTTCAAGGCGCGACTCGAAGGGCCGATAGCAGGCAACGTGCTGCTGCGCCA
>JAWXCM010000232.1:0-17227 GCA_034408745.1 Bryobacteraceae bacterium
CTGGGTTGCTCTGGTCCTCAAGAGGAATTGTTGCGGGGCTGGGTTGCTCTGGTCCTCAAGAGGAATTGTTGCGGGGCTGGGGTATCTTGCCTCTTTTGGCTTGCAGAGATTTATTTAGAAATTGAATCGGTCGATGTTGGATTTGTTGAAGATCATCGGCTTGCCGAGGATGACCTGATCGCCCTGGATTACGACTTCGCCGAGTCTTCCGGCCTGGATGCCTGTGGCGCCGGGCTGGAGCTTCTTTTCGACGAGTTCGGCCGCGGTGTATACGGTGAGGTAGCCGAGGTTTGTGGTGTTCCAGAGGACGACGGACTGGATTATGCCGTCGTGGACGTAGCGCTTGCAGAGGTTGGGGAGCGACAGCCCGATGACGTTCACTCCGGTGCGTCCGGACTGACGGACGGCTTCGGCCGCGCCTGGAACCGCGGGGGCGGCGATGCCCATGACGAGCTTCAGGGTGGGATAGACGCGGAGGAGAGTTTGCGTTTCGGCGAAGGCTTTGTCGCGGTCGTCGTCACTGGGGCGGATGGTTACCAGCTCCATGGCGGGGTACTTTTCGGCGAGACGCTTTTTGATGAACTCGATCCACTGGTTCTGGTTGGCGGCGCTGAGCGCTCCGGTGACGATGGCGAACTGGCCGCGGCTGTTCATGAGGCGTGCCGCTTCGTCGGTAAGGGTTTCGGCGATGCCCTGCGGCGTGGCCTGGTTGATGAAGTAGTCGCGAGCGTCGGGCGCGGCATCGGCGTCCCATGTCAGCACTTTTATGCCGCGGGAACGGGCTTTGCGCAAGACCGTGGAGATTCCTGCCTGGTTCTCCACGCTGACGGCGATGGCATCGACGCCGCGGGTGATCCAGCTCTCGACCACTTCATTTTGTTTGGCGGCGTCGAGGCCGACGGGCCCGTCCCAGATGAGTTGGACGCCCAGGGCTTTGGCGGCTTCTTCGGCTCCGACGCGGCAACTGACGAAGTAGGGATCGCCCTTAGCTTTCGGCATGACGGCGATCACGGGCTTCTTACCGACCTGGGTGGGTGCCGCGAGGGATCGAAACAGCCAGACGTTGGTGCCGGCCACGAGGGCCGCTCCGGCAAGAATGGTGCCGCAGAGTATTGCGAGCTGCGAATTTTTCATGAACTCTTCCGTTTCCTGAGTAGTTGCCGGACGCCTTGCGAGGCGGTCGGAGACGATTGTGGCGATCAACAGCAAGGCCGTGAGGACTCCCGTCAGCTCCGAAGGAAATGCCGCGAGGCGCAGGCCGTTCTGGAGGACCGAAATGGAGAACAGCCCCAGCATCGTACCCCATACCGTTCCGCGGCCGCCGAAGACCGAGGTGCCGCCGAGCACGACGGCTGTGATGGCTGCCAGTTCATAGCCTGTTCCGGCGTCGGATTTGGCCTGACCGAGATGGGCGACGTAGACGATTGCCGCGAGGCCGGACATGACTCCGGCGAGTAAGTAGACGAGACCGACTCGGCGGGCGACGGGGATGCCCGCGTATCGGGCACCGGGGGCGTTAAAGCCGATTGCGCGGACGGCGCGGCCGATAACTGATTTGTGCAGGAGGACGGCGTAGCAGGCCAGTACGGCGAGAAACAGCGGGAACTGCGCGGGCACGATGCCGCCGATGTAGCCCTGCCCGAGGAAGAGGAGCGAGGGGGGGAAATTCGAGTAGTTGATGGCGGCTCCGGTGGCGCCCTCGGCAATGCCCCGGAGGAGTGACATGGAGCCGAGCGTGACGATGAGGGGCGGCAGGTTGAATCGCGTAATGAGAGTCGCGTTGAGCGCTCCGGCCGCGGTTCCGGTGAGCAAGGTCAGCAGTAAGGCTACCCCGAGAGGCAGGTGCCACGCGGATACGCAGGCGCCGAGGACGACGGCTGACAGGCCCATGACGGAACCGACAGACAAGTCGATACCGCCGGTGATGATGACGGGTGTCAGGGCAAGGCTGAGAAGGCCGACTTCGACGCTGAGGCGGATGACTTCGAAGAGGTTCTCGCGCGTGAAGAAGTTTGGCGCTACGAGTGAGAATACGAAGATCTCCAGCGCGAGCGCGAGGAGGATGCAGAGTTCGCCGTTGGGCGACCACCGCTGCCAAAAGGTCCTACGCTCGCGCTGTTGCAAGGTTGCGGGCACCCTTTCCTGAGCGAATATGAATGGAGTCGGCTGCAATGGCGAGGAGGATGATGGAGCCCTCTGCGGCACGCTCCCAGTAGGCGTTTACTCCCATGTAGGTAAGGGCTGGTCCGATGGTTCCGAGGAGAACGACGCCGAGCATTGTTCCTGCGACCGACCCCTTGCCGCCTGTGACGGCGGTGCCTCCTACGACCACCGCTGCGATGGCTTTGAGTTCGAGCCCCAGGCCTGTGTTGCTGGGAATCTGATTGAATCGGACGGCGTTCAGCACGGCGGCGATGGCGGTGAGGACTCCGAGTGTGACGAAGGTCCAGAAGGTGACGCGGCGCGGGTCGATTCCGGCGAGCCGTGCGGCTCCGGCGTCGGATCCGGTGGCGTAGATCATGCGACCCGCGGCGAGGTTACGGAGTGCCCAGGCGGCGGTCGCGGCGAGGCTGAAGGCGATGCCGGCTGTAAGCGCGGCACTGCCCGACTGCGACAGGCCGAACCACTGGAAGCCATCGGGGAGGTTCTGGATCCACGCTCCTTCGGTGGCCCATCGCAGGGCGTCTCGGAGGCCCACCATGGCGGCGAGCGTCACGACGATGGATGGGATGCCGAACCAGGCGACCAGGGCACCGTTGACGGCGCCGAGCGTTCCGCCGATCGCGCACGTTAGCAGTGCGGCTACCCAAACGGGCAGTCCCATACTGGCGAGAACTCCCGAGAGAACACTGCAGACGGCGAACTGCGAGCCGACCGAGATGTCGATTTGCCCGGTGAGTATCGTCATGGTCATGCCGACGGCGACGATTAATACAGGGACGTTGGCCAGGAGTAAATCGAGCTGATTTTCCGGGGCGAAGAATCGAGGCGCGGCGATGGCCATCACGATGGAGATGACCGCGATGGCAGCCGCAACGGAAAGCTCGCGGCGAAAGCGGGAGGTGGTCAATGCAACTCCTCCGCCGCGGGAGCGTGGCCGAGGGCGAGCGACAACACGCTTTGCTGCGTGGCCTGGTGGCGCTGGAGTACGGCCATTATGGTTCCCTCGTGCATTACTGCAATTTTGTCACTCATTCCGAGAATTTCCGGTAATTCCGATGAAATCATGAGGATGGCGCATCCCTGTTCGGCGAGATCGACAATCAGGCTGTGGATCTCAGACTTGGACCCGACGTCGACTCCCTGTGTGGGTTCATCGAGAATGATGACACTTGGTGAGGTTGCGAGCCAGCGCGCGATGGCGAGTTTCTGCTGATTTCCACCGGAGAGCATTCCGGCTTCGGTGAAGACTGACGCTGTTTTGACGCCAAGGCGGTCGACGTAGGTGCGGGTGATGTCGTGTTCGCGGGCGAAGTCGATGAGTCCGGATGGCGCCACGGTCTCCAGCGATGCGAGGGTGGTATTCGCGGTGAGGGGCATGGAGAGGATGACGCCATGCTGACGCCGGTCCTCGGGTACATAGGCGATGCCGTGCCGGATGGCTTCAGAGGGCGATGCGGGGCTGATTCGTTTCCCGCGCAGCAGGATGGTTCCGCTGTCGGCGCGAACGAGTCCGAAGAGCAGGCGCGCGACCTCCGTTCGCCCCGATCCCATGAGGCCCGAGAGGCCGAGAATCTCACCGCGGCGCAGGGTGAACGAGACGTCGCGAACCCCGAGTTCAGCGCTGCTGAGGTTCTGGACGTCGAGCACTGTTTCGCCGATGGGGACGTCGCGTTTGGGGAACACGGCCGAGAGGCTGCGGCCCACCATGAGGCGGATGAGTTCATCGCGGCTGACGTCGCGCATGGGCTGGGTGGATATGGTCTCGCCGTCGCGCAGCACGGTGACGCGGTCCGCTATGGAGGAGATCTCTTCGAGCCTATGCGAGATGTAGATCATGCCGACGCCCTGTTCGCGCAGTTTGCGAATTACGTGGAAGAGTTGATCGACTTCGCTTTCCGAGAGAGACGCGGTGGGTTCGTCGAGGATGAGGATTTTGGCGTTGGCGCCGATGGCTCTGGCGATCTCGACGAGCTGCTGCTCCGGCATGCTGAGCGATTCGACGATGCGGCCGGGGTGGATGGTCGATCCGACGCGGTTCAGCAGATCGCGGGCTCGTTCGTGTCGGTGCCGCCAGTTGACGCGTCGCCACGGGCCGGGCTCTTCGAGACCAAGGCTGACGTTCTCCGCCACTGTTAGCTGCTGGAAGAGCGACGGCTGCTGGTAGATGGCTACGACGCCGAGGGCTCGTGAAAATGCCGGGTCGTAAGTGGTGACCGGAAGGCCGTTGATGTGGAGCGAGCCGGAATCGGGCTGCACGGCTCCGGTGAAGATTTTGATGAGGGTGGATTTGCCTGCGCCATTTTCGCCGATGAGGGCGTGGATTTCCCCTTCGTGCAGTTCGAAGCTCGCGTTTCGAAGTGCTCGGACACCCGCATACGACTTAGTGATTGCGGCGGCTTCCAGGAGTGGCACGGTTCAGATCCTGAAAAAGATGCGTCGCTGATAAAGCCAGAAGCAGAGGTACCACATGACTGCGAAAATCACGAGGTTGTGGGGTACCTCTCCCCACGGTCCGAGAAACCAGAAGTGCCCGGTGAAGTTTCCTATGCCGCGCGACAGCCACCCGCGCAGCACCTGTGAGAAGGAATAAATAAAAATGCTGTTCATTCCCACAACAATTGCGGGGAAAGCCCATCTTTTCCAGCCCCGCACTTCGACGATCCAGTAGACGGCCATGAGTCCTGCGAGTACCCATCCGGTGCTGTAGAGCGTGAAGGAGGCCGTCCACAAACGCTTCACCATGGGGATCCAGATGGCGAGGATGGAGCCTGATGCGAAGGCGGCTGCCGCGCACGCTGCGAGTATCTGGAGGCGCTTTCGGTGGCTGGAGGGCTCGGCGAACAACATTCCGGTCCAGACACCGAAGAGGATGGTGATTCCGTTGCCGAGGAAGTTCAACGTTGTGTAATGGCCGGAGTAGTTATAGCCGAGCAGGTGGCTGTCTATGACGGCTCCGATGTTGCCGATTGGGTCGAACGGCCCCTGAGGTCCGGGGAATGCGAAGAACAACGCCTGATGGAGCGCCATCAAGCCGATGCCGGCGGCGATCTGCCAGCGGAATCGGAGTTGCATGACCAGGTAGCACAGGATGTAGCCGAAGGCGATCTGCGCGAGGACGTTAATCAACTGCAGCCGAGGCGGCGAGGAGCTGGTCCAGTTGGAGAGGATGTTGGAGAGGAGGATCAGTAGCGCGGCTCGCCAGAGTACGTGGCTGAAGACGTGGAGTCGGGAGCGACCTTCCTGGAGGCGGCGGCGGAGGGCGAACGGCATGGCTGCGCCGACGATGAACGTGAACGCAGGCTGGATGAGATCCCACAGCGTACATCCGACCCACTGGGCGTGGTCGAGCTGGTGGGCGAGAAAGCCCTCTCTGCCCTTCATAGCTTCGAGTAAACCGAATCCATGCGAGACGAGCAGGATCATGGTCAGGCCGCGAAAGACGTCGAGGGTGGCTACGCGGGGGACGGCTGTGGCGGGCACGGGCGCTTGTGGGTTCCGCTGGTCCATGGAGCTCTTGTCGACGCGGGTAGCGATGCTTGCCACAGGGAGGCATTGTAACTCATCTGAATGCGGGCCAGGGTTCCGAACCTGCAACCCGCCAGCGTGGTAAAAGAGGTGAGACGTCGGGCGCCGACCGCCCGGAAACACAACATAAAAGTAGGAATTGCGCATGTTTGGACGTGGTACCTGGGCCATCTACGGGCTCGGGAAAGAGTCGATTGAAACCTTCAGAACGATTGTTGAGGACCGGCCGATTATGGTTGGGGCTTCGCAGATGGCGGCATCGGCCATCACGCGATATTCGACCGCGGATACGGTTGGGATCAATCCTTTCAGCGGTCCGCGACTGGATGAAGAGTATCCGGTCGGCACGGATTTTGAATCGGAGCTGGCCGGGTATGCGACGACGGAAGTAGAGGAGCGTTCGACGCTGACGCTTCCCGCCGAGATTTTGGAGTGCCAGGGATACGGGGTGGGCGAAGCGCAATTCCGGCTTCATCCGACGATGCCGTGGTATGGGATGTGGGCTGTTCAGAATGAGTGGAAGGACGTCAGCGACGTGGCGTCGATTAAAGAGCAGCGCTCCTATCGACTGCTGGACCGGCCTTATAAGTTTCTGCAGGCTGCGGACAAGAAGACAGTCGACCATGACACGCTCGGGATCACGGCGGCGATGCGCAAGCAGGTCCCCGTGCTGCTCGACTTTAATGACGGCCGGGTTTACATCGAGAGCAGCAACAAGAAGCTGATTTACATGATCACGGTCCGGCTGCGACAGCTGGGGCTGGAGATTATCCCGGTGGCGTGGACGTATCCGCGCGCGAACTGGCCGGCGGAAATTCTGAATCGTTTGTATGAAAACACTCGATATCAGGGTGATTTTCAGAAGCGTGCGGAGGAAGCGACGCGGTTTAAGCCGAGCGAAATTGAGAAGCTGGAAGACCGGGAAGTGGAGTCGATTGTCGCGAATTATTTTTCGATGACGCAATTGCCGAGTGATTTATGGATCGGCATTTCCGGCTCGGCGCAAATCCGGCTGCACGATGCGAGTCCGCCGCTGGCGGTGAAGGCTCCGACGAGCGCGACCACGCTGCTCAACATGACGGATGACGCGAAGATTCTTTCGGGCGCGATGACGTTTCAGGAAGTTATATCGGCCACCAGCAAGAAGGGTGAGGAGTACACGTTCCGCAAGGATCTGCTGCGCATGGATCTGAACGACCGGATCAATTTCAGCGATATTGGCGCGGCGATGATGCGCGGCTTCGACATACCTGCGTTCAAGAAAGACATCCTGCGCGAGATCCGTCAGACGCGGGAGGTTCCTTCGATCGAGCAGTTCTGGGGGAACTGGCTGCACCAGATGAGCAACGCGGTGCGGACGATTGAATCGACGTTCCGCGAACTGCTGGAGATCGATGGCAGTGAAGAGGCGGGCATTTTGCCGATGAAGGTCGCGCTGACCGAGACTTTGGTGAAAGACACGGCCAGCGCCTGACTACTGCTACTTCGTCGACAGGAGTGGCCGGAGAACGCGCTCAAATTCAGCGGCCTGGCGGGTGAAGCCGAGGTCGGTTGGGTGCGAGCCGTCGACTGTGCCTTCGCCATCATCGCCAAGCAGGTTGGCGCCTTCGAGGTAGTACAAGTTCGGCACCTTTTCCGCTTTGAGCGCCGCGTACGATTCGCGCAGGGCGGCGTGGTTGGCGTCATGCCCCTTGCGTCGCGCTTCGACCAGGAATGCGGTCTGGTTGACGCGATCCTCGACCAGCAGGATGGGCGTGCTGGGGTGAGCCTCGCGCAGGAGTTTCACGCCGGGCACGGTGCGGTCGGTGACTTGCTGCGGGCCCATGTTGGGGAGGCAGTCGAGGACGAAGACGGCGGGGTCGAGTTCGGCGACAAACTTCACGACTTCGGGTTCCATGCGGCCGTTGCCTGAGAAGCCGAGGTTGATGACTTCGCGGTTGAAGGTACGGCCGAGCATGGCGACGTGGGTCATGCCGGCGCGTGAGGCTCCGATGCCATGCGTGATGGAGGTGCCGTAGAAGAGGATGGGTTTCGAGCCTGAGGGCCGCGCGAGGGCTCGCCTGATGGTGGAGCCTTTGGGCACGCCGAACTCGAGTGTGGTGACGGCATTGCGGAGGGGCAGGTACACCATGAACTCTCGCTCCGTGGCGGGAATGCCGCGAACGAGGACGGCGGTGGAGTCGGGGAATTTGGGCTGGCCCATGCCGAGCCAGCGCCATTTTCCGGCGTCGGATTTGGCGTAGAGGTCGAGTCCACTGGCGGCGATGGCGGTGATGTTCGCGCCGGCGAGGTTTTTGTTCGTAATTGTCCAGCGCGCCTGAATTTCGGGGGTTGCGGCGGTGAATCGGACGAGGGCGCCGGCCGAATCGCGGCTCAGGTTCCAGACCGGGGCTGGCACTACGCCCTCTGCGCGGCCGGGGAGCCGGTCATAAGGCGATTTCACATCCTTGAAGCCCAGTCCTTCGACGGTGAGTTGCTTCGCGTCGATCCATTCCAGTTCGGGCGAGGGGGCGGGGGTTTGGGCCAGCAGCGGAGCGGCACCCGAGGCGATGAGAAAGCGTCGGCGATTCATTTCGCAACCAGTCTATCTGAAGCCTGGGCTCAGAGACCTTGCGAGTGGCTATCCGTATTAACTGCCGTCGGCGGTTCGGGATTTCTCAGGCGGGGCGTCGTCGAAGCGGGTCAATTCTGTCTGGAGTCGCTCGACCGAATGAATGATCTGCTCGGCCCGTGAGGCCTGGTCACTACGGTCGCCGTAATGTTCGTTGATCAGTTCGCGTATGACCAGGAATCGATCTCGCACTGCGACGAGCTCCGTTCGAAGCAAGTCGTATTCGGCCTGAGGGATGGACGTCTTCATTTCTCCTGAACCTGGTTTCCGTTGCGAAATTACCGGAGCCTGGACCGGCCTATCTAACATAGCAGCCCGAGGAGTGCGCCCGCTGGCAGCATTGCGGATGGCTACGGGAACTGCGGACTCGATTGTGTTTGAGTTCAGAGTTACTGCGCCATTTCGGGCGAGTGCTGTTCCGGTATCGAGGGTCGGTGCGGTGCCTGCGTGCCTGTATGCGTTGTGTCCGGTGGCGCCGGACGCGAAGGGTACTGAGGAGTTTGGAGGTGCTGCCCGAGGTCGATGCCGGTAAGAGTTGTGCGACCGCGTCTGCCGAATTTGAAGAAGGCGGGCGTGGGCGCCCGCCGCAGGCCTGGGGGCCTGCCCCCCTTAGCAGCCCGTGGCAAAAGTCGTCGCTGGCCCAGACTGACTAAGTTCGTATTTCTGTGGCTCTGCTCTGGCGGTTCGGCCGCGCTCAGAAAATGGGCACTTCTGCCACAGGCTGTCAGGGAAGCGGGTTACCTGGGCAAATCGACCGATGTATTTCTCCGTTAGTAGAATCAAGTCTAATGAGACGCGCGCTGGTGACGGGGATTACAGGACAGGACGGGTCCTACCTGGCGGAGTTGCTGCTGGGCAAGGGCTATGAGGTCCATGGCATTGTTCGGCGAACTTCCACGTTCAATACTTCAAGAATCGATCATCTTTATGTGGATGCGCATGAGCCGGGGGCTCGGCTTTTTCTGCATTCGGGGGACATGTCGGATGGCACGGGGCTGCGGCATATTGTCGAGAATGTGAAGCCGGATGAAGTGTACAACCTGGCGGCACAGTCGCATGTGCGGGTCTCGTTCGATCAGTCTGAATACACGGCCGATGTCACGGGCACAGGTGTTTTGCGGCTGCTGAACGCGGTGAGGGATTATTCCAGACAGAGTGGCGTGGAGGTTCGTTTTTATCAGGCGGGGTCGTCGGAGATGTTTGGTGCGGCGCAACCGCCGCAGTCCGAATCGACCGCGTTTTATCCGCGCAGTCCCTATGCGGCGGCGAAGGTTGCGGCTCACTGGTACACGGTCAATTATCGTGAGGCGTACGGGCTTTTTGCGTGTAACGGCATCCTGTTCAACCACGAATCGCCGAGACGGGGCGAGACGTTTGTGACGCGCAAGATTACGCGGGGCCTGGCGCGGATTAAGGTTGGCCTCGATAGGAAACTGTATCTGGGGAATCTGGACGCGCTTCGGGACTGGGGATTTGCCGGCGACTATGTGGAAGCCATGTGGCTGATGCTGCAGCAGGACACACCGGACGATTACGTGGTGGCGACGGGCAAGGCGTTTTCGGTGCGTGATTTGCTGGATATTTCCGGGGAATATCTGGGTATCGACTGGCGGGATTATGTGGAATTCGACCCGCGTTATCACCGGCCCACCGAGGTGAATCATCTGCTGGGCGATGCGTCGAAGGCGAAGGCGAAGCTGGGGTGGACGGCCCGGACCTCATTCCGGCAACTGGTGCGAATGATGGCGGAATCGGACCTGGAGGGAGCGGAACGGAGCAAGATGCTGGAGCAGCGGGGTGGCAGACCGTAGGCCGGGGTAGCTCAGTTCTGAGGCAGTCGGATGGTGACCAGCAGGCCGGGGCTGGCGTTGCTCGCGTCGATGTGACCGCGGTGTAGCTCGACTGCTCTCTTTGCGATGGCGAGTCCGAGTCCGGCGCCTCCGGTGACGCGGTCTCGGTGGGCGTCGAGGCGATAGAACGGGTCGAAGATGCGTTCGAGACTTGCTTCTGGCACGCCGGGGCCGTGGTCTCGCACGGTGATGCCGACTTCGGCGCCACGCTGTGTGAGGCTGACGAGCACGGCGGTGCCGGGATCGGTGTAGCGCACGGCGTTGCGAATGACGTTCTCCACCGACCGGCGCAACAACTCCTCGTCTCCCTCCAGCAGGACGGCTTCGTGGTTCTGCCACTCGATGCGACAGCCACGCTGTTCGGCCTCCAGCCTTGCGTCCTCGACTACGTTGTCAATGAGCTCGTCGAGGGGCACGGTTTCGCGGCGGAGCGAGGCCTGATCGCCTTCGGCGCGCGTAACCTGGAGAAGCTCGCCGACAAGCGAGTTGAGGCGCTCGCCTTCCTTTTCGATGCGGTCGAGATGGCGGGGTATGTCGGTGCCGGAGCGCGCGAGTTCGACGGCCACGCTGAGGCGCGCGAGCGGTGAGCGAAGCTCATGGGAGATGTCGAGGAGCAGGCGGCGCTCGGCATGGAGGAGGGTTTCGATGCGGTCGGCCATCTGGTCGAAGGTTCGGGCGAGCTGGCCGAGTTCGTCTTTGCGGGTGGAGCGCACGCGGGCATCGAACTCGCCGCGGCCGAAGCACTCGACCGCACTTTGCAACTGGCGCACCGGCTGGGTCAGGAAGCGTGCGAAGAAGTAGCTGAGGGCGGCGAGGACGCCGAGAACGGTGAGGTGGATTTCGGGCTGCAGGAACCAGGCCCAGAGGCTGCGCCGGCGCAGCATGAGGAAGAAGTAGTACTTGCCGTCGTCGCTGTTGCGGACTGCGACGGGGCCGTGCCAGCGCATGAAGGCGGAGTTTCTCCACTGGTCCCCGGCGTCGATCAGCTCGGGGCGCACTTCGCCGGTGATCAGGTCTTTGCCGGTGTTGTCGGTGAGGATGCCGTCGGTCTGGGTGACGTCGCGGAAGCGGCGGAGCGTGTCGGCGAGCTCTTCGCGGCCACCGGTTTCCCAGGCATGGCGGGCCTCAGAGAGTTGCAGGGAGAGCATGGTGCCGAAGGGGAGCCGGCGGCGGTCGTGCTCGACGTCAAGCGCGGTGGCGAGCGACATGGCGATGAATGTCAGGATGACTGTCGCTATGAACCACAGCAGCGTTCGTGTGAACAGCGTGTTCATGCGTTACTCTCCCGCGGACCGCGTGAACTGATAGCCAACACCGCGGACCGTCTTGATCATTTCTTTGTCGCCGCCGCAGACGAGCTTCTTTCGGAGATGACTGACGTGCATGTCCATGGCGCGGTCGAAGGGCGAGGCTTTGCGGCTGTAGAGGGCTTCCATGATCTGGTCGCGCGAGAGCACGCGTCCGGCGGCGCGCATCAGCAGTTCGAGGATATCGAACTCAATGGTTGTGAGGTCGACGGGCTGGCCGTTGCAGACGACTTCGCGGGTGCCGGGGTCGAGGGTGACGCCGTTGACTTCGATGCGGCCGGCTTCGGTACGGGGCTGGGCGCGACGGAGCACGGCGCGGATTCTGGCGATGAGTTCGCGGGGGTTGAAGGGCTTGGGCAGGTAGTCATCGGCGCCGAGCTCCAGGCCGACGATGCGGTCGACGTCGTCGCCGCGGGCTGTCAGCATGACTACGGGGAGGCGGGTAGTTTGACGGAGGCGGCGCAGGACCTCAAAGCCGTCCAAACCGGGCAACATGACGTCGAGCACGACGAGGTCGAAGTGTCCGGCTGTGGCGCGGGCGAGTCCGGTTTTGCCGTCGTGGGCGAATTCAGTTTCGCAGCCTTCGCGCTGCAGAAACTCCCGCAAGAGTCCTGCGAGCTCCACGTCGTCATCGATGACGAGAATGCGCATTCCGGAGACACTCCTTTACAAACGTTTACTCCGCGCACAAACGCAGTTTACGTTCGATCTCCAGTATGGGTTCAGGAGGCTGGATTGCACAAACGGGTGGTTTGTGGCGCTTTGTGGCTGCGATCAGCGCGAGCCTGAGATCGGTGAAAGAAGGTCGCAATCATCGAATTCAGTGCGAGCGAAAGAGCGCGGTTCGTTCGGGGAGATAATTGGGACGAGGCACCATGGCCGCACCCAATGTGACACTGCCAGACGAACTGCTCACGGCCGTCGCGGAAATTGCTCGCGCCGAAGGAAAGACGCCGGACGAATTGATTGCCGAGAGTACGCAGAAGATGCTTCGCGTGCGAGGCTTGCGATCGTTCGCAGCTGAAAACTGCCGACTGGCAGAGCAGCTGGGTCTGTCCGAGTCGGACGTGCCCCGCCTTGTTGAGGAGTATCGCCGGGAACAGCGCAGTCGGTAGTGCGGATTGTTACCGCTGATTCAAACATCTACATCTCAGCGCTGATCTGGGGCGGCCTCCCGCTACAACTGCTGGAGGGCTCCATTGCGGGTGAAGTTCGAATGGCCATCTCGGATGACATACTGAACGAGACTCTGCGGGTGCTGCAGGAAAAATTCAAGTTCTCCGATACCACTCCTTTACAAACGTTTACTCCGCGCACAAACGCAGTTTACGTTCGATCTCCAGTATGGGTTCAGGAGGTTGGAACTACCAACAATGAACAGACGAAAGATTTTTACCATCGTGGCCGTGGCGGCGGGACTGGCGGTGTTGCCGGTTGCCGCGCAGCGTGTGGCGGCGGCGCATGGGGGAGGTGGTTTCGCGGGGATGCATCAGAGGATGTTCTCCCATGTGTCGGCCGCGCTGAACCTGACTGACGCGCAGAAGGTGACGGCGAAGCAGTTGATTGAGCAGACGCAGACGCAGGCAACGCCGCTGATGCAGGAGATGAAGCAGATCCGTACGGACATGGAAGCCGCGGTGAAGGCCAACAATACGGGCCAGATCGCTACGCTTTCGGGCAGGACGGGTCAGCTTGCGGGACAACTGGCTGAGTTGCATGGCAAGGCCATGGCCAGTTTCTATTCGCAGTTGACGCCGGAGCAAAAGGCAAAGGCCGATGAGCTGAAGGGCGGGCTTCATGCATCGATGATGCGCCGGTTCGGCAGTGGCGGCCGAGGTGGCTGGGCCGGGCATCACGGCGCGGCGAATTGACGCTGGGGGAGCGGGGCGTGCTGTTACCGGCGTCCCGCTGCCTGTTCCCGCAGTTCGAGCCGACGTGCCTTTTCCCACCTGAGCCGGCTCTGGAATTCGGTCCAAAGTGTACTAAATCCCGCCCAGAAATACCCCGCCACAAAGATCAGCAGGAAGGGAATTACGAGGAAATTACAGGACTCGATGGCGAAGTCGATCATGAAGAGGAAGTAGCCGCCGATGGCGAGTTCCGCCCACGGCAGCCAGCCGCTGCGACTGCGATACTTCGCGTTTGAGTTCTTCACTTTGGAGCCGCCGATTGCGTATTTCGGCGTCCGGGCGAAGGCGGTTTGCACGCCGAACAGCGCTTCCATCACGGCTCGGGTGTTGCTGATGGTGAGTGCGACTCCGGCGGCCATGAGGGCCGGGATGAGCCAGATTCCGCGCTTCCACGTTCCGGGATTGAGTTCGCGGTGGGCGTAGATGTAGAACGCCGTGATGGACCAGAACGACGCCGCGATGAGGGGCAGATCGATAAATACCATCTGCATCCAGCCCATGTAGAAGCGCACGATCATAACGGGCAGCATGAGGGCCGAGACCACCACCATCAACGGATAGGAGATGTTGGGGGTGAGGTGCATGATGGCTTCCAGCTTGACGCGGCGTGACAGTTTCGACCGCAGGATGGTGGGCAGGAGTTTGATGGCGACCTGAGTGAGCCCTTTGGACCAGCGCGACTGCTGAATCTGGAAGCCGTGCATTTCGACGGGCAGTTCGGAGGGGCACTCGACACCTGGGATGTAGACGAATTTCCAGCCCTTCATCTGAGCCCGGTAGCTGAGATCGGAATCTTCGGTGAGGGTGTCGTGCTGCCAGCCGCCGGCGTCGGCGATCATTGTTTTGCGCAGGATGCCCGCGGTGCCGTTGAAGTTGAAGAACAGATTGCCGCCGTAGCGTGCGCCATGTTCGAGGACGAAATGCCCGTCGAGCAGCATGGCTTCGACTTCGGTCAGCACGTTGTAGTGGCGGTTGAGGTAGGTCCAGCGGGTCTGGACGACGCCCACGTTTGGATCTGTGAAGTAGTCGACGGTGCGGCGGAGGAAATCGGAGGGCGGGAGGAAGTCGGCATCGAAGACGGCGACGAACTCGCCGGCAGCGGTTTCGAGGCCTTCCTGCAGGGCTCCGGCTTTGAAACCGTGGCGGTTGGTGCGGTGCTTGTATTCGACGGGATATCCGAGGGCCTGCCAGCGTTCGACGAGAGCGGCTGTGAACGGGTGGGTCTCATCGGTGGAATCGTCGAGCACCTGGACCTGCAGCCTGTCGTGGGGGTAGTCCATTTTGAGTGTCTCCTCGATGAGGCGCTCGACTACGAATTTTTCGTTGTACAGCGGGAGCTGGATGGTGATTCGGGGCAGTTCCGACCAGTGCCCGGCGGGTCCTTCGGTCAGCTTTTTGCGATGCTTCATGTAGCCACGGATCATTTCGTAGCGATGAAGCCCATAGACGGAGAGCACGATCAGGACGGCGAAGTAGGGGATCAGCAGGGCCCAGTCGAACCAGTCGAGGCGGTGGATGTCGTTGAAGGTGGGGTCGGAGAAGGCCTCGATCGCGCGATCGATGGCGGAGGCCAGGAAGAGACTTACGGGCGGTGGGACTGCTACCATATCGACGCCTCCGTGTCTGGAATCCCGTTCCTCATTGCTGCCGTCTTTCTGGAACTCACATTCGTGCTGCTGGGCCGGTTTTCGGCCTCGCAAGCGATACCCGAAACCATCCTGCTCCTGGTCTGCGCCAATACGTTTTGGATTGTGTCAGTGTATTTCACCCTTCACACGGTCCAGAGCACGAAAACGGTGCCAGTGCTTATTATAGTTGCAGCCGCCGCCTTTCGGATAACGGCATGGCCGGTTGCCGCGCCGCTGACCGACGATTTATACCGTTACCGATGGGAAGCGCGGGTCCAGAACGAGGGTGGAAATCCCTATGCTTCGCGTCCGGCCGACCCGGATCTGACGCGGTTCCGGGACAGTACGTGGTCCCGTGTTGGACAAAAGGATGTACCGGCTGGTTACGGTCCGGCGTGGGAACTGCTGGGGGCGTGGACGGGGCGGCTGTCGGGGCTTTTGTCCGCCGACCCGGACCGCCAGGCGTTTTGGTTCAAGCTGCCGGCTGCGGTATTCGAACTGGGCACGCTGGTGCTGGTTGCGGTGTGGCTTCGGAGGGCTGGTCTGCCGGGTCACTGGCTGGCGGTGTATGCGTGGTCGCCGCTGCCGGTCTGGGAGTTTTGGGCGGGCGGTCATAACGACGCGCCGGTTCTGTTCTGCGTGACGCTGGCGTTGCTGCTGGCGGATTCGAGGAGATGGGCGTGGTCCTGGGGGGCTCTTGGGATGGCCGTCGCGCTGAAGTTCTGGCCCGCGATTTTGATGGCCGCGTGGGTGTTTCGGGCTCCACGGTACTGGTGGAAAGGGCCGGCGGTGGCGATGGCCGTGGTGGCTGTCTGCGCGCTGCCGTACGCTGGCACCGATGTCTGGTGGAACGCGCGGTACATGACGGGCTTTGTGGGTGGGTGGCGCAATAACGACAGCCTGTTTGGAGCGATTCTGTGGGTGACCGGCGACCAGTACCGGGCGAAATACACTGCGTTCGCTCTGATTTCGGCTTGCGCTTTGTGGTTTGCGTCGCGTCGAGAGTGGCCGCTGGGGCGGGTGGTGCTGTGGACTTGTGCGACGCTGCTGCTGCTCTCCTCGAATTGTCATCCGTGGTATCTGACCTGGCTGGTGCCGATGCTGGCTTTCGCCCCGGCGAGCCCGGTGATGCTGTGGATGGGGTTGATGCCGATTTCCTACGCCGTGTGGATCGACTGGAGCCTGTTGCGGGAGTGGAACGGGTCGACGCCACTGCGGTGGCTGGTTTACGGGCCGACGCTGGCGTATTTTTTGGTCTGGCTCGCCTATTTCCGCAGCCGGGATGGAAGCCAGACTACAATCAACAGCAATAATCCGTCGAAACCACGGATTCACGTGAAACTGAGTTAGTCTGGTAGGTAACTCGCAATCGCCAGAGCGCTGAATGGATATACACGTACGAAATCTCGGGATACTCGCTATGGTGTTCGGCATCCTGTCGGCTCTTGTGGCCTTCTGCCTGATGGCCTGGTTCAACGGACCGACTGGACTGTTCAACGCCGCTGAGGATCTTGGCCTCGGATTTGTTGCGGTTGGGCTGACATTCGGGCATCTTTTCATGGGATTTCCACTGGCGATCATTGGTTTTTTTGTAATGCGGTACCACGACTGGGCTCGCGCCGTGATGATTGTGCTGTGTGGAATCAACCTTTTGAATCCGCCGGTCGGCTCGCTGCTGGCGATTTATGGGCTTTGGGTGCTGATGACGCCGGAGACGGAACCGTTGTTCACCGATCCGCCGCGGAATCGGCGTACAGTGCGGCCGCCTGTCGCGCAAATGCCAGAATAGGGCTTGAACCTCGTTTTCGTTCTCACACTGCTTTTCCTGCTGGCTCTGCCCGGCTTTTCCCAAAATAGTTCCGGCCCTGAGACTCGCCGCGACACGGTGGTGGTGACTGGTACGTGGCAACCGCTGGCGCTGGAAGAGGCGGACCGGTCTGTGCGTGCGCTTCCGCTGGACAAACTGCGGCTGGTGACGGACACGTTCACGGACCTGCTGCGGCTGGATCCGTCGATCGATCTGCGGCAGCGCGCGCCGAACGGGCTTCAGGGAGACGTGTCGATTCGCGGGGGCACGTTCGGGCAGACGCTGGTGCTGCTGGATGGGCTGCGGCTGAACGACGTGCAGTCGGGTCACCACAATCTGGACGTGCCGGTGCCGCTGGAGGCTGTGGGGTCGGTCGAAGTTTTGAAGGGTTCGGGCTCGACGCTATACGGCTCAGACGCGGTGGGC
>JAWXCM010000233.1:0-14477 GCA_034408745.1 Bryobacteraceae bacterium
CGCAGTCTTAAAAACTCCCATTGAGGCGACAGGACTTGCCTCCAGCGATTTGGTCAAATAAGCTCGAAACTACCAATGTCGTGACGAACTTGGGCTAACGGCCGGCCGTTCGCTGCGACGCCACGCGCGTACAGCTACGCCTTGCCCCGCTCCGCCGACAACTCCAGTGCCAGCCGCAAAGCCTTAGCCGAATCCTCCGGCGGACACAGCAACGGCGCCTCGCCCTTCGAGCAGCACTCGTGGAAGTACGTCAGCTCCGCCTCAAACCCGTCCTGCTCCGAAACCGGCAGCACCCGAGCCTCGCCGTCCTTCCCATACAGCGTCAACGCCCCGCCAGCAACGCCGGAACTGAACTCGAACGTCCCTCCTTCGCACACCACCGTAAACTCCATCGAAAACGGGTACGCCTTGCGATGGTGCCAGCCGCCGGTGACCACTACCTCAAGCCCGTCCCCATATCCGAGTACCGCGTGCAGCGTGTCGACGCCATTTGCCATGTCCTCGAACCCCGAGGCCGATTGCCGCACCGGAGACCCAAACACGCTCAGCACAAAGTCGATGTCATGGATCAGCAGATCCACCACTCCGCCGCCGCTCTGCGCAGCGTTCCCCAGCCACGTGCTCCAGAACGGAGCCGCGCAGCGACGGCGAAACATCGCGCTGCGAACCGGACCATACTCGCCGGATCGCACAGCCTCGGCCAGCGCCCGGTACTGCGGCAGGAACCGCAGCACCTGACCGACCATCAACATGAGACCCGACGACCTGGCCAGCGCGACCATTGCGTCGGCTTCGTCCGGCACCAGCGCTATCGGCTTTTCCACGAGCACGTGCTTGCCCGCTTGTAGCGCCGCCGTCGCGACCGGACCGTGCAAATGCGTCGGCAGACAAATGTCGACCGCCTGTACGTTCTCGTCCGCGAGAATGCCGGCAACCTCCGTATAGCGACCCATCTGTGAGAAATCGAACTTCTCGCCCGACCCTCCAAGATTGCCCTTTACCGCCGACAAATCGCCCGTCAGCTTCTCCGGTTCATCGCTGCAAACCGCCACGATTTCCGCGCCCGCAACCTTGCGCCAGGCCTGCAGGTGCGTCGTTCCCATGAATCCCAAACCGATCACGCCAATTCGCATATGTTGTGAGCCTATCCTAACCTGTAAGAGGGTCCAGGTTCATCGTTGCGCCTCACGATTCCGCTTCTCCTCGCCGCCGCCTGTCTGTTCGCTGAGCCGGTCTGCCGGACGCCGCTGGGCGCGCCGTGCTTCAGCATCGTCACCAAACGCGAGCAGACGTATCTGTTCCGCGACGGTATCGCCGACCTCGGCTCCTACACGGCGATCAAAACGCGCGCCCAGGCCTCCGACGGATCGTTTGCCGTGATCACCGAGTATTCATCGGTCACGCTGCAGGGCCGTTACCAGCGCAGAGAACGCGAATTCTACGACGGCTCGGCCAACTTGCGCTACTGGCTGGCTCCAGTGAAGAAGACGTGGGTCCGCAACCAGCCGCACATCGCACCCCGGCCGCCCCGCCCTCCGCGGATCAATGCGGAATGTCAGCCGCTTTTGGTATCTAAAGGGACAAGTATCGAAAAATCGGCGTGGAAAAGATTCTCGGATTCGACGCATTCCACTGGCGCACCGACCTTCCGCGTGGCGGTTCCGCCGACTTGTGGAATGCCCCGGCGCTCGATCGCACAACGCTGCGCAGCAAACGTGTGGAGAAGGAAAGCTTCGGATTTCCCGTGCTGACAGAGACGATGGAAACCACTCAGGTGGAGGCGGGCGAACCGCACCGGAGCCTCTTCTCAGTCCCTGCCGACTATCGCGAGGACGACGATCCCAGGCACTTCCGGTACGGTACGCGACGCTGAACTACATGTTCACTACCTGGAACGTGAACCGCTCCGGTGGCAGGGACGAGATGGGATCCGGAGCCATGTGCGACCACGTCTGATACGCGGAATTCGCGACGGTGGAATTCAAATAGAAAAGGAACTGATTTGAGAAGCAGCCGATCGGCGGGGGCTGACGAAATGTCAGTCGCATTCCCACCGCACGCTGCAAATCAACGGCTTCCGGCCTGACGGATTTGTCGGTCAGCAGGTTAACGAAACTGCACCGGCCCGCATGTGGCCAGACGTCAGGCCGCAGTACCGGCCGCAGGTCCGCGGAAAACTGGAACGTCGTCTCGCACTGACGAATCCACTCCAGTATTCCGTCGCCCCATTGCCAGTGCGACACAAAGTCCATGTACTGCTCCACAAGGTTGAGCGCCAGGTCCATCTTGCGGCGGGCTACCTCCATCTCGCAGTTCACATCGTCGAACGCGGAATCGGCCAGAAGCTCTTCGCTCTGGACGATCTCATTCGCCATGTTCATCACCTTGTCCATTCGCCTGACGGCGGGAGCACTCCGTACCAGCAATGGAGGAAGCTCATGCAGCCTGCTTCCGGGTATCTCCACAAATCTTCGATCGCCGATTATGTCCACAACTTCCTCCGAGTGTCCAGCAGCATCGACAAACAGGGTCGTCAGGTGTTTCCGACATCCTGGCATAAAGACGTCAGGATTACAACTCTAGTTACGAAGTGCGCTTTCGCGTACCAGGTTCTCAGAAATTTGATATACCTTGTGACAGATGCATGCCCGCCTCTTCGTGCTTGCAGCGACGTCGTTCGTTGCACTCGCAGGTCCCGCCGTCACGGTGCCCGACAACCCCCTCTCCACACTTCGCAGCGCTCACCCGCGACTGCTGGCAACCGATGCCGAGATCGACACGCTGCGCAAGACCATAGCGTCCGATCCCCGCGCCAAACGCATGTTCGACCAGCTTACGGCCGAAGCCGCGAAGCTGGAGACGGCCGCGCCTGTCGTGCATAAACTCATCGGCCCGCGCCTCCTCGACCAGAGCCGCCGAGCCCTCGACCGTGTCTACACCCTCGCCCTCATGTTCCGCATCACCGGCGAAAAACGTTACCGTGATCGCGCCGTGAAAGAACTGAAGGCAGCCGCGGAATTCCCGGACTGGAACCCTTCGCATTTCCTCGACACCGCCGAAATGACACACGCATTCGCCATTGGATACGACTGGTTATTCTCAGCACTCTCCGACGAGGAGCGCCAATGGATGCGCAAAGCCATCGTCGAAAAGGGCATCAACCAGGCCTTGCCCATCTACGACGCGAAGCGCTGGTGGACCATCGCCCACCACAACTGGAATCAGGTCTGCAACGGTGGCATCGGAATCGGCGCCCTTGCAATCGCATCGGAAGAGCCGGCGCTTGCCGCGCGTGTCATAAAGGAGGCGGTGAAGTCGATCCCGCTTGCCATGCAGTCCTATGGCCCGGAAGGCGGGTGGAATGAAGGTCCCGGCTACTGGGCCTATGCGACGCGTTACAACGTGGTGTTTCTGGCCGCGCTCGAATCGGCGCTCGGTACGGATTTCGGACTGTCCGGCATTGAGGGGTTCGACCGCGCGGGCACATTCCGCATTTATTTCTCCAGCCCCACCAGCCGCACGTTTAACTACGCGGACGCCGGCGACGGACTGGGTGCGGCGGAGTCGATGTTCTGGCTTGCGAAGCGATTCAGTCAGCCTGTGTATGCGTGGCAGGAGCATCAGCAGCTGGAACGCACCACCCGGCCCCATGCGCTCGATCTGGTCTGGTTTCAGTCGAAGACCACCAGCCCGGCCGAAGCAAACTGGCCGCGCAAAGCGATGTTCCGCGGCGTCGATGTGGCGTTCCTGCGCAGCTCATGGGTCGATCCCAACGCCGTGTTTGTCGGAATCAAAGGCGGTGACAACAAAGCCAACCACTCTCACCTCGATCTCGGCTCGTTCGTCTACGATGTCGGCACCACCCGGTTTGCCACCGACCTCGGCGGTGACGACTATAATTTGCCGCAATATTTCGGGAAATTGCGCTGGACATATTACCGCCTCAACACGCTTTCACACAACACCGTGGTTTTCGACAACCAGAGCCAGGATCCGAAGGCTGAAGCGCCGCTGGTATCTTTCGACGCCAAAGCGGGACGCGCCATCATCGACCTCAGCAAAGCCAACGGCGCAAAGACTAAGAAATGGCACCGCACAGCGGAGTTGAACGGGATTACGTTCACCATTCAGGACGATATCGAAGCCGCGCAGCCAGTAGAGCCGCTCTGGGGTTTTATCACAGAGGCATCCGTCGATGTCGACGGCCGCAAAGCCACGCTCCGCAAAGACGGACGAACCGTAATCGCGACACTTAAATCCCCGGCCGACGCGAAATTCGAAGTAGTTTCTTCGGAAATGGAAAAGCCACAGAAGCAAAATGCTGGCACCAGGCGGCTGGTTGTCCGGCTCGCCGGTCCGGTGACCAGGACCACCATCGAAGTGGCCCTGGCACCTGAATAGACAATCGGTCTTACCCGATGGAGTAAACGCGGCCTTTGTGCTGTCCGATAAGGATCTGGAACAGCCGGTGCGCGATCACTTCATGCAGCGTCAGCAGTTCCCGATTCGCCTCGGTAATTGCCTCCACATCGCCACCTGCGGGAACCAGCCCGCCCGCGTTCAACGCAGCCTGCGCTTCGCTGATGATCGGATCCGTCGACACATCGCCCGCCATCTCCCACAGCGTGATGAACCGGTCCACCGCCGTCGGGAAGCTGAACTTAAACACACCCGAGTTGCTGGTGGTGCGAGGCGGTTTGAAGTCGAGGTTGAACGGTCCGTTATACCCGTACGTCCGCAGCAGAACCAGCACGTTGAGCCAGTCGAGCGGATTCACCAGACCGACCGCGATGTCGACGTCATGCTTCAGCGGATAGCCGTCATTAATATCGAAGTGCCACAGCTTGCCGCACATCATCGCGCGGGCCAGTGACGCACGGACCGCGCCTCCCCACATCAGTTCGTGCAGGTACTCCGGATTCAGCCCGACCATCTCCGGGTGGGTCAGCTTGCCGGAGTAAATCAGCGCCAGCATCGCATCGCTCGACGGCAGCAGGATCTGCGCCGCCGGCTCGAATGGCTTGGCTTCCAGGCAGTGCTTCAGCGTGGGACGGCCCTTTGCCGCAGCGACCTTGATGTCCTCTTCGCACGCGGCGTTCAATCCGCCGGCGTAGCGCTCCAGCATCTGCATCTCGTCGATTGCGCCCTGCACCTGGTAGCCGAGCGAGCCCGGCCAGTACACAGCGAACTGCGCCCCCAGCTCATGCCCAATCCGAACGGTGTTCCGCAGCCGCTCATTCGCATAGGAGCGGACATCCGGCGATTCGGCTGCCGGGCTGGCGGCGAAAACGGCGTGGTGGAACGTCTCGGTCGTGACCATGGAACATTGCAGTCCGTTGGTCTTCAGCGAAGACTGGATGCCAGCGACGATTTCGTCCTGCTTCGCGGTGCCCAGCGCAGCGGCCGGGATCACATCGGTATCGTGAGAGCACCAGTACCCAATCCCGATCTGCGCATACTGCTCAATCACTTCGGCGTAGCCGACGGGGCGCCGGGTGGGGGCGTGAAACAGCGCGTGGCCTTCATAAGCGGCGGCCCACTGCGGTCCGGTGATGAAGTATTTGCGCCGAACTTCCGGGGTGTACGCACCTCCACAGGCCGAGGTCAGACGGTCTACAAGGGTCTGCTGCTGGTTTGCTGGAATAGGTTCCATGTTTGAGTGGCTCTGAGCGTCATCATAACTCTCGGCAACTTTCGGCCTTGAGCATCAGTCCAATAGGAGTGATGCGCTACTGGGGAATCCTCGCCGCCAAACTCGCGGCCGCGGCCGTCTTGCTGTTTGGCATCTATCGCCTGCTGTGGATGTTCTACACCCCGCCCGCTCATATCGTGCGCTTAAAGCAGGAAGCGTTCCTGCACGATCTGGGCTGGACGACGGTGATGTTTTTGTTCAACCTGCTCGTCTTTGGGGCATTGTTTCTCGTAGTTTGGGATCAGCGCCGGCGCTGCCGAACCTGCGGCCGGCTGCTCCGAATGCCGGTATCGCACGGCCGCTACGGCCAGATCCTGCTCTTCGGGCGTCCCCGAACCGAGTACATCTGCGCCTACGGCCACGGCACCCTGGTGTCGCCCGAACTTCACATCGGTACCCGCGAGCCCGACAGCTGGAAGGCGCACGACGCCGACAACATCTGGGAAGAGTTGTACGCGCTCGACAAGAGGAGCAAAAAGGACTAATCCAGCAGGAAGCCCCGAAGCATAGCGGGAATCAACGCGTCGGCGACACCGGTCTGAGCAAACGGGACATCCGGAGCGTCCGTCATAAGAGTTGCCAGTCCATGCAGTCCTGCCCAGACGGCAAGAGTGACGCGCTGTACTTTGGCTTCGGTTCGCCGAGCCTCCGGAATGCGCGCAGAGACCAGAGCCCCAAGCACGCGTTCGGCTGTGGCGTGCGAGCCGGCGGCTCCCGGAGCGAAAAGTAGCCGGTAGCGTTTTGGATCGTCGCATGCGAAACGAACCCATGCCGCGGCCGCCGTCTCCAGCCGTGGTCCGGCCTGGGCCAGCGTTTTCTCAAATTGCTCGGCAATTACCGCGGTTACCGCCGTTAACAAATCCGACTTCGCGGGGAAATAGGCGTACAGCGCCATCGGGCTGTAGTTAACCCTCGCCGCCAGATTGCGGATCGTCAACTCGGTGGGTCCTCTTTCGGCCAGCAGGTCCACTGCTGCCGACAGAATCTGGGATCGCGTGAATTCGCGGCGTTGCTCTCGCAGACCGGGGGCCATACCCGTTCAGTGTATGTGAATTAATGGTCCGCCGGGAAAAGCCGCCCGCAAGCCTGCTCCACTTTCGGATCGGGATTCAGGCTTGCGGCACTCCTGATGCGCGTCAACAGTCCGTCTCCCTGCACCCTCGCCGAGAAGATCGCCTCCAGCGCCGCGACAGCCCGGGGCGTGTCTTCCGTTTCGATGACGTCCAGCAGCACCTCAATGGCTTTGTTTTGGTGCGACACCGCGAGTGCGGTCAGCAGCATCGTGGCCAGAGCGTTGTCGCGCTCGCGACGGTACCGAGCCGCCAGCGGAGCGACGGTCTCCGGCAGTTTTGCCAGCCCCAGTGCGAGTGCCGCCTCGGCGGCCAGGTCACCCTCGCGTTCCAGAAACGTGCATACAAAATCGACCGCGGCCTCGCGTTCCACACTCAACACCGCGGCCAGACACGCGCCCGTCACTTCGGGCTCTGTGTCACCGGTCAGCGCCTTCAGCCGTAGCAGCAGCGACGCCTCCATCCGGCCCACGTTCGCAATGGCTCGCGCACCCTCCACTCGAACTTCCTTTTCACCATCGACCAGCGTATGCAGCAGGTGCGAGAGCAGCGTGACGTCAGGCAGAGACCGGCACTGCACAAGTGCAAACGCGCACTGCGCCCGAACCGGACCCGCCGTGTCTGCCACTCCGCCCCAGATGGGTTCGTTTTGCACATGCCGAAGCCCGGCCAGGTAGACCCGCGGGTCGTCGTGACCCAGCTCCGACAGCGCCTTCACGATTGCCTTCTTCGCCCAGCACTGCGGGTCCGTCTTGACGGGGTTCAGCAGGAACCGCTCGAACGCCGCGATGAGGTCCGGGATCAGGTCGCCGGTCCGGTGGTGTGCCGCCACGTTCGCAGCCTTCCCCACCAGGTAATTGCTCTTGTTCCCGAGCGCCTTCCGCACCTCAGCCGTCAGCGCCGGGGTCGGCGGTTCATCCTTCAGGGCATGCAGCCGTTCCAGTTGCTCGTCGTATTTCTTCACGCCAACCTCCATGCTACCATTCACCGCATGCGTCGGCTCGTTTTCTCAGGCTTGGTGTGTCTCTCCCTCGCGGCTCTCACCGCCCCGGCGAGCGAACTCCTGAATGGCTTCGATTTGTTCATGGAGCAGGCCATGCGCGACCACGGCGTCAACGGCGCCGCGGTGGCCGTGGTACATGAAGGCAAGCTGGTTCTGATGAAGGGCTACGGCTTTCGCGATGTCGCCCAGCATCTGCCCGTAACACCGACCACCGTCTTCCCCATCGCGTCCATCACCAAGTCTTTTACAGTCACCGCGCTCGGAGCCCTGGTCGACGAGGGCAAGCTCGAATGGGACAAGCCGGTGCGCGAGTACCTGCCTGGCTTCCGCATGTACGACCCCGTGGCCACGGACCAGCTTTCGCCCCGCGACCTGGTAACGCACCGCTCCGGTTTGCCCCGGCACGACATCATCTGGTACAGCAGCAGCTTCACCCGCGAACAACTCGTGGACCGCCTCCGCTACCTCGAACCGAACAAGCCTCTGCGGTCCACCTTCCAGTACAACAATCTGATGTTCGTCACAGCGGGCTATCTGGGCGGCAAGGTCGCCGGGTCGACGTGGGAGGAACTTGTTCGCAAAAAGATCCTCCAGCCGCTCGGCATGACACGCACCATGCTCACCTCCGCAGAGGCGCGCAAAGGCAACGACTACGCGCTCCCCTACCGCCGCAACCTGCACACCGACGATGTCAGTGTGATCGAGTTTCCTAACTGGGGCGACGTCGGCCCGGCCGGCTCCATCAACTCCAACATTGAGGACATGGCGAAGTACCTCCTCATGCACGTGAACAAAGGTACGTTCGAGGGCCGAACACTGCTTTCAAAGAACAACGCCGAACAGATGCAGACGCCGCAGATGGTACTGCGCGGCATCTCGCCCGACTCCGAGCTCGGCGACCAAAGCTACGGCATGGGCTTCTTCATCCAAAGTTATCGCGGGTACAAAATCGTGAGCCACGGCGGGAACCTGGACGGCTTCAGCCTGAATCTCGCCATGATGCCCGAAACTCGCACGGGCGTGGTGGTGCTGACCAACCTCGACGGCGCCTCTGTGCGCGACTTCGTGCCCTGGAACATTTTCAACCGTGCCCTTGGCCTGGAACCCATCGACTGGTCCAGCCGCTTTCTCGAGCGCCGCAAGAAGGCGAAGGAGCAGGAGCTGGCCGCGGAATCGAAAGGCTATACAGGACAGAAGAAGGACACCCGTTCGAAAAGTTGAAGATCACGTTTCAGACGGACCCGCAGGGCGAGGTCTCCTCGCTCACCACCACGCTCGAAGGCAACGTGAGCCGGCATTTCTGTCGAGATTCGCCGGCGAGTACGATGCCCCTGGCCGCCCGTGGACCATCAACCTCGCGCCCTCGGGTCACCTGCAGGTGGTATTCCCGGGCCAGTCGCCGCGCAGACTGATACCGCGCCGCGGCACCCGGTTCGACTTGCAGGATCTGACCGGAGTCAGCCTCGAGTTCCGGCAGGACGCCTCAGGCGCCGTGATCGAGGCCGTGCTTTACACGCCGGACAGCGCATCGGTGATGAAGCGGAAGTAGCACTGCGCGCGCAGTGCTTCTTTGCAACTACAGGGCTGGAATCGGCCGCGTGGTGCCGTTCCAGACTGGCTGCGTAAACGCGCCGTTGCCCGCCACGTCCCAAACTGCGAAACGAACCCATTTCCAGTTCGGGGCATCCACGGTCAGATCGAGCGATTGTTTTCCGAACTCGCGGGAAGTGTCCATCGGGACCACCTTGCGGTGCGTCTGTGTACCGTCGCCCCACACCACTTCGGCTACCCGCAGCGGGAAGGTCCATGACACATTCGCCTTCGCCGAGATCCGCCCGGTCCCCGCGGCGCCGAGCTTCACTTCGGGCAGCAGAATCTCACCAGTGGAGATGAAGCCATCGCCCTTCACCAGCGCTTTCAGCGCCTCGCCGTAATGGTCGTAATCGGGCAGCTGCGGCAGTTTCACGTAGTTGATGTTCAGGTGCGCGTACAACTCGTGCGTCGTGTCGATCTGGAACATGTCGGCTTCCCCGACCCAGATCTTGTGAAAGCCCCAGTTGTTGAAGTCGTCGAGCGTGCGGAAGGACCGGTCTGACAAGTAATACCTGGACGTATCGGTCGGCATCGCCTTCCATCCGGCTGCGAAGAACTGACGATCCTTGAAGTGTTCCGTGTCCTTGATCTTGTCCGGGTACCCCAGCGATCCTTTGTTGCGAGGGTGCGCCTGCCACACGATCCCCTTTTCCTCGCGCAACATCTGCAGCACATCGTCCGCGCTGCCGGTGTGCCAGACGGTTCCACCCTTCGCGTCGGTGCTCTTTAGCGGCGTCCCTTCAGGCCGCTTCATGAACCAGTTCACCGCCTTCGGGAACATCACGCAATAATGCCCGCCGAGCCACACGTTGGCTTCCTCGCCAGGCACAATCAGGTAGTCCTTGTCCGAGTGCATCCGGGAGAATTTCTGCATCGCATCCAGTTCCTTCAGCCGGACGTCTTCAATGGAACCAGGGTGCCCGTCGCCATGGAAGTCCATGATGAATGCCGCGTCGATGCCCAGATTCTTCATCACTGCCTTGAACGGCGGAACCCAGTCCGGACCGTTCTGCATCGCCTGGACGGTGAAATTCAGGTGCCAGTGTGCGGCCACTTTCCTGAAACCCGCGACATCGGGGAAGCGGTCATTGTTCGTGTACCGCAACACCGCGTCCACGGCTGGCTTCGGGCCGCGGCTGTCGACGGTGTAGAACAACGACATGCGCTGGAGCGTGTGGGGAGGCGCATTCATCCACGGATAGAATCGCGTGTTGTCGTCCGGATACTGCCGGATGCCGACCGCTGCGTTGCCGCGCCACGCGAAGTGCCACGAAAAGCCCATATTTGAGCTGAAATCGCGAGGCATGAAGTACTGGTGCGGAGCAGGGAACGCGACTACGGTGCCGTCTGGACTCTGCATCGCGGTCGCGCGATGGCGCACCCTCAGCGGAGCCCGTTCCGGCCCGCGCGAGCGGATGGTCTGGAACTGCCCTGCCGTATCGTAATAGCTGACCGGTACATTCATCACTTCGCCAGCGTCGGCCGGCGATTTCATACGAATGCCGGCGTTGTAGTAGTACGCCGTATTCTCCTGCGTCGTCGTCACCAGCGCCTCCTGCTGGATCAACCGGCTGCCGGGAAATATCGTGATGGCCACACCGCCGCTGAACGGACCCATCTTCAGTCCGTCGAAGAGCAACTCCACCCGATCGCCAACCGATTTCGCAGTCGCCGCTGTCATGCGAAACACGCCCAGGTGCCGCCTGGTGCCGTCAGGATGCAGCGACGGGTTATCAAAGAACTCGTCGAATCCGCCGCGCCGTATGCCCACCTCAACGTCATACAGCGGATCGCCGCCACTAATTACAGGCTTTCCAGCCGCCGGTCCCATGCGCGTGATCAGTGGCCTCGCCGGGTTCAGGCTGAACTCGGCCTGCCACGGCTGGCCCTGCTCGTCCGGCCAGTCGATTGTTACGGATTCGGCTTGTTTGGTCACCTTGACGGGACCGGGGCGGACGCCCGACACATCGATATCGACAGCGTGCAACAAGCCGGCACAGAGACAGGTGAAAAAGACGAGAGTTCGCATGGATTTCTTCCCGGACGCGTTCGAGTATATGCAAATGAAATCCGCCGCGTCAAGAAGAAATGAGAAATGCCGTTTCACATTGTGAAACGACAGCCGCGTTTACGCTCCCAGGCTGCGTGAGATCGCCTCGCACGATTCGCGCAGCGGACCCGACAGAGCCCGGAGCCTGGTCAGGTCAATACGAAACGCTGGGACGGAGATGCTGAGGCCCGCGATCACACGGCCCTCGCGGTCTCGAATCGCCGCGCCAATGCATCGGCCGTCGAGTTCGTTCTCCTGATTATCGACGGAATAACCACGCCGCCGCACTCGCCCTATTTCCGCCAGAACCGCCGCTTCATCAGTCAGCGAGCCCGCCGTCAGCCTCGCGAGTCCCTTCACCCGCAGCAGCCTGCGAATCTCCGCGTCCGTCATGCCCGAAAGCAGTACCTTGCCCAGCGCCGTGGTGTGAAGATAGCGCCGGTTGCCCGCTTTAGAGGTCATGCGCACGGATTGGGGGCTCTCCACGGTATGCACTACCAGCACCTCGCCGCCGTCTAACCGGCCCAGGTTCACGGTCTCCCGGCAGTTCTGAACCAGTTGCTCCATCGCCGTGGGAGCGATCTTCAGCAGCAGTTGTTCGATGGCATCCTCTCCGGGCTGGTCGAACAGTTTCTTCGCCAACACGTACGCGCCAGCATTTTTTCGGCCTGCGTAGCCACGCGCTTCCAGCGTTGCCAAAATCCGGTATGCGGTCGCCCTGGGCAGTCCGGCTGCCGATGCAACTTCAGCCAGGCCAATACCTTCCGGGCGGCTGCGCAGCGCTTCCAGAACATCGAGACTCTTGTGAAGTACCTTGACGCCTTGACCCGTTTCCGCCATAGTCATTTCACATTGTGAAACAGCAGGGTTCGAAACGCAAATATATTCCTTGACAATCCTCGCTGCCGGGAATAGATTTATCTGCGTTTGCCCATGTTCAGCATTACAGCGTCGGTAACCACTGTGTCCACGTCCACCCGCTCGATGCCGGCGGCTGCGGCTGTCGACCGGATGAGTGGGCGCGAGCTGCGTGAGAGCTTTCTCCTGCGGGATCTGTTCGAACCAGGCGAGATGCGCATCTGCTGCACCGACCTGGATCGCATGACCATGGCGGGCGTTGTCCCCGCCGGTGAAGCGCGACTCCCCGGCATACCCGATTTCGGTACCAGCTACTTCACCGAGCGCCGCGAGCTGGGAATCATCAACCTCGGCGGCCCTGGCGTCGTCGACGTCGGCGGCAAAGCGTGGAAGCTGGAGGCAATGGAGTGCCTGTACGTGGGCACCGGAAATCCGAAGATCACGTTCGCCCAGGACGGTCCTGGACAGCCCGTGTTCTATCTGGTCAGCTGCCCGGCCCACAAACACTACCCCACCGAGAAAAGCACTCCTGCCGAGGCAGTCTCAGAGTGGATCGGCGAATCCGCCGCCGCCTCGCGCCGCCGCATCACGAAGTTTATACACGAGGACGGCATCTCCAGTTGCCAGCTCGTGATGGGATTTACCGAACTGGAGACTGGCTCGGTCTGGAACACCATGCCGCCCCACACCCACTCGCGGCGCAGCGAGGTGTATCTGTACAACGGGCTCGGCGGGGGCATTGCCGTGCACCTGATGGGCGAGCCGTCCAACACACGCAGCCTCATTGTCCGCGACCGCGAGGCGGCCCTCTCTCCGCCGTGGTCCATCCATACCGCGGCCGGGACCGCAGCCTACTCGTTTATCTGGGCCATGGCGGGCGAAAACCAGAGTTTCGCCGACATGGACCCTGTCGCACCCGGGAGCCTCTACTGACATGCGTTTCCTTCCTGTCCTCCTTTGCTTACCCGCGGTTTGGGCCGCCGATCCGGGCCCCCGGCGAGTGATCGCCGTCGACGGCTGGCACAACAACGAAAAGCAGCCTCACTACCGGTGGGACGGTGCTTACAACGGTGGTTTTTCAAAGCTCGGCACCATGCTGAAAGGGCTCGGCGGCGAACTCCGCACCATCACCGAATCCGTCACGGCCGCGAACCTTAAGGGCGTGGACTGCCTCATCGCAGTCGACCCCGACACGCCCACTGAGACCGCCAACCCACAGTACTGGAATGCGGCCGAGATCGCCGCGGTCGACAAGTGGGTGAAAGGCGGCGGCACACTGCTCCTGCTGGGTAACGATAAAGGCAACGCCGAGTTCGAGCATTTCAACGAGCTCGCAACAAAGTTCGGGGTCACGTTCGTGGAAGGCAGGCACGCCACCGCAACCGGGGTGACCAGGCTCCGCCTGAAGGGACCCGCCAACCCGGTGTTCGAAGGCTCGCTGGAGTTTTACGCGGTGGACGTGGCGCCGCTGAAAATCACGCACGCCAGGCCCGAAATCCTGCTGTCAGAAAGCAACGTCGCTCTGATGGCCGTTCTGAAACACGGCAAAGGCTCCGTGTTCGCACTGGGCGACCCGTGGCTGTACGACGAGTATATTGCGACCGCCGACAACACCCGGATCGGGGAGAACCTGCTCCGATACCTGCTTTGGACAAAGAAGAGGTAATTCGATGAAAGCCCGAATCGTGCATGCCACGTTGCTCGCGCTGCTCGCCGCATCCTGTTTGTGCGCTCAGGAAACGCGCAGTGTCATCTTTGGACTGGTTACGGATCCGCAGGACGCGGTCGTTGCCGGAGCCGCCGTACGTATCGCCAACACCGAAAACGGCACCACCATGTCGCTGGTGACCAATGAAACCGGCTATTACGAAGCAAACCTTCTGCTGGCCGGCAAGTATACGGTTACGGCGGAGATGCGGGGTTTTAAGAAATCGATTCGCGCGGGAATTGTGCTTCCGGTCAGCTCACGATCTGAGGTCGACGTACGGCTGGAAGTGGGTGGCGTGAGCGAAAGCGTCCAGGTAACCGCCGAGGCTCCACTGCTGGATACCAGCAGCGTCAGCGCAGGGCGCGTGATGGACAACCGCAGCGTTACCGATCTGCCTACGTTCAACAACAGCCCGCTGATGCTGATCAAGCTGGTTCCCGGCATACAGGCAAGCGCGAATCGACGCTATAACGGCGTCAACGCGATCGGCGGGACCAACGAAG
>JAWXCM010000234.1:0-2952 GCA_034408745.1 Bryobacteraceae bacterium
TGCGTGAGGCTTTGACCGCGTCTGCGGGTGTGTATCACCAGCGGCTCGCCGGGAATCCGGAGGTTCTCGCCTGGTTTCAGGGGAAATACGGAATCAGCGGGGAGACGATCGGCCGGCTGCAGATCGGGTACGCAGAAAATAGCGAGCCCAGCGTGGCCCGCACGTTGATGGACGGGCCTGGCACCTTTACCCCGCGCGAACTGACGGCCACCTCCGTCTTCCGGCCCACAGCGCAGGACGGGCTGGTCCCCTTTTTCGATGGCCGAATCGTCTTCCCCTATTGGAGTCGCGGGCACGTCGTCTTCATGATCGGACGGAGCACGCCCTGGACACCGGATCACGAATGGGAGAAGTCGAAGTACAAGAAGCTGGCCATCCACAACGACCGAAACAACAGCCACGTTTCGCCATACATCCGGAACGACGTCCTCTTCAACGAGGATGTGCTGCTTGCACGGCCCGAGCGGGTCATCATCACTGAGGGGGTCACGGACTGCATTTCCCTGATGGAGCACGGGTTCCCGGTGGTGTCGCCTGTAACGGTGCAGATCCGCGAGGCCGACTGGGAACGGCTGCTGCCGAAACTCGCAGGCGTGAAGACCGTCTACATCTGCCAGGACAACGAGGTTTCTGAGGCCGGAATGCAGGGTGCGCTGAAGAGCGCACGCATCCTTTCGGCTCACGGGATTACGACGCGCGTGGCGATTCTGCCTCTCGCCGACAAGCAGCGTGCGGCGCGGGAGAAGTTGGGTGCATTGCCTGGCGGCAGCGCCGAGGCCGACGCGTTGATGGCCGACGCGAAGATCGATGTCAACGAGTTCTTCGCGTCCGGCAAGACGGCGGCCGATTTCGAAGCCATCCTCGCGGCCGCGCAGACGCCGCTCGAACTGGCGATCTCGAAACTCAGCACCGAGGTGCCTGACGGTGATCTCAGCCGGTTGCTCAATCCGATCCTGTCGGAGGTCGGCCGGCTCGATCCGATTCAGCAGGACTGGCACCTCAGGTTGATCCAGACGCGGTGCGGCAAGATCCGAATGCCGGTCGCCACACTACGGAAGCAGTTGAAGGTAGTGGAAATCGCCCGCCCGAAGACAAAGCCCGGTGCATCCAGCAACGGCGGCTTCAGAGACGCCGCGGCTGCGGAGCCGGGCGGCGGGCCGAAGTCACCGTCGCTGCGAAGCATCCAGGTTAACAACCGGCAATTGCGGGACATCATTGCAGATGCGTGGACCGCCATCCATACCATCAATGACGCCAAGGCGCCAGACGGAACTGAGCGACCGTTCCTTTTCCAGAACGGCGGGGCCCTGGTACGAATCGCCGGCACGGGCGCCCAAACGAGAATTGAGGCGCTCGGCGACACGGCAATGTACGGAATCCTGGCCCGGAGCGCCAACTGGCACAACGTGACGGAAGAGGCGGTCACCGCCGCTCCGCCCTCCAGAGACACCGCCCGCGACATGCTGGTGAACCCGGATCCGGGGCTTCCGCCGCTCGATTCCGTGGTTCGGACCCCAACTTTCGGGAAAGATGCCACGCTGATCACCGCCCCCGGTTACCATCGTTCGGACGCGCTTTGGATGTTCCCTGATGACTCCCTGGACATCCCGGAGGTCCCCGCCAAACCCACACGCGAACAGATCGCGAGCGCCAGGGCGCTGCTTGTGGATGAACTGCTGGTGGATTTCCCGTTCGTGAGGGACTCGGACCGCGCCCATGCCATTGCCGCAATCCTCCTCCCATTTCTACGGCGCATGATCGCCGGCCTCGCTCCGATTCACCTGATCGAAGCTCCCACTCAGGGCTCCGGTAAGGGGCTGCTGGCCAGCTTGATCAGCATCGTTTCGACGGGTTTGGCGGCCGAGGGCCGGACCGTTCCGGAGAACGAAGACGAAGTCCGGAAGATGATCACCGCGGAGTTAGTCACAGGTCGCCCGATCATTCTTCTCGATAACCTCAGCGAAAAGCGGGTGCTGGAGTCGTCCGCGCTGGCGTCGGTGGTGACCGTGCCGTATTGGACGGACCGCCTATTGGGCGAATCTGAGATGTTGCACCTTCGCAACAATGCTCTATGGCTGATGACCGGGAATAATCCGCGGCTCTCGGCTGAACTGAGCCGGCGCTGCATCCGGCTGCGCATCGATCCGCGAATCGACATGCCGTGGCTGCGCGGCGGATTCAGGCACCCGCTGATTACCGAATGGGCACAGGAGAATCGTTCGGCGCTTGTCCATGCCGCGCTCACGCTGATTCAGGCCTGGATCGCGGCCGGAAGGCCGTTGCACGAAACACGCCTGGGATCGTTCGAGAAATGGTCGGAGGTCATGGGCGGCGTGCTGGACGTCGCGGGAATTCCCGGCTTCCTTGGAAACCTGAACGAGCTGTACGAGGCGTCCGACGGCGATGGCCAATTGTGGCGGGAATTCACCGGCGCATGGTGGGACGCATTCCGCGCCGAGCCAAAGAAGGTCAGCGACCTGACTCAGTTCTGCGAAGAGCGCGACCTGATGCTGAACGTGCGTGGTGATGGGTCGGCACGTTCGCAGCAGACCCGGCTGGGCAAGGCGCTCGCCACGAAGCGGGATCGGGTCTTCAACGGGTTTACTGTGAAGCGGATCAACCAAGGCAAACACAAAGGCTCCATTTTCTATGCTCTTGAGACGGCCAACAGCCCTGAGAGGAATTCTCCGCACGGTCCGGACCTCCTGGAGTTGTTGGATGGGGACGTTGACGCCGATGGTGGGGACGTTGGGGACCTTGCCGAAAAACGTCCCCATTCGCTCGGCCCAATAGAGCCAATCACTTGCAGACAATTTGGGGACGTTGGGGACGTTGGGGACCTTTTTCCAGCTTTCTCACGCGAGGAAATCTCTCTCTCACACTCATGCACAAATACGTGCGAGAGCGGCGCGCAGATAAAGGAGAGCCCGGAAAACGTCCCCAACGTCCCCA
>JAWXCM010000235.1:0-19403 GCA_034408745.1 Bryobacteraceae bacterium
ATTGAGGCCGGGGGGCTTTGGATTGTCGGGTTAGCCTCGGACTAGTTCGAGGAAGGCTTTGGCGGCGTGGCTCAGGGCTCGTTTGGCTGGGTAGACTAGTCGGATTAGGCGCTCGTGGTCCAGCTCGGGTACGTGGACGGCTCGGAGGAGTCCTTTTTCGAGGTCCTGTTCTACGCACATTTTGGGCAGGAATGCTACTCCCTCATTGCGCTGCACCATGAGTCGGATGGTCTCGACGGTGGGCATCTCGACATCCATGTTGAGTTGCACTTTGTTGCGCTGGAATTCGCGGATTACGAATTCGCGGTACTGCGACATGACGTTGTGCGCGATGAAGGTCTCCATGCCGAGCTCGGTGATGCTGACGCAGTCGCGTTTGGCGAATCGGTGCGTCGGCGAGACGACGAATGAGAGGCGGTCCTCATAGATGACCTGGGTGACGAGGCGCTCGTCTTCCGGGTCGTAGCTGATAACGCCCAGTTCCAGGTCGCCGTCGATGAGCTGAGTTGGGATCTTGCTGGACAGGCTTCGGCGCACCTGCACCTTTACTTTGGGGTAGGTGCGGCGGTAGAGCTCGATGTGCTGGAGCAGATAGAGCGAAGTGGACTCGTTGGCGCCGATGACGAGGCGTCCGGCGGAGTTGTCGCGGAGTTCGGCGAGTGCGTTCTGGAGGTCGGCCTCAAGGTTCTGGAAGCGGCGGGCGAAGTCTGCGACGATGCGCCCGGCGTCGGTCAGCATGGGCGGGGTGGCTGAGCGGTCGATGAGTTTTTCGCCGAGCTCGGCTTCTAAACGCTGCACTGCCAACGAGATAGCTGGCTGAGTGCGGAGCATTTTTTCGGCGGCGCGGGAGAAGCTCTTTTCGGTGGCGACGGCCAGGAAGACCTTGAGCGGGTATAACTCCATGTGTGGGTAGCTGGACATTAGTATAAGGATCGGTTATCGCATATGCAAGACTTATGTGTAGCTCTCTTATTATAAATTTGCTAAATTACAGAGACCGCCCGATAATTGGGTTACGCCAATGAGTGACCGCGTATACATCTTCGACACTACCCTGCGAGATGGCGAGCAGTCCCCCGGTTGCAGCATGAGTACCCCTGAAAAGCTGCGCCTGGCAGAGCGACTTGTCGCTCTGGGGGTCGACATCCTCGAAGCCGGATTTCCGATTGCATCTGACGGCGATACTGAAGCCGTGGGTGCAGTTTCCCGCGAGTTTCCGTGGGTGCAGGTTGCTGCGCTTGCACGGTGTACCCGTCTTGACATAGAGCGAGCTGCGCAGGCGCTTTCGCACGCGAAACGGCCTCGCATCCACACGTTCATCGCTACCAGCGATGTGCATCTGAAGTTCAAGCTAAAGAAGAGCCAGCAGCAGGTACTGGACGAGGCGGTCGCCGCGGTGGAGCTTGCACGGCGTCATGTGGACGACGTGGAGTTTTCGGCTGAAGACGCGACGCGCACCGACTGGGATTACCTGGAGCAGGTGTGCAAGGCCGTGGTCGCGGCCGGTGCCCGGACGGTGAATATTCCCGACACCGTGGGCTGGTCTGTGCCGGACGAGTACGGGGCTCTGGTGCGGCGGCTTTGCAACGCGCTGGGCGATTCGGCGGTTGTGAGCGTGCACTGTCACGACGATCTTGGGCTTGCGGTGGCGAACTCGATTGCCGCAGTGCAGAACGGGGCTCGGCAGATTGAGTGCACGATCAACGGGATCGGCGAGAGGGCGGGGAACTGCGCGCTCGAAGAAGTCGTGGTGGCGATGAAGGTGCGCGCGGACAAACTGCCGTATCACACGGGCATCGTTACGGAACAATTATTCCCGGCGAGCCAGTTACTTTCCAGCATTATTACTTTCGGACCGCAGCCGAATAAAGCCATTGTCGGGGCGAATGCGTTTGCGCACGAGGCGGGTATTCACCAGGACGGGTATCTCAAGAACAAGTCGACGTACGAGATTATCGAGCCGAAGAGCGTGGGCGTGCCGGAAGGGCGCCTGGTGCTGGGCAAGCACAGCGGACGTCACGCGTTGAAGGACCGGCTGCAGCACCTTGGGTTCATGGATTTAAGCAAGGAAGAACTCGACGTGATTTACGAGCGATTTACTACTCTGGCGGACCGGAAAAAAGGCGTAATGAACGACGAGATTTCCGCTTTGGCGGCTGAAGTATCGGCTGCTGGTGTGGCGAGCGGCAACTAGAAAACGAGAGACATGGATCTAAACGTACTCATCCTGCCGGGCGATGGCATCGGCACGGAAGTCACGCGCGAAGCCGTAAAGGTATTAGAGGCTGTCTGCGCCAGGTATCATCACACGCCGAAGTTGACTGAAGGATTGCTGGGCGGTATCGCGATCCACAAGACCGGCGGCCCATTTCCGGAAGCGACGCAGAAGCTGACCGCCGATGCCGACGCTACGCTGATGGGCGCGGTCGGGCTGCCGGAGTTCGACAACTGGCCTCCGAGCCAGCGTCCGGAAGCGGGTTTGCTGGGGATTCGCAAGGCGCTCGGCGTCTATGCCAATTTGCGTCCGGTGCGGGCTTACAAGTCGCTGGTGCAGTCCTCGCCGCTGAAGAATGAGCTGGTGGAAGGCACGGACATGATCATTGTCCGTGAGCTGACCGGCGGGTTGTATTACGGGACTCCGCGCGGAATTACGGGCAGCGGCCCGGAGGAGCGCGGCACGAACACCATGACGTACACGCGCGCTGAGATCGAGCGGATCACGCGCATGGCGTTTCATCTGGCGCGGAATCGGAAGAAGAAGCTGACCAGCGTGGACAAGTCGAACGTGCTGGAGACGAGTCAGCTTTGGCGCCGAGTTGTGATCGAGGTTGCGGCGGAATTTCCGGACGTTGCTCTTGAGCACATGCTTGTCGACAACTGCGCGATGCAGCTGGTGCTGAATCCGCGGCGGTTCGACGTGCTGGTGATGGAGAACATGTTCGGCGACATTCTGAGCGACGAAGGCGCGGTGCTCGCCGGGTCGATTGGCATGCTGCCTTCTGCTTCGATTGGCGACCGGCGGCCGTCGGGCGCGATGGTCGGGTTGTACGAGCCGGTTCATGGCTCGGCGCCTGACATTGCGGGTCAGAACAAGGCGAATCCGCTGGGCGCGATCGGGTCGGTTGCGGCAATGCTGGAATACAGTTTCGGGTTGAAGGCCGAGGCGGATGCTGTGAATCGCGCTATGGAAACGGTGCTCGATTCCGGCAAGGTGACGGCAGATTTGAGGCCGGCCGGGACGCCGGCTACGACAGAACAGGTTGGCGACGCCGTGTGCGCCGCTCTCTAAAGGTAAAAATATGCAGCCACGCACGATTATTGAAAAACTCTGGGAAGACCATGTTGTGTCGGAACGGCCGGGCGCCCCGTCGCTGATTTACATCGATCTGCACCTGGTGCACGAAGTGACTTCCCCGCAGGCGTTTTCGGGATTGCGGGAGCGCGGGCTTAAGGTTCGGCGGCCGGACCGCACGATTGCCACCGTCGACCACAGCATTCCGACGACGCCGCGCAGTCTTCCGATTGTCGACAAGATTGCCGCCACGCAGGTGGCTCAGCTGGAGGCAAATGCAAAGGAATTCGGCATTCCATGCTTCGGATTACATTCTTCAAGGCAGGGAATTGTTCACGTAATTGGACCGGAAATCGGTGCGACCCAGCCAGGAATGACGGTCGTTTGCGGCGACAGCCACACGGCGACGCATGGTGCGTTCGGTGCTCTGGCGTTCGGCATCGGCACCAGCGAAGTGGAGCATGTGCTGGCCACGCAGTGCCTGTTGCAGCGGAAGTCGAAGACGTATCAGGTTCGGGTGGAAGGCTCGCTGAGCAGCGGTGTGTCGGCCAAGGACATTATCCTTAATCTGATTTCGAGGATTGGGATAGGCGGCGGCACGGGACATGTGTTCGAGTTCTGCGGCAGTGCGATTCGCGCGCTGTCGATGGAAGAGCGCATGACGGTCTGCAACATGTCGATTGAGGCGGGTGCCCGCGCGGGTTTGGTGGCTCCGGACGACACGACTTACGAGTATCTGAAGGGTCGTCCGCTGGCGCCGCAGGGCGAGGCGTGGGACGCGGCGGTGGCGCGCTGGAAGCAGCTTCCGACCGACGATGGCGCGGCATACGACAACAGCATCTATATCGATGCGAACGCGCTGGAGCCGATGATCACGTTCGGTACGAATCCGGGGATGGGCATTCCGGTGACGGGTCGCATTCCGGATCCTGCGTCGATCAGCGATATGAATGAGCGGGACTCGCTGACGAAGGCGCTGCGATATATGGATTTGACGCCGGGCGATTTGCTGCTGGGTCATCCGGTGAACGTGGTGTTCATTGGCAGCTGCACGAACTCGCGGATGGAGGATCTGCGGGCGGCTGCGGGCGTGCTGAAGGGTCGCAAGGTAAACCCGTCGGTGCGCGTGATGGTGGTGCCGGGTTCGATGGAGATCAAGCGTCAGGCTGAAGCTGAGGGTCTGCACACGATCTTCCGCGATGCCGGGGCGGACTGGCGCGAAGCCGGGTGCTCGATGTGCATCGCGATGAACGGGGATCAGCTGGCGCCGGGTGAGTATTCGGTGTCGACGAGCAACCGCAACTTTGAAGGTCGTCAGGGCAAGGGTGGCAGGACGTTCCTGGCGAGCCCGCTGACCGCGGCTGCCTCGGCCATCAGCGGCACGGTCGCCGACGTGAGGAGCCTCTAAGTCATGAAGAAATTCACACTGTTTGAGAGCCGGCTGGTGCCGATGCCGGTGGATAATATCGACACAGATCAGATTATTCCGGCTCGATTTCTGAAGACGATCAGCAAAGAGGGGCTCGACCGGCAGTTGTTCAATGACTGGCGGTACGATTCGGCGGGGAATCCGAACCCGGATTTCATACTGAATACGCCTCGGGCGCAGGGTGCGGAGATTCTGCTTGCCGGGGATAACTTCGGGTGCGGCAGTTCTCGCGAGCATGCTCCGTGGGCTCTTACGCAGTTCGGATTCCGGTCGGTAATCAGCACGTCATTTGCGGACATCTTTAAGGGTAATTCGCTGAAGAATGGTCTGCTGCCGATTGTGGTGCCTCGTGATGTGCATGCGGCGCTGTTTGCGGCTGTGGAAGCAGATCCAGGTTATAAGGTGACGGTGGATCTGGCGCGTCAGAAACTGGTGCTCGGAAACGGGACTGATGTGGATTTCCCTGTGGACGAGTTCTCCAGGACGTGCATGCTGGAGGGCGTCGACGAACTGGGGTACATCCAGAGTATCGAGGCTGACATTGCGGCTTACGAGGCCTCGCATCCGGGTGCCATCAACTCGGCTCTGGCGCCCACGGCTTAACGCAACATTTACCATACTGACGTCGTTAGGAAGTCCCGATTGGCATACAATACCTGCACCCTGTTTTGTGAAAAGGAGACAGTATGCTTCGGGACTTCCGAGTGGCATGTCTTGCGGTACTGTTCGTGGGTGCGTCGGTTTGCCAGGCGCAGGAAGTTCGCGCCAGTATTTCCGGCATCGTCAGTGACTCCTCCGGCGCAGCTGTAGCTGGAGCCAAAATCTCAATTGTCAACACATCTAACAACGCCGCTTTCGCTACAGAGAGCAACGAAACCGGGAACTTCGTAGCACCGCTGCTTCAGCCGGGCTCGTACACGCTTTCGGTGGAGCATCCCGGCTTCAAGAAATACCTGCGCGACGGCATTGTTTTGCAGGTTCTGGACAAGGCTCGGCTGGACGTGGAGCTCACGGTCGGCAGCGTGGGGGACAGCGTTACTGTGTCGTCGTCCGTGTCGGCGCTTCAGACCGAGACGGCGAGTCGCGGGCAAAGCATCTCCAATGAGCTGGTGTCGAACCTGCCGACGCAGGGGCGCAACCCGTTTCAGATTGCATGGGCGACGCCGGGTGTGACCAAGGTCGGCAGCTGGCGCTATCTGCGGTCGTTCGACAGTGGTGGCACGTCGGGCTTTTCGATCAACGGTGGCAAGAATCAGGAGAACGAGGTTCTGCTGGACGGCATCAGCAACACGCAGTCGAGCCGGTCGGTGATCAGCGTGCCGACGATGGAGAGCATTCAGGAGTTCAAGGTTCTTACGAACACGTACGACGCGCAGTATGGACGTACGGGTGGCGGCGTGGTCATCTTTGTCACCAAGTCGGGGACCAATGATTTTCATGGGACGTTGTTTGAGAATTTCCAGAATTCGAAGCTGAATGCGAATCAGACGGAATTGAATTCGGCGGGACGGGCCAAGCCACCTAACAACATCAACTCGTATGGCGCGGCGTTCGACGGACCGGTGCGGATTCCGAAGCTGTTCGACGGCCGGAACAAGCTGTTCTGGCTGGTTTCCTGGGAGGCGATGAAGCAGCGGTCGGCGGATCCGGGCGTGGTTACGGTGCCGACGATGCCGATGCGCACGGGCGACTTTTCCGGGCTGTTCAACGCGCAGGGTCAACAGGTTCTGATCTATGATCCGCTGACCACGGTGGCGAACGGCTCTCGGCAGCCGTTCCCTGGGAATCGCATTCCGGAGGCGCGGATCAGCCAGATTGCGAAGTCGGTGTTCTCGTACTACCCGGCTCCTACGGCCGCTGGCACAGGGCCGGCGCTTATCAACAATTATCCGTTCCCGTCGCGCTGGGTCGGCGATCTGGACCAGTGGATCGGGCGGCTGGATTATCAGATTAGTTCGAAGAATAAAGCGAGTTTCCGCTACGGGCAGAATCCGTATTCCGAGTATCGTGGGCTGACGTTTGTGCTGGACCTGGCTTCGGAGAACAATCCCGCGGAGCCGACGGGCAATGCTCCGCTGCGACGTAATGGCCGAAGCTTTACGTGGAACTGGACGTCGACAATTTCGCCGAGCATGACGTTCGATTTGCGCGCCGGTTTGAACCGGTGGGAGAACGCGGGTGGCAACAGCTTTGGCGCGGGCTTCGATCCTCGCAAGCTGGGCTTCAGTGATCAGCTGGTGAATCAGTTTGGGGCGCTGCAGTTCCCGCCGTTCAGCCTTGGAAGTTATCAGCAGGCGGGGTCGAGCGTGATCAATTTTGGCATGAATGACGCGTACAGCGTGCAGCCGAACCTCAGCATGGTGGTGGGGCGGCACTTCATCAAGTTTGGCGCTGAGGGTCGAAAATACAACGACAATCAGATCAATCCGGGGAATGCGAGCGGTAATTACGCATTTGGCAAGAACTGGACGCAGTCGGCTGCCGCGACACCCAATGCGACTTCGGGGAATGAAGTAGCGACGTTTCTGCTTGGGTATCCCACGTCCGCATCGGTCGACCGCAACATTAACCCGGCAATTACTCACTTCTATTACGCCACGTTTTTCCAGGATGACTGGAAAGTGACGCAGCGGCTGACTTTGAATCTGGGGTTCCGCTGGGACTATGAGACGCCGTCGTATGAGCGCTATAACCGGATGCTGAACGGTCTGGACTTTGATGCGGCGAGCCCGATTGCTTCGCGAGTATCGGGTCTGTCGTTGAAGGGCGCTGTGCTGTTTGCCGGAGTCGACGGACAGCCTCGTGAGGCGTTTACACCGGATCGGAACAACTTTGGCCCGCGGCTCGGCGCAGCATGGCGGCTGAGCGACAAGTGGGTGATGCGCGGCGGCTACGGACTGAGCTATCTGGGGACGAGTCAGGTAGGTTCGTCGCAGGGGTTCAGCCAGACGACATCGGCGATTACCACGGTGGACAATCTGACACCGTCGGTGACGATGGTAAATCCGTTTGCGCTGCTGCCCAACCGTCAGCTTATTGCTCCGCTGGGCGCTTCACAGGGTGCGGCGAGCTTCCTGGGTCAGGGCGTCGCGGCGCAGTGGCGGGATAGGGCGCTGCCGTATTCGCAGCAGTATTCGGTGGATATTCAGCGGGAATTCCGTGGTAATGTGCTGGTGGAAGTGGGGTATGTCGGAAACCGGACGTCCCGGCTGCCGCTGCTGGGTGCGGGTCTGGGCCAGGGGATTCCGCTCAATGTGATTCCCACGCCCCAGCTGAATCAACTGACCCCGGCCGGGGCGGTGAACCTGCCTTACTATACGCAGCAGGTTGCGAACCCGCTGGCGGGTCTGATTCCGAACAACGCGGCCCTCAACGGGGCTACGACATCGGCGCAGAATCTGATGTATCCCTACCCGCAGTACAGCGGTGTGACGCTGAACTTTGTGCCCATCGGCAAGCAGCGGTACTCCGCTCTGCAAACGAAAGTGAGCAAGCGGTTCAGCGACGGCATGGTGTTCATCGGCAGTTACTCCTACAGCAGGACGATGCAGCAGGTTCGCATGCTGAATACGCAGGATTTCAACATGAAGAGCCCAGATTCGACGCCTCTGGTGGACGAGCCTGCGGATCAGGTCGATCTGCCTCACAAGTTCAATCTGACGGCTCTGTATCAGCTTCCGTTTGGGAAGGGGAAACCGTTCGGCGGGAGTGTGTCGGGGCTGGTGAATCAGGTGATTGGCGGGTGGCAACTGGCTGCGAATGTGACGTACATGAGCGGTCCGGTGCTGGCGCATCCGAACGCGCCGCAAACGAAGGCGGGCGGTGCGAAGCTGGACGATCCGACGAAGGATCAGTGGTTCGACACTTCGCTGTGGAAGGACTCGGCGGGCCGGCTTGTGGCGGCGCCGAATCTGAACTACACCACGCGCAACTTTCCGTATATGGTGAGCGACGTGCGGCTTCCGGGGTATCAGAACTGGGACGCGTCGATCTCCAAATATTTCCCAATTCGTGAAAAAGTCCGGCTGCAATTCCGGTTTGAAGCGGTGAATGCTCTAAATCATCCGTGGTTCAGCGGAATTGCTTCGGTGGACGTGACGAACGCGCAGTTCGGACGGCTGAATCCGACACAGGGGAACCTGCCTCGATTCCTTAAGCTCGGTCTGCAGTTACAGTTTTGAGGTCGGGGTGGAGGCGGGTCTGGGGACCGGTCTGGGGACCGGCCTGGGGACCCGCCGCAGGCCTGGTGTCCTGCCCCCCTTTGCGATTCATGCCCTGGCCCGTTGAGGCTCGCGGTGTAATATCGTAGGCGCATGCCAGTTTCCCTGAAGGATCAGGTAGTTCTTGTTGTGGGCTCGTCGAGTGGTATTGGCCGCGAAACCGCCGTTCTTTTTGCTCGTGAGGGCGCTCGCGTGATGGCCTGCGCTCGCCGGGAAGATCGGCTGAAACAGTTGCAGGATCAGCTCGAAGGCGAAGGGTTCCCGATTGAGATTTTCACGGGTGATGCTTCGATTCCTGAGGATATGAATCAGCTTGCCGCTTCAGCGCGCGAGAAGCTTGGGCCGATTGACGTGATGGTCTATGTGACCGGGACGAACACGCCGGAGCGCTATTTGCCGAAGCTGACACCGCCTGTCTGGGATCACCTCATCAATGTGAACCTGAATGGCGCGTATTACGCGACGCAGGCGGTGCTGCCGGAGATGCGCGAGCGCAAGTCGGGCCATTTGATTTTTGTGGCGTCGATATCGGGTCTGGTGCCGGACGTGTCGGGCTCGGCGTATCAGGCCTCGAAGCGTGGGATGGTGGGCTTGTCGCATGCCATTCGCGTGGAGGAAAAAGAGAACGGGATTCGGACGTGCGCGGTGTGTCCGGGTCTGGTGGAAACCGAGATCCTGGAGAAGCGCCCGGTAAAGCCGAACGCCGAGACTTTGGCGAAGGCTCTGCAGCCCGAGGATGTCGCGGAACTGGTGCTGGCTGTTGCCAAACTCCCGGTTCGCGCGGCGGTCCCCGAGGTGCAGATCATGCCCACGCAGCTGTAGCTATTTCGCGGCGGCGATGTCGTAGACGGCGGTCCAGAGGAATCGCACGAGCCCGTAGAGCGAAGTCTCTTCGAGGCGCTCGACATCGCTGTGCCATCCGTGTTCGGCGAACTCGGCGTCGCTCGCCATGGGGCCGATTCCGTAGGACTGCACGCCTTTGGCGCGGAGTTGCGCGAGATCGGTTGCGCCGGTGACCATGCCGGGCACGGTGATGGCGCCGGGGTATACCTTCCGCTGCGCTTCTTCGAGCACCCTGAACATCTCCGTGTCGTGACGGCTGGGCGGGGGCGCGGGTCGACCGGCGGCTGCGGGCACCACTTTCACGGCAGGGTCGTTGACGATGCGTGTGAGTTCGGCGTAGAACTTCGTCATGTCCTCATCGGGAAGGGCCCGGATGTCGAGGGTGGCCTCGGCGGATGAGGGGATGACGTTCGACCGGTAACCAGCGGTGATGATGGTGGGCACCACCGAGGTTCGCAGAATGGAGTATTTCTGCAGATCGTTATCGGCGAACCAGGACTGAATTGCGGCGGATTTCGCGGGATCGACGAGGCCTTTGTAGCGCGCGGCTTCCTCGGGAGGGCTGACGACGGACAGTCGCTCAAAGAAGGTGCGGGTGGTGTCGTTGAGACGCATGGGCGGTTCCCACGCGAATACTTTCGATAGGGCTGAGGAGAGGTGTCCGACGGCGTTGTCGCGGCGAGGTCGCGAGCCGTGGCCGGAGGTTCCGGTGGCGACCAGTTTCGCGCCGCGCGGGACCTTTTCCGTGGTGGCGATTTCATAGTACGCGGCTTTGCCATTGACGGCGTGTACGAAGCCGCCTTCGGCGAGCGCGTACTCGGCCTGAATGTCGGGCCAGTGCTGGTTGACGAGGAACTGGATGCCGACCGTGCTGGTGCCTTCTTCCCCGGCTTCGGCGACGTAGATGACATCGCGGTCGAGAGGGATGTTGAGGCGCTTCAGCTGCAGCATGAGCATGAGCCCGGCGGTGACCATATCTTTGTTGTCTGTGGTTCCGCGGCCCCATACGAAGCCGTCTTTGAGGACAGCGCCGAACGGGTCGACGGGCCACTTTTCGCGCTGGATGCCGACGGTGTCGGTGTGGCCGAGGATCAGGATGGGCTGCTTCCCGCCGTTCCCTTTGAGGCGCGCTATGAGGTTGGCTCGATCTGGTTCGAGGGCCACTACTTTGTACGGAATTTTCTCGCGGTCGAACACACCGCGCAAATAATCGACGACCTTTGTTTCGTTCCCGGGTGGATTACTGGAATCGATGCGGAGTACAGACTGGAAATGCTGCAGGGATTCGGCGTTTACCGCTTTCCAGTCGATATTCGGCTCGGCCGCACCGAGAGTGCAAGCCAGAAGCAGGCCCCACAATTTTTGCATGGTGGAGATGGTAGCACTGCGGCTAAACCCCTGGGTGTCCAGTCCTGGAACTGAGTGAGTCACCGTACCATCAGGGCGAGGTTTCACAGTATACTCTCTGAAATGCGGTTATCTTACTCTTGCCTACCTATTCTTGTTGCTTTTCTCACATGCGGGAGCGCCGTGGCATCGGAACTGCAGTCGCCGGCCGCCTGCGTGACCGCTTCCGCTACGGATTACACCAACCTGCCGAATGGATGCACCATTTCGCTGTACGGCAATACTTTCACGCTGAAGTCCTTCCAGTACGCCTCGCTGGTCCTTGAGGGGTACCGGTATGTGGATCCGGACGATGTACAGGTCACGCCTTTCAGCGGCAGTGGGCAGATTGGGATTGGGGTTACATCCACAAATTTCTCGGTCTCGTCGATCTCAGGCCCCCCCCGGCTTGTTGTGAAGTTCGAATATATTCTGGACCCCCCGCCGCCGATTCTGGAAGACTTGTCGATGGACATGGAAGCGAATTCGCCCCTGTTTCCGGGGTTCGCGAACATTCACACAGAGGTCTGCGCAGGCGCGGAGTTTATCGAGAATGACTGCGGGCAATACGGAACGTACCGCAGTTTCGATCTGGACCACCTGGGGTATGAGGACGGGGATCCGCGCAATATCCTGTCCGGGCGTGTGACGTTCCCGGCCACCTGGTTCATCGACGTGCGCACGACGATCACGCTGGACGCCAACGGGGGCTCGTCACAGATCGACGGGTTCCGGTACGCCAGCGCTCCGACTCCGGAACCGGCGACTGCGGTGCTGGTAATGTGCGCTGTGGGCGTGGGTGCGTGGCTGCGGCGCAGGCGTCGCGCTCAGGGCTGCTGACGCACGCCGAGTACAACGAGCCCGCCGTCGTTGGTTGTTGCGCCGGTGGCCGATACCTGGATGAAGTACTGCTGTCCAGCTGTGGCGGCGAACTGGAACCTGCCCCAGATCCATGCGCCCGTATTGCGTGCGACGACAGCGCAGCCTCTTTCTTCTCCCGACGGTGTCCAGGCGCTGACCACAACTCCTGAGTTTCCGGCGACGTCGTAGCGGCGGCCCTGAAACATCAGGTCGAGGGTTCCGTCCGATGCCGGGGTGACGCGCCACCACGTTGTTTTCGCGGGTGCGGCTGTGGCGCATGAGCCGCGGGGATCATCGGCAGCGGCGGTAGCGGTTCTGCTGTCGAGGATACTCGCATAAGGCAGGCTGACGATGTTGGCCGCTGTAGTGCGGGAATCGCCTGCTGCAGCGGTCAGCCCGAGCGCTCCGGGCTGAATGAATCGCACGGTCTTGTCCTGAAGCCAGAACTGAAGTGCGCGCGCTGTGGTGGAGGCGTTGAGTCCGGCTGTGACGACCAGGTCGCCGGGGCCGACATAGGTGGCAGGAGAGGCTACGTCGAGCACATCGGCGGCGGACTGCGCAACCGCGGTCCAGGCGCAGTCGTTCCCAGTATCGACACGGACGCGGAGGTCGCCGCCGTAGGCTGTTGCGTCGGGATTGGCCACCTGATACGCGCAGGGCGATCCGGTATTGGGCAACATGGTTCGCCATACGCCGCGGCCGAAGGTGAAGGCGTAAAGGTATGCGGCGCCGGAGCCGCGCTCGAGCACGAGGGCTTCGGTGGGGAGTGTGGCGAAGGGGTTCTGATCACGCATCCAGTTGCCGCCGCCGTCGAGGGAGACGAAGACACCGAGGTCCGTGCCGAGGTACAGGCGATTGCTGTCGAGCGGATCGATCAGGATGCTGAGGACGGGAATGTCGGGGACGCCGGAATCGCCCTGGCCGTCGATGCCATTCCAGTTGCGGCCGCCGTCGGTGGACCGGTACACGTGGCTTTGACCCGCTGCCGTATTGAACTGACTGTAGACGGCGTAGACGATGTCGGCATTGCTGGGATCGAAGGCGAGCCTGGGAACGTAGCCGGGCCGGGGCTGGGTGGCTCGCCATTCCGTATTCTCGTCCGCATCAATGGCGTTGTCGTTGAGGTAGATCCAGCCGGCGCTGGTGGCGTAGGCGACCTTTGCCGGATCTGACGGGGCCACGGCGATGGCGGTCACGTTGCCGCGGCCGCTGGGAAGGGCAGGGGAAATCGCGGACCAGTTGTCGGCCTGATTATTGGTGCGCCAGAAGCGGGTGGCGCCGGCGTACAGGCGGTCCGGGTTCCTGGGATCCATGGCGAGCGGCGCGATGAACGCGAAGGCGGAGGACGCCTCGGTGATGCCGCGCAGGGTGGTGGTGAAGGTTCGGCCACCGTTGCGTGAGCGGGCCAGTCCGAAGTTCTGGGTGGCGGAATAAATGACGTTCGGATCTCGCGGATCGAGCGCCACGGCGGTGCCGTCGCCTGACCGGAGTCGGACCCACTCGGACTTGCCGGCGAGGGTTCCCCGCATGGTGCCGTTGTCCTGTTTTCCGCCGAAGAATCCGCCGCCACCGGGCAACACGGCTCCCGTATAGAACTGCGTGCTTTGATAACCGCCGTGCAGGGGTTGCCAGCGGACCTGCGTGTTGGTGGTGCTACAGGGGCCTCGGGCACCAGTGGCCGTGGGGGCGAGCGCGTTGTCGCCGCGGTAAACGCCGCCGTCGGTTGTGGCGTAGATGGTGGCCCGGCTTCCCGCGTCGAAGTCGGGCGGAAACCAGAGGCCGAGCACGTCGGCATGAGCGCCGCTGGGACCGTCGGCAGCCTGCCAGAACGAGGCTATGCCCCAGTTGTTTCCCCCATCTTCGGAACGGTAAATGTCGATGCCGGCCACCCAGACACGCTCGGGGTCCCGCGGGTCCACGGCGATGGCGTTGTGGATCCAGGCCTGACCGCTGATGTCGGGCGCTACGTTGCGGCACAAATCGGTATAGAAGCTGCTGTTGCTGGACAGCAGGCCACGGTTGATGGGTTCCTCGGCTTTGTTGGAGGTGCGGATTTCCCAGCTGTCCGCGTCGCCATTGGTGGTGGATCGCCAGACGGCGTAGAGCGAGTTGCGATACGTGGCGCTGTCGGTACCATTGCTGGCCATCAGAGCGTAGACGATGCTCTGGCTGGACGGTGCGAGGGCCAGGGTGGTGTTGCCCATGGGCTCAGGGCTGAGGACAGGGAGCCACTGGCCGGAACCGGCGGCGTCGGTGTTGCGGAAGATGGTGGCTCCGTTGACGTTGGTGGTTCCGCAGGCGGCAAACAAGTAGTCGGTCTGCTGGTCCGTGCGCATCACCATGTCCTGACAGCCGTTAAGGTTCCCGGTGCCGCGGTTCAGGATTTGCTGCCAGTTTTGGCCGGCGTCACCGGATCGAAAAATTCCGGTGGCGGTGGCGACGTAAATGCGGTTGACGTCCTGCCGGCTGACGAGGATTTCGTTGATGTAACGGAAATGCGTGCCCTGTGGCGAGGGCAGCGGTTCCCAGTCTTTGCCTGCGTTGCGCGACCGGTAGATGCCGGCGCCGCGTGGGGCCGAGCCGAGGACGCTGGTGCCGGACAGTGTGTTGAACCAGAAGCCGGTGCCGGCGTAGAGAACGTCGGGATTGCCGGGTTCAAACGTGAGGCCTCCGATGCCGAGCGAAGGGAAGAAGTCCGTGAGCGGAGCCCAGTTTGCGCCGGCGTCGACGGTCTTCCACACGCCGCCTGTGACCGCGCTGGCGTACATGATTTTCGTGTCGCGGGGATCGATGAGGAGGTGGCGTGTGCGGCCTCCCTGGTTGCCGGGGCCGAGGGGCTCCCAGCCGCCGAGGTCGATGCGATTTGCTTCTTCGGCGGCGCGTCTGGCGCGGGCCACCTCGGCGCGGGGAATCTGGCGGCCGCGGCTGAGGGAGAAGGTCTCCATTCGTTGGAGGCGGGCTTCGGCGGCTGCGTAGCGCTCCACGGGAAGGTCTGTTGCGCCGGGTCCGGCGCGGCGTTCCAGATACGCCTGCATGGCGCCACTGGCCTCACCGGCTGGCATCGACTTCACGTTTTTGGCCCCTGGGATTTCCGGGACTGGCGGGATGGCGAGTGTAACTGGCGTCGGGCGGGTACAACTGGATATCACCCAGAGACTTGCAACAAGAAAGACAGGACCGCGATGACGCATTTACCCCGACAATCGTAGCTCAACCGTTATTGCGACGCGGGACGGCGATCGGCCCGAAGCTGGTATTGCTGGCGATTCGCTTCCAGTTCGGTGCGCAGGTCAGACTGTTTTCCCGCCGGCAGAAGGGCAATGGCGCGGTTCTCCATCTCGAGGGCATCTGCGTATTTACCAATGCCCGCGTAAGTGCGCGCGAGCAGGTCGAGGCTACGCGCGTCCTGTCCTTTGCTTATGGTGACCAGGCGGGCGGCGCAGCGCTCGGCTTCGGGCCAGTTGCGGAGGTCCGCGAAGGGGGTGGTGACGAGCGTCCAGACGTACTGGTAGAGCTCGAATTCAGAAGCCTGGCTGTCGTTAGCGGCGGGTTTGAGGAGGGCGAGGGTCTGTCGGGTCAGCGCGCGGGCCAGTTCCGCATTTCCCGCATGGGCTTCCGCGTCGGCGAGACGGCCGAGGTAAGTGATGCGCTCACGGGCGTACTGCGCATTGCGGGTATCGCGCCGGGCCAGTTGTTCGACGACATGGAGGGCGTTCCTGAAGTACTGCACGGCTTCGCGGTGTCGGCCGGCGAGCACGAGGACGTCGCCGATCATGCCTGAGGCGAAACTGACGGGTCTCTGCGCGCCGGGCGAGGCGGGTGCGGCGTTTGCCATTTCCCGATGCGAGGCCAGGCCGTGCAGCATTTCCGGCAGACCTTTGTCGATGCCATGAAGGCGGGCGCGGGCATCGCCGGTGCGGACTTCGGCGGTGGCGAGCTGGCGGCGTACCTCGAGCAGTTGCGGGTCGTCAGCGAGCGCGGCCCGGGCCGCGGTTTGCATCTCCTGGTAGGCGCCGAGCGCTCCGGCGGCATTGCCCGACTGCGAGTAAGCAAAGGCCAGTCTGGCAACGACGCTGACGAGAGCTTTGCGGGCTTGTGGATCCTTTGCCGCGGTGCCGAGGAGGACGAGGCGAGCCTTGTCGTAGGCCGCGACGGCGTCCTGCGCGAGGCCCTCCTGCAGGAGCAGATCAGCGAGTTTGGAGCGCACCTGGGCTGACTGCACGGGATTGCGGGAGTGGGAGCTGTCGAGCACGGCTACGGCTTTTTGGTAGCTTCGGAGAGCGGCCTTCGGATCACCGAGATTGGCGCTCCACAGGTTGCCCTGAACGTCGCCGATTTTGATGTAGCCATCCACCAGTTCCGACTCGACAGACGGGTCGCCACCGCGGTCTCTTTCGAGACGCGCCAGGTATTCGGTAGCTTTTTCGAGCACGGCTTTGCGGGCTGGCGTCTGACCCTCGCGGATGATCTGATCGAAGTCGAACAGCACGAACCGGGCGAGCTGCCGGACGTCGGAAAACCTGGCTTCGGCGCGCTGGCGCTGATGGTCGGCCTCATAGTAGAAGATCCAGGAAACGATGCTGCTGGCGATCAGGGCGAGCAGTGCCACCGAGGCTGCGGTGGCGGGTGCGGCATTGCGGCGGATGAACTTGTTGGCGCGGTAGCGGAACGAATCCCTGTGGGCTCGTACGGGCAGACCGTCGAGGTGATTGCGGATGTCCTCGGCCAGATGCTCGACCGACGCATAGCGGCGATTCGGCTCCTGGCGGAGCGTCATGAGCACAATGGCGTCGAGGTCGCCGCGCATAAGGCTGCGCAGCCTGGCGGGATTTTCGTTGAGCCCCGTGGCGCTGGGCTCGAGGTCGAAGACTACGGTGCTGGGCGGCTCGGGGGCATGATCCTGGGTTCGATGATCGAGGCCGTATTTGAGCATGCCGCGGCGCAGGGGGTGCTCGGTGGTGAGCAACTCGTAGAGCAGGAGGCCGAGGGCGTAGACGTCGCTGGCGGTGGTGATCGGCTCGCCGCGAACCTGCTCCGGGCTGGCGTAGTCGGGCGTCATGGGCCGCTCATGGGCCCTGGTGACGGCCTGGTCGTCTTCGGGGTCGGGGTTGAGGACTTTGGCGATGCCGAAGTCGAGGAGCTTGGGGACTCCGTCGGCAGTCACCAGGATGTTGGACGGCTTAATGTCGCGGTGGACGACGAGGCTCTGGTGAGCGTACTGGACAGCCGAGCAGACGGTCAGGAAGAGGCGGAGACGTTCGCTGACGGTGAGGCGATTCCGGAAGCAGTACTCGTCGATGGGCGTGCCCTCGACGTGTTCCATGACGATGTAAGGGAGGCCGCGCTCGGTGCCGCCGTCGAGGAGGCTTGCGATGTTGGGATGGTCGAGGCGGGCGAGGACCTGTCGCTCCTGGCGGAAGCGGCTGACGATCTGGTCAGTCTGCATCCCGGGCTTAACGAGTTTGACGGCGACGAGTTTGCGGAATTCCTGGTCGGCGCGGCGGGCGGCGTAAACGTAGCCCATGCCGCCTTTGCCGATTCGCTGGAGCAGTTCGTAGGCCCCGAAGCGATACCCACTGAGGTCGTCGGAGGCGAGCATGCGCTCGGCCGCATCCGGGGATTGCGTGGAAGGAAAGTCGAATCCGGAACCCAGGGTTTGGGCGTCGCTGGAGAAGGCCAGCAGGTGTTCGAGCGCAGCTTTCACCCCGGGCTCATCGCCGGCCATGCTGGTGAGGTAGGCCTGACGCTCCTCCGGCGGGCGGTTCAGGACCTCATGCAACATTCTGCTGATGCGGCTTTGCTGTGCTTCGGCCAAATCGCTCCCTGAACGGACCTTACCTAATTATGCCAGCCCTGGGCACATCTTCGTACCCGGAAAGGGGGGTATCGCAATACTGGAACGTACTGGGGATCGGGACGCCGCTGGTACCAGGGCTGTCGGGCCGGGTCGAGGTTAAAGCCCTGGACGAGGTCCTGGGTAATTCGTCGGATTAAGGTGAAAAAGTGCTCTCCATTGTTGAAAGAGTCGCTACACTTGAACTTGCCGCACACAATTGTAATCTCGCTGCTTCGCGGCATTAATGTCGGTGGCAACCACCTGATCCGGATGGACGCGGTAAAAGCCGTGTTCCAGTCGGTTGGGCTGGAAGAGCCCCGGACATACCTGCAGTCGGGCAACGTTGTATACCGTACAGCGGAACGGGATCTGGAGAGGATCGGACTCAGGCTCGAGGCTGCGATCGAGCAGGGTTATGGGTTTCGGCCAGCCATAATTCAACGCACTCTGCCGGACTTTCGCAGGGCTGTGGCGTCGAATCCGTTTACGGCTCCGCTGTATCCGGAACTGGATCCGTCGAAGCTTGTGGTGACTTTTCTTTCGGCCGAGCCACATCCTGCCGCGGGGCCGAAACTAAAGAGTGCTTATGCCGGACCAGAGCGGATGGTACTTCTGGGGCGCGAACTTTTTATTTATTTCCCGGAGGGGCAGGGGAAGTCGAAAATTCCCGCCACGCTGATCGATAAAACACTGCGTGTTCCGGGGACGGGACGGAACTGGAATACAGTGACGAAGCTTCTGGAAATGGCCGAATCACTGGAGTCGGAGCGAACGGCCTAAACTGAAGCTGGGATGACCAAAGCCGATCACCTGAAACGTCTTTCCACGCCGCGAGGGATCATCGCCGCGATGGCGGTGGACCAGCGGAAGAGTCTGCGAATCATGATCGCCGCGGCAGCCGGAGTGGCTCTGGATGCGATCGGTGATGAGCAGCTCGGCGAATTCAAACGGACTGTGGTTCGCAAACTGAGTCCTTATGCGAGTGCGGTGCTGATCGACCCCGAGTTCGGACAGCCGGCGATCGGTGAGCAGGCTGCTGGGTGCGGTCTGCTGCTCACCTACGAGATGGACGGCTATGAGAATCCGCGGCCGAACCGGATGCTGGCTCCGATGCCGGAATGGTCGGTGCGCCGGCTGGCTGAAGCCGGGGCGAACGGTATCAAGATTCTGCTGTCGTGGAACCCGTTTGACGCCGCGGAGCCGAACGATGCCAAGCGTGTCTGGATTGAGCGAATCGGGGCTGAGTGCCATGCCAACGGTCTGCCGTTTTTTCTGGAGCCGGTGAGCTACGATCCCTCCGGGCGGCTGGATCCCAGGAGCTACGAGTACGCGCTGCAGAAGCCGGAGATCGTAATTCAGACCATGCGGGAGTTCAGTGACCGGCGGTATCACGTCGACGTGCTGAAGGTGGAGTTTCCTGTGAATGTGACGCATCTGGGCACGGCCTGTTCGCATGAGGCCGCGCTCGGGTTCTGTCGAGAGGCGGATGCGGCGGCGAAGGGTGTTCCTTATATCTACCTGAGCGCGGCCTCATGC
>JAWXCM010000236.1:0-3652 GCA_034408745.1 Bryobacteraceae bacterium
CCCAAAAAACTTTCAAATCGAAAAATCCAAAAGCGCCCGCAAATAGCTGATACTAAGCGGCTTCCTGGTTCTCAAAAAAGTTTAGCCGGACACTAGTGGTGAAGAATCGTTGACCGCTACGGCCGTGAGCGCGTCGGGCGCTGGAAGAGCCAGCCGTCATATTCCGCGCCGCGGTTGAGAATTCCGGTATAGAGCTCGGGGACGAAGCGGCCCACGGCATTAAATTCCTGGCTGAAGAAATTCAGCGCGAGTTGCTCCCTGCCGAGCCCGGATTGTATTTGAAATGCCGATCTCGCTGGCGCTCGGCATCCGACCGAAGAAGCCGAATAAAGAAGCTTCACGTATCTCTCATTACGCGTCGAGCTGTCGCCCACCTGCGTGATCCTTTGGCTATACCCATTGACGGTGAGGTCGGCTGAGCGCGAACTCGTTGAGAAGTTCGGGAAGACGGTTTACTGGAGAGGTCCGTCCCCGGTGCCGCGCTGAGGATAAGCCTGCAGCCATGGTGCGCTGCTGGATGTCGTCCACGGGCACACGCCACCAGTGGTGATCCTGGATGTTGCCAAGCGTCCGTCCCGCCGGGACGCTGGACGGAGCCTGGAATGAAGCCCCCGGAACACGTTGAGAGTCCCTGAGTCAGCGAAACCGAAGCGGATCCCATCGTTACCGTGGCCACGCGTTCCGCTCCTTAGTTGGCTTGTTCAGGGGGCTTAATCAGAATGAATCCGGGGCTGGCGGTAGTGACTGGAACGGTCAACCACACCGCCCGTGATTGTGCACGCGGCCCCGAGTTCAAAAGACCACATCGTTCTCTCGGCCGGCCATCAGTGCCTGCCAGACTATGCCGTCCCACATCCATGTGCGGTTGGAAGTGGTGTTGGAGCCCGCGAAGAGGATTACGCGGCCGCCGTGGCTGACCATGGAACAGACACTGGTATTCGCTGGCCCGGAGTGTTGGTCCGATCGACACGGACAGGACGATCTGGCCACGGGCTTCGTCAAACGCCATCGACGCATTGTTCACGTTTCTGGGCAGCCCCGCCAGGTGTCAATTGCGTCCAGGTTTGTCCAAAACCGAACGACGCAGAAGTGAGGATTAAAGCCCCGAGCAAGTGGTTCGCAGGGGGAGGAAGGTCAGGAGGAGAGCTGCGGCCCCTTCTCCTGACCGAGGGCAGACTACCAGTACAGTTTGAGGGCGACCTGCATCTGTCGGGGAGTGTTGGCCTGGCCGGCGACCACGCCGAAGTCGACGCTGTTGAGGTTGCTGTTGCCGGTGCCGAAGATCACGCGGTTCAGGAGATTGAAGGCTTCGCCACGGAGGTCGAGGCGAATGTTTTCATGAATGGTGAATGTTTTGGCGACGCTGATGTTTTCGTTCTGGCCCCAGAAACTGCGGAGCTTCGGGTTGTAACGAGTCGCGTTGCCAAACAGGTATGGGGTTTGCACGGGGAACTGGTTCGCCGGCTTGAAGAAGCGGTCGACGGCGGGGTCGAAGCTGTCGCCCTTGAGCGGTGCGCGCCAGTTGTCATAGGAGTCGATGATGGGGCGAGTCTGCGCGTTGTTGATCGGCAGCGGGTTATTGCGGGTGAGGGCAATCGGGGTACCGCTGCTGTAGATCTGGATCGCGCTCATGCGCCAGCCACCGATGACGTAGCTGAGGAAGCCCTTGCTGGCCCAGCGTTTGCCGGTTCCGAAAGGAAGCTCATACAACGTGCTGATCTTCAGCTGGTGGGTCTGATCGAACGCGCCGATGGACTTTTCGAGGCTGCGATTGTACTGATCCTGAGCGGCGGTGACGGTGTTGGCGAAGTAGTTGTCGGAGTCGGTCAGGATCTTGGAGAACACGTAGTTCCAGTTGAACGTCAGGCCCGAGGCGAAGCGCCGGTCGAGTTTGAGGATCAGGGCGTGATAGCTGGAGTGGCCGCTCTTGTCGCCGTTCTGCTCACCGGTGTTGACGTTGGCGTACTGCGGGAACGGGCGAAGCGACTGCGCGACGGTCCGGAGACGCTGCGAGGTAAACGACGGGTAGGGGATGGGAATATTGGCCGCGCGGGCGACTGGTGAGAGGATGTCGGCCCGGAGCAGAGCGAGTGCCTGATCCCCGCCATAGCGGGAAACGAAGTCATTGAGGAACCGGGTTGGAACCTGATTCAGGTTGATGAGGCGCGACTGCAGGTGGGTTCCGATATTGGCGTTATAGGCCACTTCGACCACGGTGCTGCGAGCGACTTCGCGCTGCATGGAGAAGCTCCAGAAGAGGTTCTCAGGGGCGCGCGTGGCTTGCTGTCCCTGCCAGAAATCGACGTCATTTCCGTTGGAAAATGCAGGGTCGATGGAAGGTGGCAGGGTGTAGGCGGGCAGGCCCTGATCCAGCTTGAAGGTGGGGGTGACGCCCTGATCGGCGTTGTTGAAGACGTACTGCCCAATGAAGCCGGCAAAGTGGCCGCTGCCCTGAACCGCGGTGACACGGGAGAAGGACCGACCAGCTCCGGCGCGGATGGTGGTTTTGTCGCCGAGCTGATAGGCGAGACCGAGTCTCGGGCCCCAGCCTGCATACCAGCCGGGGACGAGGGAGCGGGTGTTTTCCCTGCCTGGGCCGAAGCCGGCGAACCAGAGTGCGCCGGGATAGCCGTTCGCACCGGGGTTGGGCCGGGTCGGGTTGAGATCGGAGTATTCGTCAGTGGCCGAGCGTGGCGGCTGTGTGAACTCGTAGCGAAGGCCGAAGTTGATGGTCAGCTTACGGGTGGCGTGCCAGTCGTCCTGCGCGTAGAAGCCGAAGTAGGGATACTTCTGGTTGACGTAGCGGATGGTCTCAGTGCGGCCGAGGAATGCGTCGCCGAGGAGGAACGAGGCGAACGAGTTACCACCGCTGGCCGGGAACGATGTGTTACCAGGGATGCTGGTGCTGAGGAAGCTGAAGTCCGCGCGGCCGGAGATGTCCTGCTGGCCGAAACCGTTGGCATTCTGGTCCATCCAGGAGAAGCCGAACTTCATGGTGTGGGCGCCCTTCAGCCAGCTGAGGTCGTTCTTAAAGCTCTTGCTGGGCTGATCTGTGCCGTTATATGCGGCGGTGTTCCAGGTCGAGTACTCGGTGAAATTAACCGTCGGGAAATTGACGTTGCAGTCGACGACGTTTTTAATGCACACCTTGTCCTTCCAGTTGCCGCCCGTCGCGCCGGAGAAGGCGTTCTTGGTGAAGGTGTTCCAGAAGTAGGTGGCGTGGTTCACGAGGTTGGAAGTAATGGTGAAGTCGTGCGTGATGCGGGACGCTTCGGTGTCCCAGGCTGAGATGGTGCCGCTCCAGAGTGGGCCGGGGAGTCCCGGAGGGCCGGAAGGACCGGGCTTGCTGCGAAACGTGGTTGTGTTCCAGAGGTAGCTGATGCGGTGCCTGCTGCCGATGATCTGGTCGCCCTTGACGCTCCACTTGTCAGTAGGAGTGACGATGGTGCCGCTGTCGACGCTGAAGTTCTGGCGTACATACGCGCTGGTTCCGGCGACGCCGCCCCTGTTCGGGGTAAGACCCTGCGCCTGGGCGAGGATCTGTCTGGCAACGCTGCTGAAGCGGTTCTGCGGGATGATGTTGCCGGGGAACGGATCGCGAATGAAGCCGGTGCCATTCGGATTGGGGCGTGTGGTGGCGGGGTCGTAGACG
>JAWXCM010000237.1:0-12460 GCA_034408745.1 Bryobacteraceae bacterium
CTATGGGCTCGACTATGCCGAGGACTACCGCAATCTGCGGGACATTTGCGTGCTGGAAGGGGTGGGTTGAGGGCGTCAGGCGGGCAGCATCGAACACAGGTTTATGAGGGCCACTTCCCGGAACAGGAAGTGGCCCTTATGGTTTTTTAGAACACGAACCGGGCGCCGAGCTGGATCAGGCGGGCGTTCTGTCCGACTGATGTGTACTGGCCGAAGTCCGGAGCCGTGGTCAGGCGCGACACATCCTGGAAGGACGTGTTGTTGAACAGGTTGTAGAACTCGGCGCGGATCTGGAAGCGCATGCTTTCCTTCACTGGGAAGTTCTTGTATACGTTCCAGTCAAAGTTGCGCTCGCCATTGATGCGCACGACGTTGCGGCCGAGGTTGCCGATATTGCCCAGCAGCGGCTGGGAGAGGCCGAGCGACTGCGCATAGGTCGAGATTGCCTGTGCGCCGTCGGGGTTGCTGGTGCCGAACGGGGCGCCGGCGGAACCAGCCGGGCGGGGGTTGAACTCGAACGGACCGGTGACGTTGGGGCGAACGGAGCCGCCGCCACCGGCGACGGTCAGCAGAGCAAGGCCGCGGCGCGAACCCGCCTCAAGCGTGATCGGGAAGCCGGAACGGAAGCTGGTGATTCCGGAGAAGCCCCAGTTGCCGACGAGTTTGCGCATCACCCAGCTGGAGGAGTCTTTGAACCACGTGGGATCCCACTGGTGGGAGATGACGGCGCGGTGCCGGAGGTCGTACTGCGAAGCGGCGCGGTTGTTTGCATTGTTGAGGGGATCCTGCTGGGTGCTGGAGTCATTGATGAGCACACCGAGGACGTCGGAGCCGTCGTCGATGGACTTGGCCCATGTGTAGTTGGCGTTCAGCATGAAGGTGGAGCTGAAGCGCTTGATGGCTTCCACCTGCAGGCCGTGATAGTTGGAGTTCGCCGAGTTGTCGACGAGGATCACGCCGTTGTAGCGGGGGTCGACGCGGTTGCTGCGGGAGGTGAGTCCGCCGTTCTGTGCCGCGAAGGAGGCCTGGAACTGCGAGAGTCGCGCTGTTTCGTCGGCAACGCTGGTGGCCGGGGAAACGCGGTTGGCGATCAGGTTGATGTCGCGCGACCGGAGCAGGAAGTTGCCCTTGGTGCCCACGTAGGTGGCTTTCCACACGACGCCGAACTGCTCGCGCTGCAAACCGAGGTTCCACTGATGGACCTGCGGGTTGCGCAGTCCCATGTCGATGGCCGGAGAGACTGCGCCGAAGTTGAGCGCGGTGGTCGACAACGCGCCGGCCTGGCTGGCGGTCTGCCTCTGGATAAGGGAGTTGCCGGCCACCATGTTGGCCAGCGAGTTTTCGCCCGCGAAATTCACGGCTCCGGAGAGGACGCCGGTGACGATGAAGGGCGGGAGGAAGCGCTGGTTGGTGATCGGGTTCAGGAACACGAAATCGTATGCCATTCCGTAGCCGCCGCGTACGACCGTGCGGCCGGAGGAACCTGGGGTCCAGGCGAATCCGAACCGGGGAGCCCAGTTTGTGTTGCTGCGGAACGACGGCTGTCCGGTGACGAGGAGCCCGAGCGGACCCGCGCCGGCGGCACCGAAGCCGGTGCGGTTGTTCAGATCGAGATTCGAGATGAGACCCTGGTTCTCGGTCGGCCCGCCTGCCCACTCCATTCGGATGCCGAGGTTGAGGGTCAGCTTCGAGCTGATTTTGAAGTCGTCCTGAGCGAACGCGAATACATTGGTGACGCGGTTCTCCCGGACGGAGCTGCCAAAGCGCTGCTGGAAGGTGTTGGGGCGGCCGGCCTGGAAGTCGGCGAAGCTGGCGAAGGTCAGGACGGGGCGCTGAAGGGCGTCGAAGAAGCTGTCGGCCACCAGGCGGTAGTACTCGCCGCCAAACTTCAGGGTGTGCCGGCCCACCGAGACGGACATGTTGTCGTTGAACTGGTAGGTTTGCTGTTTACGGCCCTGAGGGAGTCCTTCCCAGACGCCGATGTTGGTAACCGAGGCGTCGGCAAAAGTGACGCGGCTTCCGAGGGGGAACGGCGTGTCGATGGGGAAGCCGGCATCGCTCCTTCCGTACCCGAATCGGAACTCGTTGACTGCGACCGCGCCGAAGAGGTGGGTATGGGCGATGGTGGTCTGCGCTGGAGCACCCTGGCTGGTTGCGCCGAAGCCGGGGAGGTTACTGCCGACGAAGGTAAGGCTGGTGGAGGCAGTGATGTTCTCGGCCGTGCTGTAGCGGACCCACAGACTGTCACTGGGCGAGAAGTTCCAGTCGGCGCGGATGGCGTACTGCCAGAAGTCGGTCTTGTTGGGCGCCGCGGTGGTGAGCTGTCCGTTGGGCGAAGTCGGAATCTGGTACTGCTGCAGAATGCCGCGGGTGGTGGCGTCAGTAACGCCGGCTACCTGAGCGTCGGTAGGAACGCGGGCAATTCGAGTTGCGCCGGCGCCGCGCTGCTTGACCTGCTGGAAATCGGTAAACCAGAACAGTTTGTTGCGGCCGTCAAATAGCTTTGGCAGCCGGACCGGACCGCCGAGTGCATAGCCATACTCGTTGCGGCGCACAATATTCGTTTTTCCTGTGGTGTCAAAGAATGGACGGGCATTCAGTTTGTTATTTCGGAAGTATTCAAACAATTCGCCGTGCAGTTCATTGGTCCCGTTCTTGGTAATGTAGAGCACCTGCGAGGTCGAGTTTCTGCCGTATTCCGCGCTGAAGTTGTTGGTAATGATCTTCACCTCTTTAATGGAGCTGAAGTTCAGCGGATCCAGCGGGCCGCCGGTTCCGGTGACGGAGACGTCTGTGGCGGTGATGCCGTCAACCATGATGTTGTTGCCGCGTCCGCGGCCGCCGTTGGCGTTGAAGCTGCCGGAACCCAGGAAGCCGTTGTTGGCCGACACGGGGGCTATGCCAGGTGCCATGAGTGCGAAAAGGTTGGGATTTCGGGTGACGGGCAGTTCCTGCACGGCCCGGCCTGTGATGGATGTCTGAATTTGGGCGTTGGTGGTATCGAGGGCGACGACGGCGTCGCTCACCATGACCGTTTCGGTCACCTGACCGACTTCGAGGGTGAGGCGAACGTCTGCGGTTTCACCGGTTCTGACCTCGGCCCGGGCGACGGCTGCGCTGAAGCCTGAGGCCTCGGCGCGGACTTCGTATGCTCCAATGCGAATCAGCGAAAAGGTGAACTGGCCGAGTTGATTTGCATTTCCGGCGCGGGTCTGGCCAGTCTCGAGATCGCGAAGGGTGACTTTGGCCCGACTGACGGCCGCACCGGACGGATCGAGAATGACACCTCGCAGGTTACCAGTGATCTGCGCATGAAGGGTCGTGGCGCAGGCGGCAAGTGTTATAAATCTTACTAAACGAAAGATCTCCGAGTGCATAGTTCCTTTCCCCAAACTTACTTAGTCAATTAGAAGCACGTAAAGCACGAGGCGATGGAACTTTTAATGTGAGTAATTTAAGGGGGGTGTGATCGGGAATTCCGTTCGTTGCAGGGCGAGTTATTGAATCTTAGAGTGCGGGCAGGAGCAGGCTCTGGCTGTGGACATCAGAGCCTGCAAGTGTTTGCATTACACGACAATTCCGCGCCGGACGGCGCTCAGCACCAGTTCAGCTATGGAGTGCACGCCGAGCTTTTCCATGATGCGGGTGCGGTGCGTTTCCACGGTATGCAGGCTGAGCGCGAGTCGGTTGGCAATGTCCTTATTGTTCTGGCCTTCGGCGAGCATGTGGTAGAGCTGCCGTTCCCGCTCCGTGAGCGTTTCATAGCGGTCGTCGACGCGCTGCCCGTTGAACTCACGTGCGTGAGCTTCCTGGAGGATTCGGGCGACGACGGGGCTGAAGAAAGCCTGACCCTGCGCCACCTGCTGAATCGCCTCGATGAGACCCTCTTCGACGGTATCCTTGAGGACGTAGCCGCGAGCTCCAAAACGAACGGCACGCACCACATAGCGCTCATCGCTGTACATGCTGAGGATGAGGACGGCGGTCTCGGGGCAGTGTCGCAGCAACTGGGCTGTGGCCTCGATTCCGTTGAGATCTTTCATGGCGATGTCCATGACAGCGACATCCGGCTTATGCAGTTTCGCCAGTTCTACGGCTTCGAGCCCGGAAGACGCTTCGGCGATGACTTCCAGCCCAGGCTGTGCCTCAATGATTCGGCGCAGGCCCTGCCTGAACAGGTTATGGTCATCCGCCAGAAGGATTCTAATACTCATATTGAAACTCCGACGCCCGATGGCTGTGGGGATATTGGGACAAGGGGCAGGGTCAGCCTGACATAGGCTCCGCCCCGGGGCAAATTGCCCGATTCGACGGCTCCGCTGAGGGTATAGGCACGTTCGCGCATGCCGAGGAGCCCGAGGTTACTGGGTTTTCGGGACAGGTCCGTGAAGCCACGGCCGTTGTCCTCAATCACTACTTCCAGATCTGTTGGAGACTGCCTGACTACGACACGGACGTCAGTGGCGGTGGAGTGTTTTTCGCAGTTGCGAAGAGCCTCCTGGGTAACGCGGTAAACGCAGGTTTTCACGGCTTCCGGCAGGTCTTCCGACAGATCGCCCTCGTCGATGTGGCAGGGCACGCCGGTGCGGCGGGTGAATTCCTCCGCCTGCCACTGGAGGGCGGGTCCGAGGCCGAGGTCGTCGAGCAGGGAGGGCCGGAGTAGCAGAGAGATGTCGCGCACGCTGCGCACTGTCTCGTCCGCTATGCGGCGGGCGCGGGCGAGGTTGTCGCGCGCTTCCGGAATGCGCGTGCCGACGATGGCCTGGGCCTGCACGATTTCCATTTTCATGACGGCGAGATTTTGTACGATTTCGTCGTGCAACTCGCGGGAAAGGCGGGTTCTCTCCTCTTCCTGTACCTCCATCAGGCGTGCGGAAAGGTCTTCCAGCTGCTGTTTGCCGTTGAGGATTTCCTGGTAGCGGTGGGCGGCTTCGGCCTCCAGTTCGTGGGCATGGCGGATGCTCACCCAGGCGATGACGAGGCCGCACAAGATGCAGGCACCCAGCATTACCAGGAGCCGGCTGGTGGCTCCAGTCCGGGTGTCGCGGAGTTCGGTTTCGCTGTCGGTAAGGGTGCTGTGAGTGGCCTGTTCGATGTCGCGAAGGAGGAGGCCAGCCTCGTCCCTCCGGGGAACTATTTTCTCCTGCAGGAGCTGGAAGCGGCGATCCGCATTCGGCTTTTCCACGGCTCCGAGTCGTGCCTGGAGAATGAGATCCTCGAGACGTTCGGTGAGTTCGGCGGCGTTTTCCTGGTGTCGGGACGCCTTTTTCAGCTCGTCGAGGAAACGGTGACCGTCGTCGGAAAGGGTATCGAGGCGGGCGTTGAAACCAGCGACGTTCCCCTCCGGGTTGAGGTAATAGTCGCGAAGGGCGATCCCGACGCCCCAGAGGGTTCGGCGAAGGCTGGTGAGGAGATTCTGCTCGACCACGAACTGGCGATGAATCTGGACGCTTTGCTCGGAAAATGTCTCCTGAACGCCCCATGCCATGAGGGTGGATATCACGAGCAGTCCTATGATGATGCCAAAGCCCGTACGCTGGGCAAGCCTGTTCGTAAACCCGATTCTGATTTGCTCAGACATACCCTGGAAGGAAACGGATGTCTTCATTGGATCACGTTTCCAGCCTACCCGCGATACGGCAAGAACACCAGTAATAACATGGCGTGATACGCTCCTGTAAGACACATGAAACGACTTATGTGGAGCATTCTGATAGCTTTGCCGCTGGTGGGACAGGAGAAGATCGCCGTCATCGGTCTGGAGCATTCGCACGTCTGGGGTCATCTGGAGCGGATGATTCGCGGGGAGCCGGCGAAGCTGGTGGGCATCGCCGAGACCGACTCCGAGCTGGTGGCGGAGGCAAAGAAAGCCGGGGCGCCGGACAGCCTGATCTTCTCTGATTTCAAGAAGATGCTGGACCAGACGAAGCCGGACATTGTGTGGTCATTTGTGCCGAACAACCGGCACCTGGAGATTGTCCAGGCATGCGCCGCGCGGAAAATTCACGTGATTTTCGAGAAGCCTTTGGCATCGACCTATAAGGACGCGCTGGCGGTTCGGGATATCGCACGGAAGCACGGCATCTACGTCATGACGAATTACCAGATGGCGTGGTGGCCCTCGAATTACACGGCCAAAGCCCAGGTGGAAGCCGGTGCGATCGGCAAGACCTGGCGGTTGCGAGGTGTGGTGGGCCATGGTGGGCCGGGGTCGCAGGGCACGCGTGCGGCGCACTTCTTTAAGTGGCTGACGGATCCGGTGCAGAATGGCGCGGGCGCGCTGATGGATTTCGGCTGCTATAACGCGCTCTGGAGCCTTTGGTATATGGGCAGGCCGGAATCGGTGTACGCGACTGTGAACCATCTCCGGCCAGAGGTTTTCCCGAAAGTCGAGGACAATTCGACTATGATTTTGCACTACAGGAACGGGGTCGGGTTATTTGAAGGAAGCTGGGATTTGCCCCGCAGTTTTCAGGATCTGGAAGTGTTCGGCAACACGGGCAGTGTGAATGTGCGGAATGGTCTGGTCGAGTTGCGCAAGGGAAATCGCCGCGACGCTCCGGGTGTTCCGGTAACGATCGCGCCGCTGCCACCGGAGAGGTCCGAGCCGATCGCCTACATGGTCTACTGCATTCGGAATAAGAAAGAGCCCGAAGGACTGGTGGCGCTCGATATCAATGTTGGGGTGAATGAGATTATCGAGGCGGCGAAGATGTCTGTCAAATCCGGGAAGGCTGTGGCGCTGCCGCTGAAGTAACCACGCGGATCGCGCCTTTCCCCCATACGGTTTGGCGGCCGACTCCGGTCCACTGCGCGGCTTCGAGCCACGGGACGAACTCGGCCAGTTCTCCCTGAAATTCGACGATTCCGGTGACACCTCCGAGGGGGTGCGTCTGGCCGGTTCTGGTGCTTCGACGCTTCACCGCGACGGGGGCGGAGAGGTCTGCGCGGATGGTCCGGACTGTGGAGGCGCGGTCTGTGATGCGGCGGAAGTCGATGTCAAATGGCTTCGTTCCGTAGAGATTGGTGAGAGTGGCGACACGGTCGCGAGCCCGGCCGATGAGTGTGGCGAAGTTGGTGACGGGTCCGCCTTTGAGTTCGGTGGGTGTGAGGTAGTGGACCTGGAGCCACCCGGCTGGCGCTGTTGTCAGCAATGGGATGCGGATGGTGTGACTGCCAGTGCTGAGCAACTCGGCGCGGCCGCGTCCGAGTCCGAGGCCGGAAGCCGCGGCAGAGGCGAGAGCTTCGCGGATCAGCGCAAAACGGTCGATACGGGTTTCGAAGCTGTGGATGTCGAACTCGAATGTCTGGCCGGGTTGCATGTCCAGGTTGTCGAGGTGCATGGCCCGGAGGACGAACGGCCGGGGCGGGTCGGCGAGACCGCTGGGGCCGGTGCCGGGAACTGCTTCGGGGCGGAAGAAGCGGGCGTACTCTGGCATGTGAGCGAGAGCGTAGCCGAGTGCTCCGCGCAGGGTGTTGCCGGCGTGGCCGAGGCGTACGGTGTCGACGGCCCTCAGCTTCCAGCGCCAGGCGTGGGCCTCAAAGATCACAAGTCGAGCTCGAAGATAAGCAGCTTGCGGAGGCCGCCCCGTTTCGGCAAGTCGTGCTCTTCTTCGCCGGTGAGGCGGAAGCCGTGTTTCTCGAGAATCCGGACGGAGGCGTCGTTGCCGGGGAAGACGGTGGCGCGGGCGTGGCGGTGATCCGCGGCGTGGATTCGCTGGAGGAGTTGGGACAGAGCTCGGCTGGCAACGCCGCGGCCCCGGAAGGGGAGGCCGACCCAGTAGCCGACCTCGCCACGGTCAAAGCCGGCGCATCCGGCGAACTGGCCGTCGACCTCAATGGCGAAGGCGTTTCCCGCGGGCAGGACGAGGTCGAGCCAGACGTTGGCGTCGGCGAGGGTGAACGGCCAGGGGATGCGACCGGTCCAGGAGATGCCCTCGGCGTCGTTCTCAAGGAGGGCTGTGATGGACGGCGCGTCCTCGCGGTGTAATGGACGGATGCGCACCACAGGTTCGGGAGAATGAGCCATCTGCCCTTCCAGCTTACGCGTAGTTTCTATGAGTCGCTTATGAAGTACAGTCTGCTTGTTTTTCTCACCACTGGTTTATTCGCGCAGCATCACCACGAGCCTCCCACCGCGGCGGCGAAGGCGGCACTGCTGCAGGGCACAGGACAGCATCGTCATCCGGTTTCGACGAAGAATGCGGAGGCGCAGAAATTCTTCGATCAGGGCCTGACTAACAGAATCAAAAAGCCCTTGCATTACTCAAGGACACTCCGCTAAGCGGATGCCTTGCGGTTTTCGCACGGAGACGTCGCCCGAATTCGAAGCTGAAATTCTGCTTAACGCGAGAGCCGCCAGGTGAGTGTTCCCCCAAGGCTCCTCGTCTTGTTGCGGGCTATTCAGATCGGTCACAGTTTTCACCTCGTCGTCTGGGTAGGCCCTGGACGTCCACACCGAGAGCAGTGTCTTCGTGGGCCATAATTCGTTCGGGCACCCGGAGTACGACACCACGCGGTCTGCAATCGGCGAGTTACTACACCGGCTGAAGTATCGGGGCGACGCAACGGCCATCGGGCCGCTCGCCGAGGCAGCGGCGACCTTTCTTTTGCCGAGGCGGGATAAGGTTGACGGACTTGTCCCTGTCCCACCGTCGGATCCGGCGCGAAGGCCCCAGCCAGTCATGGAGATTGCGGCTGAGATTTGCCGGAGGACGGGCATAACGCTCTGCACCGGGTGCATTTCGAAGGTGAAAGCGACTCCCCAGCTTAAGGACGTCTCTGATCCCGCTCAGCGCGCTCAGATTCTTGCAGATGCTTTTGTCGTGGACCGCAGCCAGACCGAGGGCAAGGCTCTTCTTGTGTTCGACGATCTTTACCGCTCAGGAGTGACCGCCGGGGCGATCACCCGTCTGCTGCAGGACGAAGACAAGGGGGCGGCATCCCGAGTGTATTTGCTAACCTTGACCCAGACGCGGAGGAATGCATGACGAGCGTGTTCATTGGCGGATCGCGGGCGGTTTCGAGGCTGAATGATGACGTGTGCGCCAGGCTCGACGATTTTGTCGCCCGGGGCTGCACGATCTTCATTGGCGATGCCAACGGTGCCGACAAAGCGGTTCAGCAGCATCTGGCTGCCCGGAGCTACATGAATGTGGTCGTCTATTGCATGGACCGCTGCCGGAACAACGTGAGTGGATGGCCGACCCGGAGCATCGCGCGGTCTGGCGGAGGTCCCCGCGACTTTGCCTACTATGCGGCCAAAGATCGGGCAATGGCTGAGGACGCCAAATGCGGCATGATGCTGTGGGATGGCGAGAGCAAGGGCACGCTCAACAATATTCAGAATTTGATTGGGGCGGGGAAGAAAACCTTGGTCTATTTTTCCCCGGAACGGGCATTCTATAAGCTGACATCGGTGGAGGATCTGGAGTTGCTGCTCGCGCGTTGCAGCCCGGAATTGATGGTGTCGGCGCGGCGGCGGATCGCTCAGGCAAAAGCCGCCTCGGCGGATCAGCTTCTATTGCCGGCTTGAGGGTCGGCAGGACGGCCTTCAGGCGGCCGAGCAGAGCGACATCACGATACGCCGTCCGAAGCCTCAAGGGCCGCCTTGAGCCTCTCCTTGACGGGTGTCGTGATCGGGATCCAGCATGCGGCGCACCACGGTTTCGCGCACGCCGAGGCGACGGGCCAGTTCCGAATTGGAGATGCCCATATCGCGTCACCTGTCGGAGAGCAATCCCATTCCGATTTCCTTCTTCAGATCCTTCAGTGTGGTCGCTCGCCCGCAGCCTTCCGTGATTCCCCTTGCCATGTGCCGGAAGAAACCGACAAGCGAGGCCGCGCCTTTTTTGCGAGAGTCTGCACCGTACGGAGAAACTCGCTCCCCTTCATCACCTGCTAGTTTCGAACAAATCTGTGCGAGACCGCGATGCACTGAGAGTAGCCACTTTCAGCCTTTACCCAGATGAAGTTCGATTTCCAGGGCCAGCAGTAGCGAGTAGGCGGATTCACCTGCCATCGGAACTTGTGCAGCGCCTTATCATTCTCGGGACGTAGATTTGGACGGCTCGACTGATTACGGTATTGGCCTTGATTTTCCCGCGTTAAGTGAAGAGTATTCGGGCTAACGATGGTTTACGGGTTTAATCACGGCGAAGCGATTCGGTCCTTCCGGCGCGCGGCGGAACTGGATATGGATCTGGCGATGGCGCAGTGGGGAATCGCACTGGCGCCTGGGCCGAATGTCAATGCCCCGATGGACCCGGATGCGCACGCACAGGCATGGGCGGCGGTGTAGTCGGCGCAGCGGCTGATGGGAAATGCCAGTCCGAGGGAGCAGGATTATATTCGGGCGGTTGTGGTGCGGTATTCGGCGGACGCGAAGGCGGAGCTGATGGAGCCTCAGCTCCGTGCGGCGTGGAGTCGGGCGGACCGGCCCCTCGCGCTGGCCGATCTGTTTTAGGCTCCCCTACGGTTGCGGCGGGCCGGAGGCGAGGGAGACGCCCATGATGTGGAAGCCGGCATCGACGTAGATTACGTTTCCGGTTACGCCTCGGCCGAGGTCGCTGGCGAGGAAGACGGCGGTGTCGGCGACTTCGGCCGGATCGGTGTTGCGGCGGAGGGGGGCGATGGCGGGCACTCCGTCGAGGATCTTGCTGAAGTCTCGGATTCCGCGGGCTGAGGTGGTCTTGATGGGACCGGCGGAGATCGCGTTGACACGGATGTTGAAGGGCCCAAGGTCGCTGGCGAGGTATCGCACGCAGGCTTCGAGGGCGGCCTTGGCTACTCCCATGACGTTGTAGTTTTCGACGACGCGCATGGCTCCGAGGTAGCTGAGGGTGATCAGCGAGCCCCCTTCGGTCATCAGCGGGCGAGTGGCGCGGGCTACCGACACCAGGGAGTATGCGCTGACTTCCTGGGCCAGCAGGTAGCCGTCGCGCGAGGTTTCATAGAACGGGCGGGCGAGATCGTCGCGATTGGCGAAGGCGATGCTGTGGACCACGGTGTCGAGACGGTCGTGCTTTTCCTTCAGCGTCGCCATGAGCCTATCGAGCTGATCCGGCTGCGTGACGTCGCAGGGGCAGACGGAGGTTTCGGGGGAGAGTTCGGCTCCCAGATCCTCGACGGTTCCCTTCTGGCGTTCGGACTGGTAGGTGAGGACGACCTGTGCGCCCTCTCTTACGCAGGCCTGCGCGATGGCGTAGGCAATACTCCACTTGTTCGCGACGCCGAGGATCAGCGCCGTCTTACCGGTCATCAGGTCAGGCATGAAGCCTTATTTTACCGTGGGCGCCGCAGCGGGTCTGGTGAACTTGAGCGGCATGCTGCCCCCACCCTGCTCCATGGCTCCCGCGATCGCCGTGTTGTCCGCACTTACCTTACCTGCGAACTTTGCACCGACCATGCGGAGTTCCATGGCGAAGTCGGACCCTTTCTGGGTGATGCTGTTGACCGGGATCTTCGCGTTGTTCTGGTCGAGGCTGGTGAGCACGGCTGAGCCGGCGCCGCTGGCGTTGGTGACCTCCAGCTCCAGCCGGAGAGTCTGACCGTTCGGTGTTTCGACGCTGCCAGCCCACTTGCCTTCCAGTTCCTTTGCGATTGCGGTGCTGGGCGGAGGCACGTCGAGTTTGGCTTCCCCACTGCGTTTGAGTTCCAGCGGGATGGACGCTCCGCGGGCTTCGAGTGTGCCCTTCAGGACCTTTGTTTCCTTGTTCCAGGTCGCTTTATAGGAGGGCGCACCGGGAATTCCCATGGCCCAGCTCACATTTTCGCCATCGACGGTGAGCTTTTCCAGCAGGATGCCAGTGGGTCCGGGGCTGAGGGCCGACGAGCCAGCCCACTCTCCCTTTGCGTTCTTGTCGATATCGACGGTCATATGCATGTCACCGTTGGGGGTCGACAAGGTGCCTTCGTAATGACCGGCGGGCGAGGCGGACGGGGTCTGGGCGACGGCTGAGAGGAGGAGGGCTAGTCCGCACAGACTGGCCCGGGCGAGGGTGTGCATTCCTCTATGTTCGCACTGAGAGAATCTGGCTGCTGGACGCACTGTATTTTTGTGGGAACTCGCGTCCTGATCACGCTTGCATTGTGCCTGACCGCTTTCGGCGGGGAACGGGCTCCGGCGAATGGCTTCTTTGTGTCTGAGAAGGCGGATGGTGTGTGGCGCAGCCATGGGAGCGCCAGCGTGTCGGTGGACGTGCGTTCCGGATCGCTGGTGGTGAACAACCGGGCTCTGGAGGTCAGGGGCGGACGGTTGCTGGACGTGGTGGCGGAATTGGCGGGGCCATTGCGGAGTTACTCGGGAACGGGAGTGCGGGAAGGCCTGGTCACGGGTTCGCTGCGAGTGCGGGGTGTGTGGCCGGGGATCGATGCGCGGCTGCAGTTTCGGGGCGGCAGGCTGAAGCTGGACTGGCTGGTGGCGGCGGGGGCGGACCCGGGCCGGATTCGGTTTCGCTAC
>JAWXCM010000238.1:0-5944 GCA_034408745.1 Bryobacteraceae bacterium
ACTTTGTTGCGTGGAAGACATGCTGGGAGGCCTCTGCATTCTAACGGATCTGCTTGTGTATAGACAACCGGACTAAAGTGCCGGAACCCTGGCTGGGTGGCAACGCGATTTCAATCCCGAAGCCGCCGCCACTCCTCTCCCGCGTTTCCCACAACTTCAATCATCGCCCGCGTCGCCTTTGGCTCCGGCCGCAGAATCGTCAGAATTCTTCCATCCCCCGCAACGTCGTACGGCCGGGTCCAAAGGTCCAGTAAGGATGCCCCGGCGGACGAAATAATCCTCGCATTCCCAGCGCCCGAACCGTTCCGAACGGAAATCTGATAGAGCTTGCCGTGATCCGAGTACGCCAGTTCGTCTCCCTTGGCGAGCCACACGGGAGCACGCCCGGCACCGACACGCTTCGGGGGGGTACGCCTCGGATTCGGGTATGGCGCGATGTACACCGCAAATTCGCCCATCGGCCCGCTCGCATAGGCAAGCCATCGGCCATCCGGGGAAATCTGCCCGTCGATTTCCCATTCCCGCGTTGTCAGTACCTTGCGAACCGTCCGGTCGCGGAAAGAATACGCCTTTATGTCGGACTGCGTGTCTGGATGCACCCCCTCGGCAAACAGCAATTCGTCCCGCGATGCCGACCAAAATAACGGGAATTGACCAAAATTCGGCTCTTCCGTCAATCGCTTCATTTCCCCCTTTCCGCCCAGGTCGATACGGTAAAGGTTCATCAGGTCCCCGTTGCCGCGTTCCGACCCCGCAACAACAGAATGTCCGTCCGGAGACCACGCCAGCCGCGGCTTGCCCACTGCCGTAGTCAGCAATCGAGTCGTCGCCTTCGTGTCCAGGTTGACGATATCGATTGCCCACCTATTGAGCGCTTCCCTCGTCACAACGCCTACCAGCCGGGCATCGACCGGCGAAACTCTCACTTGTTCGTACTCGGCCGCGGGCAGTGGTAATTCCGCTACTATTCCAGCCGCATTTATCCACGCAATGCGCCGCCCCTCTAATGGCGGTCCATGAACGTATATGAGTACACCGTCAAGAGTCAATGCGGCTTGCGGTCCCGTCCATCCCCAACTCCCCACGTTCGCGCCCAGCGTTACCGCCGGTCCCGTGGCGCGCATCGCCCGTTCGTCGAACGGCGCGCCTAGCAACTTCTCCCCTTGTGCGAATACAAGCAGCCCGCCGCCCACCAATCCGCCTTCCGCCGGAAATTGCACGTCCGACGTAGTTTTGTCTCTCACGGAATAGACGCTGAGTGTGTTCTGCAGCGGACTGCGGCGAGTAGTAAACAGCAAGCGGTCGTCAAGAAGCTGATGCGGGAAAACATATGCCACCCCGCGCGCCGTCGCCTGCGTCGGAATCACCGGCTCCGCCTCTCCGCCGTCCGCCGAAACACGCCACACCCCGGAGTTGCTGCCGGCCGACCCTGCGAAGTATATGAAGCCGTCGCGCCCCCAAACCGGCGAAAACACTGTCGATCCATCTATCTTCATTACTTCCCGGCTCGTTCCATCCGGGGCGAGTATCTTAATCCCCGCCGCCACGACGATTCCCAATCGCTCCCCCGTCGGCGCAACAAATACACGCTGCGCGTCGTCAGAACCTTCCACTCGCCGGGAGAACGTCTCGCTAAAGAAACGCCGGTAAACCTTGAGCCGCCCGCCCCCGTCGGCAACATACACGAAGTGGTCGCCCCTCGGCGCGATAGCCAGGTCGTGGATCCTGCCCCCGGCCGCAAGTTCGATCGGAATCGTCCACCGTGTAGCCGCCGGCACGGACGGCACCGCCCCGAAACGCCAAATCGAAACCGCCGCTCCCGCGAGAGCCAACGGGAGTAGAATCCGCCACAGCCGATTCCCCGTTCGTGGCACGGGCACAGGAGAAAGCGGCTCCCCGATATCGGCAGCCGCCGGCTCCGCCGGCCGGTTTACGGGAGCCACAAATCGGTAGCCCGCCTTCGGAACCGTCTCCACGTATCGCGGGCTCTCCGCTGAGTCGTTCAGCACACGCCGCAGCCGGTTCACCGCCGTGTTTAACCCAAGTTCAAATTCCACATGCGTCCCGGCCGGCCACAATTTTCCCCGGATCTGCTCCCGGCTAACCACCTGGCCCGGATGCTCCAGCAGCAGCCGCAGCACCTCCGCCGGCTGCGGCGCCAACCGCACCCGGATTCCGGCGTTTTCCAGCTCCAGGCGCTGCATATCAAAGCGGAAAACCCCGAACGTCACCACCGGCAATTTGTTTGCACCCACCATGCTCTTGGTATAGTTTCAGATTATACCACTTGCTAAACGATTTCCATTCAACGTTTTGAACGTTCATGTAGCCGTTTCATACCGCTTTTATGCGCGGTCACATGCCATTTGGGTAAGTCTGGTTTCACTCCCCGCCGAAAAGGACCGCTCCGGCTGGGGCATCTTCTCGAAACATAAAGGACAGAGATAACTATGAAGCTCTCACTATTCCTCGGCGGCGCGTTGATCGCCGCATCCGTTCAACTGAACGCCGCACAGGGTATCCTTACCGACGACGCCACCGTCCAGGTACAGTTACCCACAAACAACTTTGGCAACTTGCCGCAATTGCAGGTCGGATCCCAGTCCAATGCCTTCCTGCGCTTCTCGCTAACGGCATTACCCCCCGGAACCACCGACATCAACGTTCAAAAGGCGACCGTTCGCCTCTACCTGAATCGCGTTCTCGCCCCCGGTGATGTGGAGTTTAACTATGTGGATTTGCCATGGTCGGAGAAAATCGTCACCTTCGCCAACGCTCCCCCGAAGAATGGAACCTACGGCCAGTTTGCAGTCGATACCGCCAACGGCTTTGTCAACTTCGATGCGACCAGGGTCGTGCAAATCGCGCTAAAGGCCGGTCTCTCCAGTTTTGGAGTGGCCTTGACGCCCAAAGGAGGGGCGGAAGTCTTCTTTGACAGTAAGGAAAGCACAGGCACGTCCCAGGCAGCGCAGCTTGATATTCAACTCTTTGGGCCCACCGGTCCGGTAGGACCGATGGGCCCTGCCGGACCCCAGGGGCCCACTGGTAGCACCGGGTCTTCCAGCCTTGTGGGAAGTCTTTCTAGTTTTCAGGTGGCAGACCATGATCTGAGCGCTGGCGTTTCAAATACATTCTACTTGGGCTGTCCGACCGGTTATCCTACATTGGTTTCCGGTGGTTGCGGGTTTCCTTTCGTGGAACGAACACCCGACGCGTTCCTGGCCTTCAAGTATTTTTACTCGGGCCCGAGCCCCAGCAATCCCAACTCGAGTTGGCAGTGCTCGATGTATAATGCCGCACTTACTGCAAAGACGGTGCGTTTATATGTGAACTGCGCCCGTTGAGCGACGCCATGAAGATCACCATCCTGCTCGCCCTCGGCCTGGCCGCTTCCACCCACGCCGGCATCATTCTCAATAGCTCCTTTGTTGCGGACGATCAAACCCAACTGTTCAACGTCGCCCTAATAAACCCCGGCGTCCTGACCGTCCGGTCCGCCGGCTATGGCGGCGATTCTTCCCTGGCCATCAAGCCCGGCGGCTTCGATACGGTGTTGTCTCTCTTTGCCACAGACCCATCGGGAATACTGCTGGCCCTGAACACTGACGGCGCCTGTCCGCCCTTCTCGCCTGACCCGGTCACCGGCTTCTGTCTGGACGCATTTCTAAGTACGCCCCTCCCAAGCGGCAATTATGTGGTCGCTCTGACTCAATATGACAACCTCCCCCTCGGCCCGGCGCTGAAGGACGGCTTCTCACAAGAAGGTCAAGGCAACTTCACCCCCGGTCTAAGCGGCTTTCCCGGTGTGTCGTTCCTCGATCAGGCTGGGAACCAGCGAACCGGCAATTGGACGTTGATTTTCAACGGAGCCGACATCGTGACCACGGTTCCAGAGCCAGGCTCCTTGGAGCTTACGGCTTTATTCGGCGGGCTATTCATCCTGCTGGCGCGCTCCCGGCTTCGCACCCGCTCCACGCCGCCCGGCGCACCGTGATAGATGTGCAGAATTTCGATGGCTTCCGCTTTCAGCGAATAGACCACAACGTAAGGAAGTGGTGTAACACTTCCATCTCCTTCAGAGTACGGGAAAGCCCCGGATGAGGCAAGTGTCATTCAGCCGCGGTTTCCTTTCGCGGTCCTCTCGGTCGGGAAACAGGACCTGCGCGAATCTGCGCTAGCTTTCAAGTGGAACCAGCCGCGTTCGCCAGGGTATCTGGCTTGCAAGATGCCTGCCCACACCCACTTCTACAGCGGAGGGGACGGCACGGGAGAGTTTACGTCGAGACGTCTTTCAAGGACGATTCCAGATCTATGAAGCCGTCCATTTGCTTGCTGCCGATTAAAGGGTGACTGTAACCGGCAATCGGTTTAGAGCGATGGCTAATAGGTTCGCGTCCTGTTGCGGCGTCTGATAGTCTAGCTGACACTTCTACATGGCTCAGGGAGCGGATGAATTCTATTTTCGGGATGGCCGCGTCTACGTTCCGTTTCACACAGCTCGTTTAGCGGCCGGGCCATTCTTGTCCTTATCGCCGGATTGGGTTGAGCAGTACTTGGAGTTACCGCCCGAGTTGCATCACGGGGTTCTGGATCGCTACGTGGGCGGCGTCGGGATGCCCCGAACCCGGCTTGCCGCCGCCCAGGTTCACGGTGATTCCATGATCTGCCGGGATGTCTTGCATGGGGACATTGTCCTCTTTCAGCGCGTGGAGAATGATTATTCGGGAAATGGCAAGATCGTGGTGATCGAGAAGATGGGAGAGGAGGAAGGGCTTGGAGCGTGGGCGCTGAAAAAACTTGTCGTCGAGCGGCGCCGGTCATCCCGTCAAAGTGAATACGAAGACGAGATAGATTGGGACGATCCTGTTGTTGTACTCCGCTCCTACAACCCGCACGTCAGCCCGGCGCGACTGGATCCCGATGGACGATATCGTGTTCACGGAATTTTCCTGCGATCCCTGCGAGGCCAGGATGTCAGTTTCGTGGATGCAAATGCGATTCGCCGCTTCGTTAGCGGTGAACCTTAGCCCATTGGTCGACGGACCTTTGTTATCGACTTTCTATCTTCGGCAAGCCCCGCGGGAGCTTTTACGAAAGGGTGGGACCCGTTAGTCAATGGTGAATTGCTCAATGCGGCTGAAGATGCCGGGTTTGATCTGCTGCTTACCACCGACAAGAATATGAAGTACCAGCAGAACCTCAAAGACCGGCGCATCGCTATCGTCGTTCTTGGCAATTCCAATCGGCCCATTGTTCACCGTTATATCGACCGTGTGATCGCGGCGGTGAATGCCGCCGCGTATTAGCTGCATTCTATTTGAATCCGCAGCGGAAGCGAACGCACCATTCGGGTCGCCATGATCTATCTGATGGTCCGCTGTCTTGCACCCCCGAAAAACGCCGGCAGGAGCGCCGATCACAAGTCCGGGGGTAGCAAAGGGCAAGGGTTAGCGAAGTTGCGCAGCATGACTTCCCCACAGGGCTCCAAATGCCCATCGCTCCATGAGCGCCGCCGGCCGCGCCGTGCGGAAGCGCCAAAAGACAACACCTCATAGTAATAGCCGGAACGGTTCATCGACGCCGAGGCGCCTGGCGTGCGAGTCTGAATGTTAGCTAATGACACGATCACTGTTTGTCACCGGCGCCGGGGGATATCTTGGCCGGCGCGTGCTTGCACTGGCCGATCCAATGCACGACGGAAGGATTGTATGCCTGAGCCGGTCCGGCCAACCGGCCGCTAACGCTTCCGAGACAATCGGCGGCGATCTTCTCGATGGCGAATCCTACGCCTCCGCCCTCAAAACCCTGCGAAACGGTGCTGCATCTGGCGGCGGCGACCGGTAAGAATCCGCCCGCCGAATACTTCCGCGTCAACCGGGAAGGCACGCGTATCCTACTGGACCAATGCCATAAGGCCGGGGTGAAGCGAATTCTTCATGTCAGC
>JAWXCM010000239.1:0-5716 GCA_034408745.1 Bryobacteraceae bacterium
CCGCCCTGCCCACGCGTCCTGGCTGAGTTTCGTCCGGACTATGGGGGATCTTTCTGACGACCAGGTTGTTGTGTTCCAGCGTCTCGGTGCGTTCCTGGAGGCGCTGGACAAAACGCCGATGACCAAGAGTTACAAGATGATCGTGCTGCTGGCCATGCTGGCGGAGGATGCCCTGCCCGGGGCGATCAGCATCGAAGCGTTGATGCGGCGCTTTGCTGAGATTGCTCGGCGCTACGCGCTCGTCCGGACGGAGGTGGGTGCGGCGCTGGAGGATCCGGCGGCGCTGCGTACTCTATTAGAAGAGAATCCCATCAATGCCTGGGTGGAAGGCAAGGGCACCGGCGGCACCGCGTTCTTCACTTACGACCAGGCGAGGTTTTCGACGTCCTTCGATGTTCCTCCCGAGCAACGGGAGGCGGCCCAGGATCTGATCCGCGAGCTGGTGGAGTGGCGGCTGGGCGCCTACCTGCATCGGGTTGAGTTGACGACGGGGGCGGACCGGATCGTGTGTCGAGTGGGGTTGACCGACGGGCAGCCGGTTCTGCTGCTACCGCTCAGGAATCGGACTGCCGGCATACCCGAGGGGTGGGTGGATGTCGGGATCGATGGCATCCCGCACCAGGCGAACTTCGCTAAGAGCGATGTGATGGCTATCCAGGTGGTGGGTAGTGACGTCAATTCGCTGCCGGACATTCTGGGGCGTTGGTTTGGCGTCAAGACTAACGAGCCTGGCGGCGGCCTGGTGGTCGAGTTTGTTCGGGAGGGCTCGGGCTATGTTCTGGCGCCGACCAAAGGAGCGGTACCAGACGGCCCGCGCCTGTGGGCGAGTTACGTTCGCGCCGACGTGCCGAAGTTGTTTGGCTTCGAGTTCAAGGGGTTCCAGTCCCAGTCCGGGGTTGTGGAGAGAGACCAGCTGATTCTGCTGTTTGTGACGTTGGATAAGAGCGGGAAGCCAGATGAGCAGAAGTACGACGATGGGTTTGTGTCTGCTCGGGAGTTTCGGTGGCAGAGTCAGAATCGGACGAAGCGGGATAGTGATGCCGGGCGGCGGCTGGAACAACACGCCGCGAAGGGGATCAGCGTGCAGCTGTTCGTGCGGCCGGTGGCCAACTTCCGGGGCACTACGCAGCCGTTTATCTACTGCGGTCCCTTGATCTTTGATCGCTGGGAGGGAGACCAGCCGATCACGGTTTGGTGGCAGCTGGAGGAAGCTGTACCGGACCCGCACTGGGGCGTGCTACGGCTCCCTAGTTAATAATGGCAATCGCGACGCCCCGGGATTCTAAGTACCTGAACCCGGGGGTGTCATGCGCCTTATCGCTGACGAACAGCTTTGGACATCACACGTTCAGATTGCGAATGCCGTCTTAAGATTGTTGGTCTTGTTCGTCAGTTAGCGTCTCAGAGGGACGGATTCGCCACTGGTCATCACAGGCAGGCGGTACAATTCTTCCCACGTGGCGCGCCGGAATCGGACTGGCCCGTTGAATCCATCAGTGACCGATCAAGGATCGTTATCTTTTACGAAAAGGAGCTTTTCACCGATGGCTCGCCGGACCCCACCCACAGAACCTCGCCAAGCACGACTCACTGTCGAACAAATGCGCGCCGGGATCACAAGGATAAACAGACGCCTCGACGACCTTGAGCTATTTGACCCCAACGTGATATCCGAGCGATGGGCTCCCGAGGTCGTGGCCTTACAAACAGCCATCGAGGAAACTCTCGCCGCTGTCTTCGGTCCCAATACCGTCCAGTTCAATCGCTACGCTAGTGCGACAAACTTGGATCATGGCGCTATCACCATGTCCATGGGTCCCCAAAATCCGTCTCGGGACCGCGCCGATGCGCAGCGTTATCTAACCGAGGGCAAGCGCAGCGCTATCCTTCTCCTCCGCCAAGCAATTCGTGGAATGGAAGAAGAAATCACTCACCAACAAGACGAGGCAGCCCCAAACCAGATCCCCATCGGAACTACACCACCAACTCTAGCCAGAAAGGTTTTCATTGTTCACGGCCACGATGAAGGCGTACGCGAGGCGGTTGCGCGGTTCCTTACTCAGATAGAGTTCGAGCCGGTCATCCTGCACGAGCAGGCCAACCAGGGACGTACTATCATCGAAAAGGTTGAGGCCCACGGAGACGTCCCATTCGCCGTCGTGATTCTTACGCCAGACGATGAAGGCCGGGCGCAAGACGGCGACCTGCGGCCACGCGCCAGACAAAACGTGCTCCTCGAGCTGGGCTTCTTTTTAGGGCGACTTGGCCGCCGCAACGTCTGTGCTTTAAAACGCGGCGAACTAGAAATCCCCTCCGACTTCGACGGCGTCGTCTACGAACAATTTGACGCCAACGGGGGATGGAAACAGGCTCTCGGGCGCGAACTCCAAGCCGCGGGCTTCGAAATCGACTGGAATCGGGTCATGCGAACATGAACAAGATAGCTGTACTCACCCCATGCGCACTGGAAGGTCAGCCACCATCCACGCAAGGCGCCATGCTGACCGGGCATACGTCTCCGCCTCCTCTATGCCGGGCAGGTACTCCTCGTGGACAACGCGATTTCGCAGCCTGCGCAGCTGGTTAATCTCATCAATAGCATCCTGCGGCAAGCCACCGTGCGTGATCAGGACGTCGTAGACCTTGGTAGGGGTGCCCGGGCGATTGACCCTGCTGTTTACAAACCAGGTCGTGATCGCTTTGTCGAGGCGCATGTGCCAGTCCGCGATCAGAGCATGAGGTGCGTTGACGGCCATCGTCCTCACCATCTCGTCGAAAGTTGTCCAATTCCGTTCCATAGTTCCCCCTATGCGACATCGCCAAGCGCCCACCCCTCCGACAGCACCTCCGCCTGCTCCAACACCGTCTGCGTCGCCTTCTCCTGCTTGTCGGGCGGATAGCCGTGCTTGCGCAGGATGCGTTTCACCAACACCCGCAGCTGAGCCCGAACGTTCTCCCGCAACGTCCAGTCGATGCTGACATTGGCGCGGACGGTGGCCACGAGTTCCCGGGCAATGGCCCGGAGGCTATCATCCCCCAGCACCTTGACCGCACTGTCGTTGGTTTCCAGCGCATCGTAGAAAGCCACCTCGTCCTCGGTCAGCCCCAGGGTCTCACCGCGCTGGCCGGCCTCCCGCATCTCCCTGGCAAGGTGGATCAGCTCCTCAATCACCTTGGCGGTCTCGATGGCTCGGTTCTGGTACTTGCGCAGCGCCTGCTCCAGAAGCTCCGCAAAGGAGCGAGCCTGGACGACGTTCCGCTTGGCGCGGTTCCGGATCTCTCCCTTCAAGAGCTTCTGCAGCAGTTCCACGGCGAGGTTGCGCTGGGGCATACCCTGCACCTCGGCCAGGAACTCGTCGGACAAGATTGAGATATCTGGCTTCTTCAGGCCCGCGGCGGCAAAGATGTCCACGACCTCATCCGAGACCATGGCCTTGGAAATGATCTGCCGGATGGCGTGGTCCAGGTCTTCGTCGGGCTTCTTCTTGCCGGTGTCACTCTTGGCCAACACGGCCCGCACGGCCTGGAAAAAGCCCACGTCGTCACGGATGGCGAGCGAATCGGGATGAGGCACGGCCAGGGCGAAAGCCTGGGAAAGTTCTGTGACGGACCCTAGCAAGCGGTTCTTGCCATTGTCCTGGACAAGGATGTGCTCCTGGGCGGCGGGCAGAAGCGCGAGCCTTTGCTGGGGCGTTCCGGTAGTCCAGTGAGCCCGGTCAAACCCGTGGAACAGCCCGCAGCACACCTCGTACTTCTCCTGCATCAGCGCCACGGCCTCGGCCTGGTCCAGCGCCGTCTTGCCGGTGCCGCCGGCCTCGGTGTAGGTGGCAAGGGCCTGCCTCAGTTCATCGGCCAGGCCCAGGTAGTCCACCACCAGACCGCCGGGCTTGTCCTTGAACACACGGTTCACCCGGGCGATGGCCTGCATCAGCCCGTGGCCACGCATGGGCTTGTCCACGTACATGGTGTGCAGGGATGGCGCGTCGAAGCCGGTGAGCCACATGTCGCGCACGATCACGATTCGGAAGGGATCTTTGGCATCCCGGAAACGGTTGGCCAGCGCCTCGCGGCGTTGCTTGTTGCGGATGTGGCCCTGCCACGCCAGCGGATCGGATGCGGTCCCCGTCATGATCACCTTGAGCGCACCGGACTGGTCGTCGGCGCCCGCCCAGGCCGGCCGCAGCTTCACGATCTCGTCGTACAACTCCACGCAGATGCGCCGACTCATGCACACCACCATGGCCTTGCCGTCCATGGCCTCGCAGCGCCTCTCGTAGTGCTCCACCAGGTCGCCGGCGATGAGCCGGACGCGGTTCTCCGAGCCCACCACCGCTTCCAGCTGGGCCCACCGGCTCTTCAGCTTCTCCTTACGCTCGACCTCCTCGCCCTCGGTGGCCTCCTCGAACTGCGGGTCGATCCGCGGTCGCTCGGACTCCTTGAGGGCGAGCTTGGCCAGTCGGCTCTCGTAGTAAATCGGCACCGTGGCACCGTCCGCCACCGCGCGCTGGATGTCGTACACGCTGATGTAGTCGCCGAACACCGCCCGCGTGTTGGCATCGGTCTTCTCGATTGGCGTACCCGTGAAACCAATGAAGGAGGCGTTGGGCAGGGCGTCACGCATATGGCGGGCGTAACCGTCGATGAAGTCGTACTGGCTGCGGTGCGCCTCGTCGGCGATGACCACGATGTTGCGCCGCCCGGAGAGCATCGGGTGCCGGTCGCCCTTCTCTCCGGGGAAGAACTTCTGGAGCGTGGTGAACACCACGCCGCCCGCCGCGACTGAGAGCAGATCCCGCAGGTGGGCACGGCCTTCGGCCTGGACGGGGGGCTGCCGCAGCAGTTCTTTGCAGCGTGAGAACGTTCCGAAGAGCTGGTCGTCGAGATCGTTGCGGTCGGTGAGCACGACGATGGTCGGGTTCTCCATCGCCGGTTCGCGGATGATACGGCCGGCGTAGAAGGCCATCGTCAGGCTCTTACCCGACCCCTGCGTGTGCCAGACCACGCCGACGCGCCGGTCCCCCGGTTTGCCACCGGGCTGGCTGCCTGCCTCGTAGCGCCCGCGTTCCTCGGCAAGCATGCGGGACGCCCGGAGGGTCTCGCCCACCGCCACCTGCACGGCGTGGAACTGGTGGTAGCCCGCCATCTTCTTCGTGAGCTTCCCCCCGCCCTCGTCCTCAAACACGAGGAAGTCGCGCACGAGATCGAGAAAGCGCCGCGGCGCACAAAGCCCTTCGCTCACCACCTGCAGCTCGGGCAGGTGCGGGTCGGCCAGGCGCTCGCCGGCGATGGTGCGCCAGGGCTTGAACCACTCGCGCCCGGCGCTGAGCGTGCCGACCCGCGCCTCGACGCCATCGGAGATCACGAGCAGTGCGTTGGTGGCGAACAGCGCCGGGACTTCCGCTTTGTAGGTCTCAAGCTGCTGGAAGGCAGACCAGATCGTCGCGTTCTCGGCCGCTGCGTTCTTCAGCTCCAGCACCGCGAGCGGCAGCCCATTCACGATCAGCACCACGTCTGGCCGGCGGGTATGCTTGTTCTCGGCCACGGTGAACTGATTGACCGCAAGCCAGTCGTTGGCGTCCACGCGGTCGAAATCCAGCACGCGCACCTGTGCGCCGCGGATTTCGTCGGACGCGTCGCGGTACTCCACCGTCACGCCGTCGACCAGCAGGCGGTGCACGGCCCGGTTGCGTGCTACGAGCTCCGTACCCTCGGGCCG
>JAWXCM010000240.1:0-15028 GCA_034408745.1 Bryobacteraceae bacterium
ACGAAGAACTAGGCCGCCCGAAGACGCTGGAATCGGAAGCCGAGACCATCCTGCAAATGACGGAAAAGGGCGGCGCACAGATGGTGTACAACTCGATGGGCAACGAAGACGTCGAACGCATCCTCCGCTACCCGAACACCGCAATCGCGAGCGACGGCGGGGTGCGCATCTTCGGCGAAGGCGTTCCGCACCCGCGAGCCTATGGCACCAATGCCCGCGTGCTCGCCGAGTACGTGCGCAACCGTGGAGTGATCACGCTGGAAGACGCGGTCCGCCGGATGACCTCACTCCCTGCGCGCACTTTCGGCTTCAAAGACCGCGGTCTGTTGCGCGAGGGCTTTGCCGCCGACATTGTGCTCTTTGACCCGGCGCTGGTGCAGGACAAAGCCACCTTCCCCAAACCGCACCAGTACACCGAGGGCTTCGACTTCGTGATTGTGAATGGAAAGGTGGCGGTAGAGGCCAGCAAGCCTCTCGACGTGCTGGCCGGGAAGATACTGCGTAGGATGTAACAGGGAGGTCGGCCGGACTTACACTCCGGCCAGTTCGCGAGCCTTGCCCAGCGCCGTATCGTAGTTTGGATGGTCGGCGACTTCCGTCACGTACTCCACATGCTGCACCGTGTCGTTGGCGTCCACCACAAAGATGGCGCGGCTTTCAATCCGCCATTCCTTGATCAGGGTGCCGTAGGCGGCACCGAAAGAACCATTGCGGTGATCCGACAGCATGGTCATGTTGTCGACACCGAAGGCTCCGCACCAGCGCGACTGCGCAAACGGCAGATCCATGCTGATGGTGTACATTTTGATGCCCGGCAGCTTCGTTGCTTCTTCGTTGAAGCGCTTGGTCTGCATGTCGCAAACCGGAGTATCGAGCGAAGGGACCACGCTAAAAATGCGGACCTGGCCCGAGGTGCCCGGCAGATCGACGCCGCTCAGCGTCTTGTCGACCACGTCGAAGTTCGGAGCCTTGTCGCCGACCTTCAGCTCGGGGCCAACGAGTGTTAGCGGGTTGCCCTTAAAGGTCGTCGCACCCGGACGTTCTGTCACTACCTGTGCTGGATTCATAGCGCCGCTATTGTAGCAAGGCTGTCAATTTTTCGGTTTCCGAAACGGGCAGCTGGCAGGTGAAATTCTCGCAGACATATGCTGTCGGCCTGCCATGCACTTCGCCCATATTCTTCAGTTCGGGATTCAGGGCATGACTCCCGGCCCACACCAGCGTATGGAAAGGCAGATATCTACTGCAGATTGCCGCGCGCATCGGTCCCATGGAGTCGCGGGCCCCGGCCAGCACAATTTGCTTCGGCGGCGTAACGGCGAACATCGCCGCCACCAGCATCTGCGGCAAACCGGTGGGCCCGGCAGCCATCTTGCCCCCGAACGCCCGCAGCGCGTGCTCCGCCTTCTCCCGCCACTCGGCCCGGCCGGTAATGTGCGCCAGCCGCAGCAGATTCAGTATCGCGACGGAATTGCCCGACGGCTCGGCGCCATCGTAATCTTCCTTTGCGCGCAGCACCAGGCTCGTGTCCCCGTCGGCTGCGCTGAAGAACCCACCCGCGGCCGGATCCTCGAACAGTTCCACCATGCGCGACGTCAACTCAATCGCCGACCGCAGGTGATTGTCCTCAAAATCCGTCTCGTACAGATCCAGCAATCCCTGCACGAAGAATGCATAGTCGTCGAGGAATCCGCCGACAGCCGCGTCGCCATCGCGCCAGCGCCGAAGCAGCAGGTTATCGGTGCAGAGGTTTTTCAAAACGAACCCAGCAGCCTGGTGCGCCGCCTCCGTGTACCTGGGCTCATGGAGCACGCGCCCGCCCAGTGCGAACGCCGAGATCATCAGCCCGTTCCAGGCTGTCAGCACCTTGTCATCCAGATGTGGCCTGATCCGCGAAGCCCGCGCTGCCAGCAGCTTGTGCTTTGCTTCATCCAGAGCGCGCGTCACTTCTTCTTCCGTCACCGCAAACCGCCGAGCCGTATCGGCGATGGTAAACCGCTCATACAAAATGTTCTTGCCCGTGAACTCGCTGTGCGGATCCTCCATCACGTTCCCGCCGGGCTCGACCCCATAGCGATAGCCGAACCACTCGGCTGCATCGCCGGCGAGATGCGCGATCTCCTCCGCATCCCAGACGTAGAACGCGCCCTCGCCCTTCTCATGCGGCTTGTCCGGGTGGATCACGCTGTCGGCATCTTCCGCCGAATAGAACGCCCCGTCTCCGTTCGTCATGTCGCGAAGCACGTATTCGAAGATGTCGCGGGCCACCTGAGCCAGCGCCGCATCGCCGGTAACCTGAAACGCCTCCAGATACGCGATGGCAAGCTGCGCCTGATCGTAGAGCATCTTCTCGAAATGCGGCACAAACCACCGCGCGTCCACCGAGTAGCGATGGAACCCGCCGCCCAGCTGGTCGTTCATCCCGCCCTTTGCCATCTCACGCAGCGTCAGCACCACCATGTCCGACGCTTCGGCGTTCTTCGTCAGATAACTGTAGCGAAGCAGGAAATTCAGCGTCGACGGGCGCGGGAATTTCGGCGATCCGCCAAAGCCACCGAGCCGTGAATCGAACGCGCGGCGAAACTGATAAAAGCAGGAGTCGAACACCGCCTGATCCGCCGGGGCGTGCTGCGCGCCGTCGCCTTCCACGTGCTTGCGAAGCTGCTCCAGAACATCGTCGCCCGACTTCAGAATCTGCTCGCGGTCCGTCTGCCAGGCCGTCGCGAGCTGCTCCAGCACCTGACGGAACCCTGGCCGTCCGTACCGCGAATCGGGGGGGAAGTACGTGCCTCCGAAAAAGGGCTTCAGCTCCGGCGTCAGCCACACCGACATCGGCCAGCCGCCGCTTCCCGTGGTCGCCTGCACAAACGACATGTAGATCCGGTCGACGTCAGGCCGCTCCTCCCGATCCACCTTGATCGGTACAAAGAACCGATTGAGCACCTCGGCCACCGCGTCGCTTTCAAACGACTCCCTCTCCATCACGTGGCACCAGTGACACGTGGAGTACCCGATCGACAGGAAAATCGGCTTGTTTTCGTGCTTCGCCTTGTCAAAGGCCTCCGGTCCCCAGGCATACCAGTCGACGGGGTTGTGGGCATGTTGCAGCAGGTAAGGACTCTTCTCTAGGGCGAGGCGATTTGAGGGCATAGACATCCTTTTCGATTGTTGCAGAAGGCCTGCATCGAAAGCTGCCGCACCGCAAAGTCAACGTTGACTTTCGTGGTTTACTAGATTAACATCTTCAAACTAGAGGTTCTATGATGACCCTGCCCTGTCGAGTTCTCGCTGTTATCGCAGCAGCTGTGTTCCTGCCTACACTTGCACTTACCCAAAGCTCCGATGCGGTCCTGGTTGGAATCATTGAAGATTCCAGCGGGGCTGCACTTCCCGGCTCAAACATCACTGCAGTCAACGCGGCAACCGGCGTCTCCAGACAGGTTGTCAGCAACGAGTCCGGCACATTCCAGATTGGTCCTCTGGCGCCAGGCACGTACGAGTTGCGCACCACCCGGCCGGGGTTCAAAACCGCCGTCCGCACCAACGTTGTCCTCCAGACCGGCGCGACTCTCAAAATCGACTTCACGCTCGATATCGGCGATGTCGCCGAGAAAATCGAAGTTACGGCTGCCGCCCCCATGCTGCAAACGCAGGAAACATCGGTCGGCAGCGTCATCACCACCCAGCAACTGGAGCGAATCCCGGTCAACGGCCGTAACTACACGCGCCTGCTGGTGCTGATGCCCGGAACCTCCGACATCCGCCGCAGTCAGGGACGTGGGGATCTGTCCGGCTCGCAGATGGTCTCGGTGAATGGGCAGCGAACGCAGGACAACAACTACTCGATGGACGGCGTGGACAACAACATGATGTTCATGAACTCCCCCGGTGGCTCGCCGCCCATGGACGCTATTCAGGAATTCCGTGTCGCCACCGGCAACTCGGCCGAGTACGGACGCAGCACAGGAGCCAGCGTGAATCTGTCCGTGAAGTCCGGCTCCCGCAACCTCCACGGCAGTGTCTACGAGTACCTTCGCAACGACAAACTGGACGCCAATACTTTCTTCGCGAACCGCCAGGGACAGGGTAAGATCCCGTTTCGCCAGAACCAGTACGGCGTGGCGATCGGCGGCCCGGTGGTCATCCCCAAAGTATTCAACGGCCGCGACAACACGTTCTGGTTCTTCAGTTGGGAAGGATTTCGCTCGCGCCGAGGGCAGACCGCGCAGAGCACCGTGCCGCTGGCGGCGATGCGCACGGGAGATTTCTCCAGCCTGACGGCACCCCTCTACGACCCGACCACCCGTCAGCCGTTCGCCGGCAACATGATCCCATCGAGCCGCATCAGCCCGAGTTCGCGCCTGCTCCTCGACAAGCTGATGCCCGTTGCCAACCGCCCGGGCAACGTAAATAACTTCCTGCAGACCGAGGGCCAGCAGAACAACCGCGACATGATCGTGCTGCGCATGGATCGCACCATCGGGTCCAGGGACACCATCTGGGGCCGCATGCTGCGTCAGAGTGTGACGGAAGTAGTTCCCTCCGCTTCGGCCCTGTTCGTCACAACCAACCAGTACGACGTACAGAACTACGGAGCCGGCTGGAATCACGTGTTCGGCCCGAACACGGTGCTGGAAGTCCGCTATGGGTTCAACAATCCAAACAACCCCGGATGCCCGGCGTTTCGCAACGGCCTGACCCGCGAGGGCATTCTCGCCGAAGCAAACATCAACATCTTCGATAAGCAGGCGCTCTGCGGCACGCTGCCGGGCTTCAATGCCCAGGGTTACCTGACGATGGGCGGCGGCGGCGGCGAGACCATTCAGGACCGCGTCCACCAGTGGTCGGGAAAGCTGACCAGAGTCGTCGGGCGACACTCGCTGAAGTTCGGCGGCGGTTACACGTGGCGCAGCATGGACGCCCAGTACTCCAACCCAACCAACGGGGACATGACGTTCTGGACCTCGTTGACCGCCAATCCGACCACGGGCCAGGGCGGCAACTCCATCGCGACCATGCTGCTCGGCTATCCCAGCTACATCCGGCGCGGCTTCAGCATCCCCGCGCTGTTTGCGCTGCAGCCTCACTGGGACGCATTCGCACAGGACGACTGGCGTGCCACCGACAAGCTGACCGTGAATTTCGGAGTGCGCTGGGAGTCAGGCATCCGCCCCTGGGACGCCAACAACGCACTTGGAAATCTGCTGGTTGGAAGAGAGTCGAACGGGAGGTACACGGCGCAACTGATGTGGGCCGGCATCAACCCGCTGCCTAATCCCACAACCGGCCAGCTCAATTCCCCGCCACAGACCTTCGGCTATGGAAAGTCCCTGATGGCGAATGACATGAACAACTGGGCTCCGCGGCTCGGCCTCGCCTATCAGATGACGCAGAAGACGGTGCTTCGCGCCGGCATCGGCCTTTACTACAACAGCACCTTCATGCAGGAGATCAATGACCTGCGCAAGTTCTGGCCGTATCTTCCGCAGCAGGAGATCAGCCCGAACACCGGCGGTGTCCTCAATTTGCGCATCAACGATGCCGGACCCGGGTTTGGGAGCACGCAGGCGATCGGCGGCTGGCCGCAGAATCCGGACAACCGCAGCCCGTACTCAACTCAGTACAACTTTTTCGTCCAGCATCAGTTGATGGACGACATGACGGTAGACGTGGGCTACACGGGATCGTCGAACCACAAGCAGATCGGCTACCACGGGTGGAATAACGCCGTGACGCCAGGCCCCGGGCCCGTAGATCCTCGACGCCTTCTCGCGGGTGCTGGCTTCATCGGCAACATGAGCGGCGGCAGCAACAAATTCAACTCCGAGTACAACTCGTTCCAGGCGAAACTGACGAAGCGTTTCAGCCGTGGTCTCCAGTTGCTCGGCAATTACACGTGGGGCAAGTGCATGGACGACCAGTCCTCACTGGCGGAAGGCAAGTTCCAGGACTTCCTCAACGCGCGCGCTGACTGGTCCAGATGCAGCTACGACATCGCGCATGCCTTCAAGCTGGGCTATGTGTACGATCTGCCCTGGGGCCGCGGCCGCACTTTCGGCGGAACATGGAATCGATTCACCGATGCGATCCTTGGCGGCTGGGCTGTAGAAGGCATCGTGCAGTTGCAAAGCGGCACTCCCTCCAACGTCCGAACCGGCGTGGACCGAGCCAACGTCGGCAGCACCAGTGAGCGGCCGAACGTGCTTCGCAATCCCAACCTGCCGAGTGGTCAACGCACCGCGGACCGCTGGTTCGACACCAGTGCGTTTGTTCTGCCGGACTTGTATACGTTCGGCAATGCAGGCGCCTATGTGGTGAGTGACGACGGCCGCCGGATCTTCGATATCTCAATCGCCAAGAAGTTCCGAATGGCCGAGAGGCACTCGATTGAACTGCGCGGCGAGTTCTTTAACTTCCCGAACGCTGTGAATTTCACCGCGCCGGGTTCTGGTGGCTATGTCATGAACACGCCGACCTTCGGAGTGATCACCGGCACCACCGCCGCACGTCAGGTCCAGGTAGCTCTGCGATACGCTTTCTGAGTGCGACTGGCATTCTCATTGATTGTGATCCCGGTGGGGCTTGTTCTCACCGGGATTTCTCTTTTTCCGCAGGGAATTGCCGTCGCTGACCGCCCCTCCGCCGGAGCGCCGGTACGCTCCACACTCCCCTTCCACGCCACATTCACCGACGTGGCGGCTCAGGCAGGCATCACAGCGAAATTCGTGCAGGGCAATCCCGCGAATCGCCGCTACATCGTCGAGGCCAATGGCACCGGCGTCGCGCTTGTGGACATCGACAACGACGGTCTGCTGGATGCCTTTCTCGTAAACGGATCCACCTTCGCGAAATCCCCTTTGCCCCCTACGAACCACCTGTATCGAAATGCAGGCGGCGGCCGGTTTCAGGACGTGACGAAAGCGTCGGGCACAGGCCGTTCCGGATGGGGCAACGGCGTCTGCGCGGGCGACTTCGACAACGACGGCTTCACCGACCTGTACGTCACATACTGGGGACGCAACTCGCTGTTCCGCAACACCGGCAAAGCCAGTTTCGTCGATGTCGCCGAAGCCGCGGGCGTCGCCGGCTCAGGGACCGACTGGAGCACCGGGTGCACCTTCACCGACTTCGACCGCGACGGCTTGCTCGATCTGTTCGTTGTAACCTACGCCGGGTTCGATTTGAAATCGACGCCCCTGCCTGGGCAGCTCCCCACCTGCAAATACCGTGACAAACCCGTGTTCTGCGGCCCACGAGGCCTGCCCTTCGGCCGTGCCTTCCTGTACCGCAACAAGGGCGGCGGAAAGTTTGAGGATGTGTCCATCGCCTCCGGCATCCGCAAGCCGCAGGGCTTCTACGGCTTCACCGCTGTGGCGGCGGACTTCAACGGGGATGGCTGGCAGGACATCTACGTGGCCAGCGACTCCACGCCCAGCCTGCTCTTCCGCAACAACGGAAACGGCACGTTTTCCGAAGTCGCCACCGAATCGGGTATCGCGTTCAATGAGAACGGCACCGAACAAGCCGGAATGGGCCTCGCGGCCGGCGACGCCAATGGCGACGGCACGCTCGACATCGTCAAAACGAATTTCATTCGCGACTACCCAAATCTCTACAGCAACCTGGGCAAGGGCTTCTTTGAGGATCGGGCAGTCATCGCGGGGCTCGCGGTCAATCCGCAATATCTTCTGTGGGGCGCCGGGCTCGAGGACTTCGACAACGACGGTCTCCGCGACATCTTCCTGACATCAGGGCACGTCTACGCCGGTGATCCAGCCGAACCCTGGGCCACTTCCCGACTCCTGTACCGGCAGCTCCCCGGCGGTAAGTTCGAGGATGTGTCGGCAATGGCGGGGGCTGGCGTGACCGAACGTCAGTCGAGCCGCGGCGCCGCCTTCGGAGACTTCGATTCGGACGGCGACATCGACGTGCTCATCATGAACATGGACCGTGCTCCCAGCCTCCTTCGGAACGACCTGAAGAGCAGCAATCACTGGCTTCGAGTCCAGTTGCAGGGCGTCGTGTCGAACCGCAGCGGCATCGGCGCCGTGGTATCAGTTGAGGCAGGAGGAAGGACGCAAACTTCCGTTGTACTCAGCCAATCGAGCTATCTGTCGGTCAACGACCTCGGCCTGCACTTCGGCCTCGGCTTCACAGACAGGGTCGACAGGGTCGTGGTGCGCTGGCCTAACGGCAAGGCGGAAGCATTCAGCGGCATTCAGGTGGACCGGCCGGTGCTGCTGAAAGAGGGCAGTTCACAATGACCTCCGCAGTCCTGGCGCTGCTCTTGCTTGCACCGGACCCGGCCACGCTCTCGCGACAGGCACTGGAATCGGCTCAGCAGAAGGACTTCCCAACGGCCGAGCGGCTCTGGAAGGAAGCGCTCGCCGCCAGCCCGGGCCTGTTCGAGGCCAATTTCAATCTGGGCTACATGTACCAGTCCCGCGGCGATCTGGCGGCGGCGGAAATGCCGCTTCGCAGGGCTGTCCGCAGTCAGCCAAACGACTTCAATGCCCAGTACATTCTGGGTGCGGTGCTCTCGAAACTGAATCGAACCGACGAGGCCCTGAAACACTGGCGGCTGGCTTCGGCGCTCCGGCCAGACGACGCACGATTGCTGCAAATTCTCGCCGTGGAGTATTCAAAAGGACGCTACTTCAGGGACGCGGCGCAGGTGGCTGAAAAGGCACTGGCAAGCAAACCAGGGGACGCGGCGCTCTGGCTGACTGCGATCAAGGCCAGACAGGATGCGGACGAGCATCCACTCGCCTTGCGCCTTGCGGAGAAGATGGCGGCCGCATTCCCTGGCAATTCCCGTGCTGCCTTCGAGCTGGGCTATGAACTGGTGCGCGCCGGACGGGCGGCCGAGGGATTGCCGTGGCTGGACCGGGCCATGCGCTCGCCAACTCCGTGGGAGGAGCCCTTCTACTTCTTTGGCGACACCATGCTGAAAGAGGGACGTCTGGATGAGGCGAAGCGGGCGTTTCAAAGAGCGCTCGAACTGCGTCGGGAGTACATGCCTGCCTGGGCCGGGCTGGCACGAACGCTGATGTCCGCCGGAGAACTGGAGCGCGCCCGCGACGTGCTCCTTGAAGCCACATCCGTCGACGCCACTCATCCCCAGCCACACCTTCTGCTCTCACAGGTTTATTTTCGGCTGGGCCAGGAGGATCGCGCCGTCGAGGAGAAAGAGATGTCTTCGCGCTTACGGCGGGCCAGGCCTGAGACTCTGGAGAGCATTCCGGGCCGGAACTTCCCGCGCTCGGACGCAGCGCCCCCGGCAAAATGAAGAATCCCGAGACATGTGTCCCGATTGTTGCAGAATCCTCGGAAAAATTGATTTGCACTTTGGGGTGGAACACGGATAGAATGCACCCAGAAACTTCCCCGATCGCAGTCATTCGGTTGGGTGGGAGCGGTGTGTCCATTAACGTTGGGGGGAAGTCTCGCGGGCCTTGGGCGTGACGTCTGCAGCCGTCTTAAAAACAGACGCAAGTTCTCGGATCCGGAGTCACTTCGGGGGTTAGCAAATGCAACGTTTCGTCCGTGCAGCCATGGCGCTGTGCGCGTGCACCTTGTATGTTTCCGCGCAGGATTATCGGGCATCGATTCTGGGCCAGGTTCTGGACCAGAGCAAGGCACCCGTTCCTGGCGCCGTCGTAAAAGCAACCAAAGAAGACACGCAGGTTTCGCGTGAATCGGCAACAACCAGCAGCGGTAACTACACCGTCACCGGTCTCGACCCCGGCACTTACAGCGTGACAGTAACTCACGCCGGATTTCAAACCTCACGCCGAACTGGCCTGGTGCTGCTGACCAACGACAAACTCAACCTGCCCGTTACCCTCGAAGTCGGCCAAATGAACCAGGAGATTACGGTGGTGGGCGATCAGGAGCTCATCAACACCTCAACCGCCTCGCGCGGCCTGGTCTTCGATTCGGTAAAAGTCCAGGAGATTCCGCTCAATGGACGGCAGGCCTACATGCTGATGCGACTCTCGCCCGGAGTCATGTTCACCCAGCGAACCTTCGGCTCCACCGGATTCTCCGGCACCCGGGCCTGGGACGTCAACGGCAGCTTCACCATGAACGGGGGCCGCACCGGGTCGAATCAGTTCCTGCTGAACGGCGCGCCGATCTCCACCGACGGCACCTTCAACCTGGCGCCCAACGTCGAGGCCGTCCAGGAAATGAAGGTGATGGTGAACACGTACGACTCGCAGTACGGCCGTTCCGGCGGCGGACACGTCAGCACCACCCTCAAGTCCGGCAGCAACGAGTGGCATGGCACGCTATTCGACTTCTGGCGCAACCGCATGCTGGACGCGAATACCCGGCAGAACAACGCGCTTGGCGTGAAGCGTGGCTTCCGCAATCAGCACCAGTTCGGCGGCACCATCGGCGGCCCGATCCGCAAGAACCGCGACTTCTTTTTCTTCTCCTTCGAAGGCTGGCGCGAACGCGTTCCCTTCCCCTCCAATGTCAGCGTTCCGCCCAATGAGATCCGCAACGGCGACTTCAGCACCTTCGTACCCGCCGGCCAGACCGGCACAATCAAGATCTTCGATCCACTGACGTCCCAGCCCTGCATCGACCCGGCGCAGAACTGCCGCTCGGGCGGTCTGTTCCGGCGCCAACCCTTCCCGGGCAATCGCATCCCGGCTTCCCGGATCAGCCCCATCGGCCAGAAGATACTCAGCTACTACCCGTCGCCGAACTTCCAGGCGCAGGCTCTGGTAAACAACTTCACTCGTCCCGACAACCTCGGTAAGTACCGCTATGAGCAGCCGATGGCGCGATATGACAAGGTGCTCACCGACAACGACCGGATTAACTTCCTGTTCACGTTTCAGGATGGCGCCGAGTTCCGCGATCAAACCGGCTTCGACCCTCCCGCCCAGTGGGGCAACATGAACGGGACCGTGCGCCAGGATCAGAATTACATCCTGTCCTACGACCGCACCCTCTCGCCCACCTCGCTGCTGCATGTGCAGGCCAGCTACAACCGCTTCGTACAGAACTTCCCGGACGTGTCAGACCCCAACTTCACCTGGGACAAGATCGGCATCAAAAACATCCCGCAGGTGGACACCTTCCCCTCTAAGCTGATGCCCCGCGTTACCATCGGAGGCTTCCGCGAACTGTTTGGAAACCAGTACCTCAACCAGAGTTCCCGCCAGCAGGCGAACGTGCAGGGCAGCATCTCACAGGCCATCGGCAAACACAGCCTGAAGTACGGCACGGAGTTCGCGCTGCTGATGCGCCACAACCTGGCCTCGGGCCGCTCCAGCGGGCAAATCGACTTCAATGGCGACTGGACGCGCGAGTACGCTTCCATCGGACAGGGCGTGCTGGACGGCAATGCGGTCGCATCGGCGCTCCTCGGTTACGCAGCGGGCGGATCGATCAACTTCAACGATTCGTTCTTCCGGCGCGAGCCCTACTGGGGCATCTTTATCCAGGACGATTACAAGGTCAGCCAGAAACTGACGCTGAACCTGGGCCTGCGCTACGACATCCAGTTCAGCCTCATCGAAACGCACAACCGTCTGAACCGCGAGTGGGATTTCACCACCGTCCAGCCCACCAGCGCGACCGCAATCGCCAACTGGAACCGGCTGCGCGCCACTAACACAGCAATGCCCGCACCGCCGTCGGCACTGGTAGGCGGCATGACCTTCGCCGGCGTCGGCAACCAGCCCCGCAAGGTCTATAACGCCGACCTGTCGAACATCCAGCCACGAATCGGTGTGGCGTACCAGTTCCTTCCGAAGACGGTCATGCGAGGCGGCTTCGGCATTTTCCACCGCACCAACACCCAAAACAACCTGAACAACGGGTTCAGCCTGACTACCAGCCTGTTCGGCTCGACCACCGGCGGCCAGTACCCGGCAGCCACCACCGACACTTCCGGCCGCCCGGTTGGCTCGGGCCTGGTCGGAGCGTACTCGCTGGAAAACCCGTGGCCTGACGGAGTGCTTCGCCCGCTTGGCAGCAGCCTCGGCGTCGCGACTGGCGTCGGTACCGCGCCTTCCTGGGATCCGCCTCAGCGCGTGGTTCCGCGCACGTTCCAGTACTCGTACACGCTTGAGCGCGAACTGCCCGGCAACATGGTGCTGGAACTCTCCTACGTCGGCAGCCTCACTAACAAGGAACCCCGGGGCGTCCAGGTCAACGCCATGCCGCAACAGTATTGGGACGACGCACAGGTTCGCCCCGACTTTTATCAGCAGCGCCTGGCGAATCCGTTCCAGGGCATCTTCCCGGCGACGGTCGGTCTGGGAACCGCCAGCGATACCTCACGCGAGCAGTTGCTGCGGCCGTATCCGCAATTCACCGGCCTCACCAACAACCTCGCGCCCTGGGGCCGGGTCTGGTACAACGGCCTGCAGATGCGTTTCGAGAAACGCATGCTCGGCGACCGCAACGTGATGGGCGCCATGACGTGGGTGATGGCCTACACCTGGTCGAAACAAATGGAGAAGGTGCTCCGCGACAACAACAATCTCGATTGGCGTGGCTTCGTGAATCAGGTCACCGCAGATGACCGCCGGCACAACCTCACGTTCGCCGGCATCTGGGATCTGCCCTTCGGCAAGGGCCGCCGGTTTCTCACCGACATGAGCAGGGTGGGGCAGCTCGCTCTGGGCGGCTGGACTGTAAACACGAACTTCATCTACCAGTCCGGCAACCCGCTCGGTGCTTACGGTGCCTGGGAGTTCCGCTGCGGCGACATCACCGCTGTGCAGCAGACGGAAAACCAGTGGTTCTTCAACGACCGCCCGCGGTTCAGCGAATGCTGGCGCAACCTCCGTCCGCTCGAGTACCGTACCCTCGAACGCGACCGCTTCGACTTTCTTCGGGGACAAAGCGCGCCCCAGATTGACTTCATGATTTCCAAGAAGTTCAAAGTCAATGAACGAATCGGGCTGGAGTTCCGGGGGGAGGCCTTCAACGCCTTCAATACACCGTTGCGCGGCGACCCTCCGTCGGGAAATCCGCAGGCCGCCGATTTCGGCGTGCTGCCAGTGGCCCAGTTAAACTTCCCGCGCAACGTCCAGCTAGGAATGCGCATCCGATTCTAAAGAGAAGTACTTAGCTCGTGACGGGTCGTCGCCGTAGGACCCGTCACGGACTTTTCCCGAATAGTTGTGTCCCGATGTTAGTTCTCCGTAATCCGTTTGCAACCCAGGGCATTTTGAGGTTAGGATTAGACCAAGCCGTTGAAGCGACTAATTTTCGGACTTTTTTGGACACCCTGGGGGCTACGTGATCGAAACGCTGCTGCTCCGCGCCGCGATTGTGGTGGTGCTGGGCAGCCTTGCCTATTTTTTCGACCCTTTTCCGGTGTCGCCGGCAGCCGCCGGCGTCTTCGGACTGGCCCTTGCCGGGGCGGTGATCCTTCTTGAGCGTCGACTCAAGAAGGCGTGCCTGACTCGTCTGATTGGGGCCGCGGTGGGAGCCATCACCGCGCTAATCGCATCGCTATTGATGTCAGCCGTGCTGGAACGCGCAGCTGGCGATAATCCACTCACCCATTTCATTGTTATTGTTCTGCTTTGCCTCAGCACGTATATGGGTCTTGCGATTGGGGCCAACAAGGGCGAGATGCTGAACCTCTCGGCACTCGGCGGCCTGATCGGTGGGGAGAAAGTCGGTAAGTCGCGGTTCATGATCCTCGACACCAGCGTTATCATCGACGGCCGCATCGCCGACGTCGGCGAGACCGGCTTCGTCGACGGCACCATGGCGATCCCGCAGTTCGTCCTCCGGGAACTGCAGCTGGTAGCCGATTCGGCCGATTCGCTCAAGCGCAACCGGGGGCGGCGCGGTCTCGACATCCTCCAGCGCCTTCAGAAAAGCGCTCATGTCCGCGTCCAGATTGTGGAAGACGATTTCCCCAATATCCGCGACGTCGACATGAAGCTGGTCGAACTGGGCAAGGTGCTGGGCTGCAAGATCGTGACCAATGACTTCAACCTCAACAAAGTGGCGCAGCTCCATGGCGTGGAGGTCCTTAACATCAATGAACTCGCCAACGCGCTGAAGCCGATCGTGCTCCCGGGCGAGATCATGCGCGTGTTCGTGCTGAAGGAAGGCAAGGAATATAACCAGGGCGTGGCTTACCTGGACGACGGGACAATGGTGGTGGTGGACAATGCCCGCCGCATGATCTCGAAAACCATCGACATCTCAGTGACTTCCGTGCTGCAGACCACGGCCGGCAAGATGATCTTCGGTAAGTTCGACGAACGAACGCACGCCGTCTACGAGAAGACCCACACAGCGACGACCACCACGGCCGGCGACACGGCGACTCAGCCGCTTGCCCCCCGCCGGGAGCAGTCGGCGGCTGCGCCGCAGGCGTCGTGAGTCATCGCGCCTGACGCTTGATCTACACCTTCAAACCGTCCCAGTGGAGCAGCCATTCCAGACTGCTCGCTTTGTTTCCCGCTCCCGGTGATAACCGCCGCATCCTCGACGTCGGCTGTGGCGACGGCTACCTGGCCGCCATCCTCGCCGACCGCGGCTACAGCGTCACGGGAATCGAGCGCCAGGGCGGCTTCTCCAGCAATTTCCCCAAAAACGTTCAGCTCTGTGCGGCCGATCTGGAGCAGGGCCTGCCCCCATTGCCTGACCGCTACGACTCCATCCTCTGCGCCGACATCCTTGAGCACCTTCGCTTCCCCGATGCGCTCCTGCGGCAGGTACGCGAGGCACTCGCTCCCGGTGGACGTATCATCGCCTCCCTGCCCAACAGCGGCAACTTCTGGTTCCGCCTCAACATTCTGCTCGGCCGTTTTCCGCAGGACGAAAAGGGACTTTTCGACCGCACCCACATCCGTTTTTTCATGTGGTCCGGCTGGCAGAGACTGTTCGCGCAGGCCGGGCTGCGCATCGTCCATACCGAGCCCACCGCCGTCCCGGTGAGCCTGATGGTTCCGCCCGCCTGGCAGGCATCGTTTCCAGTGCGTGCGGCTGAGAGTGTATTCTACGGTTTAGCGCAAATCTGGAAAGCGTTATTCGC
>JAWXCM010000241.1:0-7415 GCA_034408745.1 Bryobacteraceae bacterium
CCGGCGACAACCCCGTAAGGGCCGCGCAGCGGCCCAGTACCACCGGATCATTGAGGTCCTCGTCGGACAGCCTGATCATGTACTGGCGCGCAATCTGGTCCCAGGTATCGGAGTCCAGGATCGGCGTGAGAGGGATACAGAAGAGTACCGCTCTATCCGATGCATGTTGGTAGAAGGCGTCGGCCTGTCGTTCGCCTGTGTCATGGGGCTCAACAACTTCCTCCTGTTTCTTCATGAGGCACGAAGAGGGCTGCGCATCCTGCGTCATGCCTCCGTGCACCAATGCGGCATCGTTAAAGAGAAAAGGACGGGAGAACTGTCATCGGGCTCGCCACACAGCAGACCCGCCCTTGAACGGCCCCGTGCGAATACACACATTCGTGCAGAGGCACTCGCACCAACAGCGCAGTTCGCTCGTTGATGGATGCCTGAGGCAACGAGCGATCAGATGAACGAACCGGACAGACACCGGGCTATTCATGGATTTCCCGCAGGTGCGGAGCAGTTTACACATCCACGCGGTATCTGCCTGCGCCCTTGGCAGTCAAGCGAATGTCTCCAGTCCGACTCAGATGGTCCACCACGGCGAAGACCTGATTCCAAGTGAGATCCGGACAATACTCGAGAATCTGTTCCAGAAAAAGACCGGATTGATCGGTGAGCACCGCGAGTATTCGGCGGGCAACGTCGCTCTGTCGAGATGCGTCTCCCATGTTAATGCTCCTTTCTGTTCTTCCGACCATCGAACCGTGTCCGTTGGCAACCCGACACCCAGGCGCACTCCACAACGACCGTCTTTACCAGCGCCATACCGGCATGCCTGCATCTCTGGCATCATGCGTTGGAATTTCACCAGGACTGACGTTGATAGCAGCTCCGTGCGAGCTGGTGGTGGTGCGGGACCCGCCCACTCTCCCCCCAACGCTCTTCGAATTAAGGCCCCTGCCTGTATGTGAATCTCGCGACAGACCGCCACGATGAGTGGTTATCGAGCCCGTCCCATGGGGTTGTCTTTCATGCACGCCCCCAGGCTGGGGGCCATGCAGGGGCGGAACGCCAGCTCGATGCTCTAACTCGGCCCACGCGGGCGTAACAAAGAGGACAACGCCCAGCACCGGTACCGACATTGCCCGCAGTATCTGTAGAGTGACCATGTTGGCACCTCCAGTTCGGTCCTTGGTTCTCTTCTCGAAGATATGATAACAACGGATCGATCAATTGAAAAATAGATAAATCAACCTAGATACATCGTTTATTTCGATGTATACTCCACGCCATGGAATGGTTGAACTATCACCACCTCTTGTATTTTTGGTCGGTTGCCAAACACGGAACCGTGGCGAAGGCCTGCAAGGAGTTGCGCCTCACTCAGCCGACGATCAGCGCGCAGATCCGGGTGCTGGAAGACACGCTGGGTGAACAACTGTTTGTGCGGGCAGGCAGATACCTGGTGTTGACGGAGATGGGCCGTGTCGTGTTCAACTACGCCGAGGACATCTTCTCGCTGGGGCGAGATCTAATGAACACGGTGAAGGGACGTGCCAGTGGGAAACCCATACGATTGGTCGTTGGCATCGCCGACGCCGTACCGAAGCTGCTCGCGTCCCAGCTGCTGAAGCCCGCGTTCAGTCTCGCCTCCGCCACGCGCCTCGTGTGCTGGGAAGACAAGCTGGACCGCTTGTTGGCCGATCTGGCGATTCATGGACTGGATCTTGTCATCGCCGACACCCCCGCGCCTCCGACCATCAAGGTGCAGGCCTATAACCATTTAATGGGAGAGTCGGGCGTGACGCTCTTCGCCCCGGCGAAATTGGCGGCGCGGTATCGCCGAAACTTTCCACGCTCCTTGGAAAGTGCTCCGCTGCTGTTGCCCACCACCAACGCCATGCTGCGGCGCTTATTGGATGACTGGTTTGTCCGGAATGACATTCACCCCACCATCGTGGGCGAGTTCGAAGACAGCGCAACTTTGAAGGCGTTCGGCCAGGAGGGACACGGGCTGTTTCCAGGCCCCACCGTGCTAGAAAAGGAAATCTGCCGCCAATATCAGGTACAGGTGGTGAGTCGAGTGGAGTCCGTGAAACAGCGTTTTTATGCCATCACAGTGGAACGGCGGCTCACGCACCCGGCTGTGCGGGCCATCTTTGAAGGGGCACGCCAGGACCTTCTCGCCTAGGCTCGTCAGTTCCTTTTTCGGGTATTGTCAATTTAACTCCCATTTGGCAGACTGGGCAGCATGAACACCACAACACCCCACGACCAACGCCATCGCGTTCCCTCAGCAATCATCAGCCACGCCATCTGGCGCTCTCATCGAATTTGCGTGAACGTCCGTGAAGTCGAAGACCTCTTCGCTGAACGTGGAGTCACGGGGACTGATAAAACACTTCGCCAGGGGTGTCAGACGTTTGGGCCAGCCTAGGCTCGCACACGGAAACAGCGCCACGGTCGTCTCGGTGACACCTGGTACCTCGACGACGTGGGTGTGACCATGCAAGGCACACCGCAGTATCTGTGGCGAACCGTCGACCAAGACGGTGATACCATTGCTAGCTGAGTGCTGCGCCGGCGGAATCAAGCAGCGGCGGGACGCGTCGTTCGTCCGTTACTCAAAGGCCACGGCCGTGCGCCGCGCTGGATGATGACCGATACACTCAAACGCTATGAGGCGGCTCATCGCACAGTCATGCCCACTGTCGAACACCTCAATCCTCTCTGCGCGCATCACCGCGCCGCAGTCTCGCACCAACCGACTCGGCAACCAGCATATCATCTGCGCGGCGTTGCTTCCTCCACGCACGCGCAACGGTTTCTGCCGCTGTACGGCCTCACCCAGAATGTGTTTCGCCTCGGCCGTCATTTGATCCAGACGGTCAACGACCGGTGCTGACGAACGCAGGCATTTCAGATGTGGACGGACGCGGTGTGTGCCTAAGGGATGGTGTTACTGCTCGATACATCCGTTCCCTTGTGCGTGCAGCCGGTTACGTTGACAATACCGTCTTTCCGGAGTCGACCCCATGAACCAGGACGAGCACCCCCATCGAACCGGGCACTCTGCGCCGTCAGCATCGGTAGCGACGCCGCTGAAGGATCCCGTGTGTGGCATGACGGTCACGGAGGATTCGCCGCATCGGCACCAGCACAAGGGCCGCACCTACTTCTTCTGTAGCGAGACGTGCAGGGCGAAATTCGCTGCGGAGCCGCTCACGTACGTTGCGCCCGCATCGGCACCGGCGCCCATCCCCGCGCAAGCGGCCACCGTCTATATCTGCCCGATGCATCCGGAGGTCCGGCAGGACCGCCCGGGAACCTGCCTGAAATGCGGGATGGCACTCGAGCCCGAGCTGCCGAGCGTCGAGGACGAAGAGAGTCCCGAGCTGTCGGACTTTCGGCGGCGCTTCTGGTGGACCCTTCCCCCCACGGTCATCGTCACCGTGCTGGCGATGTTCGGCCATCAGCTCGGGTGGTTCGACATGGCGACGCAGAGCTGGATTGAGCTCGTCTTGTCGGTGCCGGTCGTGCTGTGGGCTGGGTGGCCGTTCTTCGTGCGCGGCGCCCAGTCGATCGCCAACCGCAGCCCCAACATGTGGACGCTGATCGGAATCGGAACCGGCTCGGCGTTCGTGTACAGCGTCGTCGCGACTGTCGCGCCCGGTGTGTTCCCGGACTCGTTCGTCTCGATGGGACGGGTGTCTGTGTACTTCGAGGCCGCGGTCGTCATCATCTCGCTGACCCTGCTGGGGCAGCTCCTTGAGCTGACGGCGCGCTCGCAGACGTCGGCCGCCATCAAGTCGCTGCTCGGCCTCGCGCCGAAGACCGCGCGCCGCATCAAGGTGGACGGCACCGAGGAGGACGTCGCGCTTTCCCATGTTCACATCGGCGATTCGTTGCGTGTCCGGCCCGGCGAGAAGGTGCCCGTGGACGGCGTGGTGATCGAGGGCAAGAGCGCGGTGGACGAATCGATGCTGACCGGCGAATCACTCCCCGTGAGTAAGGGCCCGGGCGACAAGCTCATCGGCGCCACGCTCAACACCAACGGGGCGCTCGTCATGCGCTCCGAACGCGTCGGCGCACAGACGATGCTCGCGCAGATCGTACAGATGGTCGCGCAGGCACAGCGCTCCAAGGCGCCGATGCAGCGCATGGCGGATACGGTCGCCGGCTGGTTTGTGTTGGCGGTGGTCGCCATCGCCCTGGCCACCTTCTTCGTCTGGGGTTTCCTGGGACCCGAGCCGAGCTGGGTCTATGGCCTGGTCAACGCCGTGGCGGTGCTCATCATCGCGTGCCCCTGTGCCCTCGGACTGGCGACACCCATGTCGATCATGGTGGCGACCGGCAAGGCGGCGACCCAGGGCGTGCTGTTCCGCGATGCCGCCGCCATCGAGCGCTTTCGCACAGTTGACACTCTGATTGTCGACAAGACCGGCACGCTCACCGAAGGCAAGCCCGCCTTCGACCGCGCCGTGCCCATTGATGGGGTGCAAGCAGACGAGGTTCTGCGGCTGGCGGCGAGCTTGGACCAGGGCAGCGAGCATCCGCTCGCAGACGCCATCGTCCGCGCTGCCCGCGAGCGCGGTCTCGCGCTCGACAAGCCCGAGACGTTCGAGTCGGGCTCGGGCATCGGAGTGCGCGGACGGGTAGTGGGCCGCGAGCTTGCGCTCGGCAACACGACGCTCATGAACCAGCTCGGCGTCGCAGTGGACAGCCTGACCGCCCAGGCAGAAGGTCTGCGCGCCGGGGGTGCCAGCGTGATGTATCTGGCGGTCGATGGCCGCTTGATGGGTCTCTTGGCGGTGTCGGACCCGATCAAGGCCAGCACACCGGAAGCCCTGGCGACGCTGAAAGGCGCAGGCCTGCGCGTGGTGATGGCCACTGGCGACGGGCTGACCACCGCTCGCGCGGTCGCCAGCCGTCTCGGCATTGACGAGGTGCATGGCGAGGTGAAGCCGGCGGACAAGCTCATGCTCGTGGAACGCTTGCAGCAGGAGGGCCACGTCGTCGCCATGGCCGGTGACGGGATCAACGACGCGCCCGCCTTGGCGAAGGCCGATGTAGGCGTCGCCATGGGCACCGGCACGGACGTCGCCATGAACAGCGCCCAGGTTACGCTGGTGAAGGGCGATCTGCGGGGCATCGCGCAGGCTCGGGCGCTCTCCGAAGCCACCGTCGCCAACATGAAGCAGAACCTCGGCTTCGCCTTCATCTACAACGCGCTCGGCGTGCCGCTGGCCGCTGGTGTGCTCTATCCGTTCACCGGGTGGCTACTCTCTCCCATGGTTGCCGCACTGGCCATGAGCCTGAGCTCCGCGTCGGTCGTCACCAACGCGCTGCGCCTGCGCGGCGCACGGACACGCTGACGTCGCAACCGCGTTGTGGCGTAGCATTTCGGTCGCGACGTGGGACGAGGGAGTGCTCTTGCATGCGCGCGCACGCGGCGGGAATCACCGGGCACGCTTGGTCGGAAGAGGCCCGTTCAGCGAGTGGGCGGCGGAGCATCGGAAAAGGAGACGCATCCTGGCGACGAGCAACATCGGAATCATCGGTGATGGCACCGTGGGCAGCGCTCTCGCGCGTGGGCTTACGCGCGCGAGAAAGGAGGAAATTCATGACCATTGAACGTTGGACCCTCTCGGTTTTTGATTGCGTATTCGCGGGCCGGACGAATCGCCGTGCACATTCAATGGCCTAGCGCGGCCGGCTACCGCGAAGCTACCAAATTCCCAAGTTGGATGGAGTGTGGTTGCGTAACGGAGACGCACCTTGGCGAAATGGTGAACACATCCAGTGTGAACACATCACACGCGGGTTGCCCCCCCACAGGTCGGTGAATAAACCTCTCATTGTTATTGGAGATACGATCCGCATTACCGTGCGCTGTGCTCGCAATGTGCTGGGTCCCGTGCACGCGCCTTTCCCCTCCCCCGTCCATGAACCATCTGGTTTATGACCATGTCTGCACCTCCTCTCACCCGCTGATATGACGCCACCTTAGCGCACGAGAGTCCGACACCCTTTGTAGACAGATCTCCTCCCTTGCCTTTGTAGGATTGATCTGCCCCTCGAAAACGACACCATTGGATAGTAAGTTGGGATGTGCGGTGATGGGTCGGAAGGAGGAGGCCCATGACGCGAAGGCTGATGAATGGCGATAGCTCCTTGGATCTGACCCCGTTTGAAGTACTCACTCGGTGACTCGTCACCGTCTGTTATTGATTCCCCGCGCTTCTCTCCTCTACCATCATCCCTCACCATCCAGCCCCGCGCAGTGGTATCAAATTGCTTCTGCTCAGGCGTCATAGGGAGTTCGTCGTGCCCAGGTTCGGCGTATCTTTGGCAAGGATCATTCATCAATGACCCGTTTTGATATAAAAGATTTGACAAGGGGAAATCGCCGATGTAAAATGACCAATCAGTCATTTGTGGGTTTATGGTCATATATAAATTATCGGCAGCAAAGGCGAGGCGCGTATGATGCTGACTGAAGTGGGAACAAACAGGTCTCGTAACGGTAGGAAGCTTCAGGGGCGCGCAGCAAACCAAGGGAGGGGTCGTGCGCTGATAAAGACCAAGGTCGACGCCATGAACGATGCGCGGAAGAACAGATCGTCCAGAGAGGTCCGCCGCGCTGTCAATGGCACGAATCATATTCCGGTGACATTCTGGGGACCGGACGGTGGTCGCTACGAAGGAATGAGCCCTCATGTCACCGGTGAGGTCGTCTTCGTCGAATCGAAACGGATGGTTCTCGTGGAGACGGAAGTCACCATTTGCGTTACCCCGCCGAATGAAGTCTCGGTCAATTAGGGTGTTGCCAAAGGAACCGTGGTCTGGCACTGCACTTCGACTGATCACTTCATGAATCTGAAGGGGTTCGGTGTCTATCTCAAAAGTCGCTGGTCTCAACCGCCTGGGAACGATGGCCCGAAGGAGGCCGCATGAAGGCGTTGTGTCAATTGTGGCGACGTCATCGATTCGGTGGTCCTCACGCATCGGAGCGAAACGCCGAGTTGGCCCTATCGAGGACATACCCGGGATCATCGTGGGTGTAAGCGTTTGATTGCTGCGTGATGCGCCGGGGGAGAAGCGCTGAAGGTTGGGGGTATGTTGTTCGTATGGGGACGCGCGCACGCTGCCCAGCCGGTGGACTTTTCCCAGGCTGACCCGCTGAACCAGCGAAGCAACAGGGCTAGGTCGGTGCATTCAGATGCCATTGATAGTGTCTGTCCAGATGCTTGGAATAGTAAGAAGACTCGCAAGTGTGGTTTGGGCCCTGTGAAATTGTATAAGACGAAAAGGAGTTTCCCATGAAGAACGTCATCTGGCCAACCCTGGTCATCGCAGTATCAAGCATTGCATTGGGCTGTGCTTCGAGTGGTCCCCCGGTGACCCCAGCACAACTGGCGGACACCGAA
>JAWXCM010000242.1:0-15255 GCA_034408745.1 Bryobacteraceae bacterium
CCCCAGAAGTTCGTCTCGAATAACCGGTGCGCGTCGTCCGCCGAGACGTCCATCAACTTCCCGTAGATCGAGACGCCCGCGTTGTTGACCCACGTATCAAATCCGCCAAACCGCTGCTGCGCCTCCGATGCCACACGCCGCAGGTCCTGCTGATTCGATACGTCGGCCACAACGTGGAACGCCTCGCCACCCCGGTTGCGGACCTCATCGCAAAACTGACGCAATGCGTCCTCATTGCGAGCTGCCACAACCAGGCGCGCTCCGCGCTCGGCGGCCATACGGGCCGTCGTGAGGCCAATGCCACTCGACGCGCCCGTAATCACCATCACCTGGTCCTTCAGCTTCTTCAGGTGAACCTTCATGAAAGCCTCATCATTTCTGCTTCTCGTCGTGGCCGTCGAGCGCGTCCTTCACCACCCGGCCGGTCTTCTTCGCGCCCTTCACGGTTTCGCGCGAGGTCTTGTCCCATACGTCCTCGGCCTTGTCGCCGACCTTTTTCGCGCCCTTGACCGTTGCACGGCCGCTCTTGTCGGCCACGTCCTCGGTCTTGTCCCCGACAACCCTGGCGCCTTCGGCAGTGCCCTTCGCCGCGTGCTTCACGGCGGTACCGGTCGCCTTACCGGCTTCCTTGCCGCTGGCAACAACTTCACCGTGCTTCATGGCCGTCCCCGACTTCTTCGCACCCTTTACGATGCGTTTGCCGGACTTGTCAAACTCGCCCGCGGCCTTGTCAGTGCTGGGTTCCTGTGCAGCCATCGGAAGAGCAAACAGTCCCATTCCGAGCAGCGTCGACAGAATGATCTTTTTCATATGCGTGACTCCTTCGAATAAAGGACACCAACAGGAGTCAGTACATTTCAAAAACGGAGAACGTATATTAAACGTTCTGAATGTTTGGCGCCCGCCCGCGGAACTGAGACACCAGGGTTCGGAGCAGTACTACGTGCATTTGCAGGGTGAATCGCAGTCTGGGCTCGTCGGTGGCTGCCAGAAGCCCCTCGGCCGCCCTTAATGTGGACTCCTCACCGGCCAGCAGTGTCGACTCGCTCGCCGCCTTGCCGTTGTGCAGCACCCAGCCGGCATGCACCGCGGCCAGTGGCTCGCACTCCGGAGCCAGGGCCTGCAGGTCTGTGAGCATTTGTGTGCGCTGATCGAATGCGTCCAGCACAAGGACGCGAAGCTCCGTCCGCCGGAAAGTCGACGCGGCCTCACAGAGTTCGCGCTGACCCTCGCGGCAAATCCCGATCAGCATGACCAGCGCGTGTTGTGTCGCAGCAGGCAGCAGACACGTCCTCCTCGCCGGAAGACGCCCAAATCCGCTGCCATGCACATAAGTAACGGTGTCAGGGCAACAGCACAACCGGCGAACGCCACATGGCAAACTTGCCCTCCGCCGGATTCAGTACGTTCACCTGACACGTGTACCGACCCGGCTGCAGTGACGCCAGCGGCACGCTGAAACTCACCGGCACAGCCTTTGACTTCGGGTCGAGCCCATCCTTCACTTCCAGCGGACTCGTTTCAAACGCCTTCACTTTACCGCGGTAAAAACTCACGCTCGCCACCATGTACTCCGTGGCGGTCGCGGCAGGCTGATAAGCCTCCAGAAAGACGAGCATGTTCTGATCCCGGCGGAACACCTTCGTCACGCTCGGAATCAGCTTCTGCCCGTCATGAACCAGCGGGTTCATCGCGATTAGCTTGCGGTCCTTCTCCGCCACAGCCACCGCATCGCTCAGCTTGTCGCGCTGCGAACTTAGCACCACTGACGACGTCGGCAGATACCGCGATTCGGCCGTCAGATCGGGAATGCGGAACTTCGTCTCGAACGTCCCCATCTTGCCCGTCTCATTCTCGCGAGCCAGAAACTTAATCGTGTAAGTACCCGGCTGCAGCGTGAACCCCGTGTCGTACTGCAGATTGCGCGTGCCGAGCTCCTTCGCCTGATCGCCCTTCAGCTTCACGGTGACGAAATCGCGCACCATGCCCTGCGGCGCGTTCCTCGAATCCCGCACCTCGCCAATGAAGTCGAGCCGCGTGCTTTCGGCCCCGCCCTTCTTCGCCAGTTCAATGTCGCTGCCTGGAATCTTCACCGCAATCGGGACAAAATACCGATCTTTTCCCAGTCGAAAGAAATTGATTTCCAGCGCCACAGACAAATCCGTCACCGGATCGCCCAGCATCAGCGCTTCCTGTAACTGCCGCTCACGGTCGGAGTTCGTGAATTGCTTAAACTCCTTCCCGGCAAAATACCCGCTCCGGTAATCGAGCTTCGCCGACAGGTTCTTCCCCACCGTCACCTTCAGCCGGCGATACCGCCCGTCCAGCGCCACGTTGGAGCTGTAATAGCCGATGATGTAGTAGCTCGCAATATCCTTCTGCGCCTGCACGATTCCCAGCGACAAATCATTCTGGTCCAGCAGCGCCTTGCCACCGGTGTCACCCGCCAGCGTGAACAGCGTCTCCTGCTGCGCCTGGAAGTTATTCCGGGACTGCCTCTGCGAATCGCCCGAGTACATCCCGCGCCCGCCCGGCGAGCCGGTTGTCGCATCGCCCATCGGAGCCGTAGCCACAAGACCACGCGCATCCACCGGATAAAACGCGACATTCGACCGCACAGCCGCATTAATCGTCGACCGCAACTGCGCCTGATTGTCGACACCCGTCCGGCTCATGCCACTGGCGAAATACACCAGCGCTTTCTTCTCAGGCAGCGTGCCCAGCATCTTCACCGCCGATTCCAGCGCCGCCAGTTTACGATCCGTGTTGAACATGTTGAACTCGGATTCGTCGGCCGAGAACGCCGCGCCAGAATCGGCTTCGCTCTCATCCCCGGTCGCCCCGTTCGCCATGCCCACGTCGCCAATCGTGATGCTCTTGATGATTTCCGCCAGCCGGTCCCGGTCGTCGGTGAAATCCTGCAGCACGTTCAACGTGGTGCCATACGTCATCACCGCAACCTGGTCCGACTTAGTCACGTTCGACCCGATAAATTTCAGTGCCGACTGCCGCGCGCGCCACTGATCCGCAATCGGCATCCCCGCCATATCGAAAAACAGCACCAGCAGCCGCTTGTCTTTATAGCGAATTTCTTCGTTCTTCGATGGCGCAATCCGAACCGGCGCAGCCACCGCCGCAGCAACTGGCTTCGCCTCTTCAGCAGGACGCTGCTTTAACTCAGGCACCGGCAGCGCTTCGTCTTCCAGCCGCTGATACTCGAACACCCGAATCTGCTGCGGCTTTCCGTCTTCGGTCAGTACAAAATCCGAAGGCTTCAGACCCTCCAGAGGCTTGCCATTCTTATCCTTCACCGCCACATTCACCACTACCAAATTAGAGGTCGACGAAAATGTGATGTCTTTCTTAATGACAGGCTGCTGTGCGGGTGCACTGAGAGCGGCGATCAGCAAAAATGCAATGGAATTATTCATCGCTGTCTCTCCTTAGAAACGGAACCGAATACTCAGACTGATGCGCCGCATCGACGCGGCGTTCGTTCCCAGACCATAGTTGTTCGACCCCAGCACTGTGCCCCACTGCGTGATCACCACGCGATTCAGCACGTTCTGCGCCTGCGCCTGAATGTCGATGGAACGCCGCTCGGCGATCCGGAAGATGCGGCTCAGCCCGCTGTTCAGGAACAACGTCGTCGGCCCGGGAATCGTGTTCCGGCCCGCGTTGCCCCACTGGCCTGGGAGAGGCTCACTGAAAGCCGCCGTGTTGAACAGCATGCCGTCGACACTCACCGGCAAACCAGTAGCGTTCGCGCGAACCGTGTTGCTGACCGCCGTCCCCAGCACCTGGGACCGGTTGCCGCCAACCGTCGCCGTGAACGGACTGCCAGACCGCATCGACAGCATCGACGTAATGGTCCAGTCCTTGATCAGCTTGCCCCTGAAGCCCTTGATCAGCGTGCCCGCACTGCGCCCCATGGCCGTGCTGTACTGCCCCATAATCGAGAGGCTGTGCCGCGAGTCGAAGCTCGACAACCCGCGCTCGGCCGAATAGTCGAGCCAGTTCTGCGCCACCGGAGTGCCGCCCTGACCCCGTCCACCCGTACCCGCATTGTCAATCGCCTTCGAGAACTGATACGACGTGTTCGCCATAAACCCGCTGCGGAAACGCCGGTTTAACTGGAATTGCGCCGCGTGATAGATCGAATTTCCATTCGAAATCTCATACGTGTACCCCTGCGGCAGCGTCGACTGCACAGCTCCCGGTGCGGTCGAGTTCGGAAGAATCTGCTGATCCAGCCGAGTCCCCTTCGTCCCCAGGTACCCAATGGTGCCGAACAGCGAGAACGGCAGATCGTGCTGCACCGAAAGCTGCCAGCTCTGCGCATAGCCAACCCGGTAATTCGGATCGATCGCATACGTCCCGAGCCCCGTGGAACCGCCCGGGATCAAAAACCCGGTCTGCAGATTCAGTGGATTCGAAATATTCCCCGACACGCTCAGCACCTGCGCAAACGGCGGCTGCTGCGCCAGGTTGGAAGCAATCTGGTTGTACACCGATGTGTTGTAGTACACGCCGTACCCGCCGCGAATCACCAGCGAATCACCCTTGATGGGCCGCAATGCAAAGCCAAACCGCGGCGAAAAATTGTTGCGGTCCGGTTTGATCAGAGTTCCCTGCCCCGCCACAACCTGCGTCACCGACGCAAAGCCCGGCGCCAGAGAGAGATTCACCATGCGGCCGTACAGCTCGGTGGCAGGCGTCGTGTAATCCCAACGGATTCCCATGTTAATGCTGAACTGCTGCGAGATCCGCCAGTCATTATTCGCAAACAGATCAACCCCGGAGCCGCGGAAATACTTGTCGGGATTTCCGTAACGAATCGAGCTGGTGGCCGGAACAGCAAGCAGGAAATCGGCCAGATCCCAGCCCGAGCCGTTCTGCGCGATACCGCCTGCATACGCACTCGTCGCCTGGCCGTTGAACGTGTAGGTCCCACGTCCGTTAGAATCCGACAGCGCATTGTTCTGCTGCTTCCGGTAGCTCACTCCGAACGTGAAGCTCTTATTCCCCCTGATCCACAGCAGCGACTCTGTCAATGCAAAAGACTGGCTCCGGTTCAGCATGAAATTCCCGTCGTTCAGCCCCGAGTAATTCGTAAACCGCAGATTCGGAGGACCCCAGTTATTCGGATTCTGCGACGTGCCCTGAATCCCGAGCTGCGCCGCGATATTCGCCACATTGGCAAAGAACGGCAGCGCCTGCTGACGATTGCGGCTGAAGTTGACGCCCGCATTGTTGATCAGCCGTGAGCTGATGTTGCGCGTCCACTGCAGCCCCGTGTTCAGCCCCCGACCCGCACCCGTGTCGACAAACCGCAGCAGGTTCGGTGACACCGAATCGCTGTCCTGCAAACCGAAGTTGAAGTTCAGCCGGTCTTTCGTTTTGATCCGGATATTCGAGATCCTGGAATTCAGGCTCAGCGTATTATTCTCGCCCTGCCACGACGTCTGGTAATTCCGCGCCGCAAACGGCAAATTCGGTTCCGGGAAATACTTCAGCAGCGCGGCCGACGACGCATTAATCCGCGACGCCGGAATTTTGTTGCCCGCAAAAGGCTGCCCACTCAGCGGATCCCAGATAGTGACCGGAGCCCCGCCCAGCTGCGTCTGAGAGAAATCTCCGGCGCGCTCGAGCAACGTCGGCATATTCACCGGATCGGAAACCGTACCCGTGCGATTCCGCCCCACGTTGAAATCCACCGTGAACATAATCTGCTTTTCCGGCTTGATCAGCTTCGGAATCCGCAGCGGTCCGCCAAACATTACGCCCATCCGAATATTTGAATAATCCGGTTTGTCCACCGCGGCGCCAGTCACCGAGTACACCCGCGCATCCAGCGCCGAGTTACTAACGTTCATGTTCAGACTGCCCATGTACTGAGCCCGCGGATTCCGCCGGCTGTTGCCGAACGCCACCGAACCGGTGCGCCCCATCCACTCTGGCCGCCCCGTTGTGGTCCCGCCGCGTCCCGTAGTCCCCCGGGTCGACCCGCCGCGAGTATCACCGCCACGTCCACCGCCTGGTCCGCCACCTCCCGGTCCACCGCCCCGTCCGCCGAATCCTCCCGGAGGCCCGCCAGGACCACCGCCGAATCCGCCCGGAGGTCCACCGCCACTCGGTCCACCACGTCCTGAAAAACCTCCCGGTCCACCCGGGCCACCCGGGCCGCCGCCAGCGCTGGCCTGCTGCATATTGCCAGGTCCGTCGCCGTTCGGACCGCTCATACCCATGCCCATGCCCATGGCGCCGCCCATGCCCATCCCGCCGCCCATCATGCCCTCAGGGCCGCCGCCAAACGGGCCGCGAAATCCCCAGTCGTTCTGCTGCTGCATCCCGACCGCGCTGGAAACACTGCCCTGCACCACAAACGCACTGGCCGCGCTCTGCGTCAGATCCGCGGCTTCTTCCTGACGCAGCATTCCCGACGTGTCGTTTGCCAGCGTCGCCGCATCGGCCGACTGATTGACATTTACCTGCTGGAACTCCGCGCGACGCTGCGGAGTCGCTCCCGCCTGTCCCTGCCGACCGCCACCCGCCGAGGGCTTCGGCCGCGCTGCCACCGGAGCAGCAGGCTTCGCAGCCGCCACCTGCGCGACGGGAGCCGGAGCGGCGGCAGCCGCAGGCGCACCAGGCGCCGACACCACAGGAGCCGCCGCCTTCACAACCACCGCCGCATCGGCACCAGCAGCCATCCGGGCCACCAGAGCCTCACGCCCCAGCATCTTCAATTCCAGCTCGCCCGCCGCAATCCCAGCCGCCACAGTCACTTCCCGACTCGCCGGCGCAAACCCCAGCATCTCCGCTTCCACCGTCCACTTGCCATCCGCCAGTTCGGGAAAACGAAACGTTCCGTTGTCGTCCGTGGTGGTGATCACACGAAGTTCACCCTGTCGCGCCGACACCGTTGCCCCGGGAAGCGGCAGCCCCGACACCTTTACGGCACCGCGGTACTCCGCCGCACCCGCCGTAGTTCCGGCAGTCAACACCACCAGAAGCAGCGACACGGCCCTTCGTTGCAAAGTCAATTTCACCGAGATTCCTCAGAGTGTACTGGTGGAAAAACACGCGTCGTGGTTTCCAGGTAGCGAATGGTTTAACTTTTCTTTACAGCCCGCCGCCTTTTTACCGCCACAGCCTCCATTCGATATAGTTACCGAGGGGTACCTCCATGAGTTCTTACCGCCTCGTTGCTTTATTTGTCCTTGTGGCGTCCGCGGCCTGCCTGGCCCAGGAATCCCGCGCCGTCCTGCTGGGAAAAATCAGCGATTCCACGGGAGCCGTCATCGTCGGCGCGAAAGTCGTCGCCCGAAACATCGAGACCAACGTCGCCGTATCGTCAGTGACCAATCAGGACGGAAATTACACCATCCCCTATCTGCTGCCCGGCTCCTACACCATCTCCGCCGAGCACCAGGGCTTCAAAAAAGTCATCCGCGATGGCATCGAGCTCCGCGTCAACGACCGCACAGAGGTCGACCTCAACCTCGAGGTCGGAAGCATCGCCGATTCCGTCACCGTCACCGGAGAGACCCCGCTCCTTGAAACCGCCACGGCCTCCATCGGCATGCTGATGGACGAGCGCCGCGTCAGTGAGCTCCCGCTCGTCGGCGGCAACGCCTTCGGCCTCGCGCGACTCGCACCCGGCATCGCCACCACCGCGGGGCATGCCGCGAACAATCCGTCCGATTTTGGAGCCGCCACCGGACTCGTAGTCAACGGCACCCGCTCCAATTCCACCGAAGTCACCCTCGACGGCGCGCCCAATATGTTCGAGAACAGCGCCGCCTACTCGCCGCCCCAGGACCTGGTCCAGGAGTTCCGCATCCAGACCACCACCTACGACGCGAGCCTCGGCCATGCCGCCGGAGCCTCCGTCAACGTCAGCGTCAAGTCCGGAACCAACAAACTCCACGGCACCACCTACCTCTTCGACTCCTGGGTTCGAGCCGTACCGTGGTTCTCCAACCGCTTCATCTACGACCCCACCACCGGGCCCATCACAGACGAAAAGAAGCGCAACGGCAACCCCGGCTGGCTCCATCAACGCTGGGGCGACACCGCCACCGGACCCGTGGTGATCCCGAAACTCTACAACGGACGCAATAAAACGTTCTTCAGCGCCGGATACGAAGGCCTCTACATTCGCCGTCAGGCCACCTTCACCGGAACGGTCCCGACCGAGGCGCAAAAGAACGGCGACTTCTCCGCCCTGCTGAAGCTCGGCACGCAGTATCAGTTGTACGACCCCTACACCACCGCCGCCGCGCCGAACGGTCGATTCTCCCGCCAGCCGATCCAGGGCAACATCATCCCGGCCAGCCGCCTCAGCCCGATCGCGCAGAAAATCCTCAGCTACTACCCCGCGCCCAACGCACCCGGCACCGCCGACGGCCGCCAGAACTTCTTCCGCATCCAGAATGAGGATAAGGATTTCAAGTCCTTCCTCACCCGCATCGACCACACCATCAGCGAAAAGCACCGTATCTTCGCGCGCGTCAACTACAACGACTATCTGGTCCGTCTCCAGCAACTCCCCACCATCGCCGATGGCGACATCACCGCGCAGGCGAGCTGGGGCGGCATCATCGACGACGTCTACGTGTTCGGCCCGTCCACGCTGCTCAACCTCCGTCTCGGCGTGACATACGTGAACCCCGTGGTCTCCCGATACAGCCAGGGCTTCGATCTCACCAGCCTCGGGTTCTCCCCCTCGCTGGTCAACGAAATCGTGCAGCGCAACGGGCCCAGCGGCCTCGCGTTCCCCCTGGTCCAGCTCGACAGCTCGGCGTACACGGACCTCGGCAACGGCGGCGGCAACGGTCGCACCATCGCGTACGAAACCCTGAATGGCACCCTGACGAAGCTGGTCGGCAACCACAGCATCCGCTTCGGCGGCGAGTTCCGCCTGATGCGCGAAAACGGCTATTCCTACAGCAACGTCGCCCCGAACATCGTCTCCACCAACAACTGGACCAAAGGGCCGCTCGACAACTCGGCCGGTGCGCCCATCGGACAGGGCCTCGCCTCGCTTCTGCTCGGCATTCCGAGCGGCGGATCGGCAGCCGTCAACGCCACCCGCGCCCAGCAGTCCACCTTCTCCGGAGCCTTCATTCAGGACGATTACCGCCTCACGCGCAAGATCATGATGAACATTGGCCTGCGCTATGAGTTCGAGACCGCGCCGACGGAGCGCTTCAACCGCAGCATCCGCGGCTTCGACTTCAACGCCGCCAGCCCCATTTCCGCCTCCGCCACAGCCGCCTACGCCCGCAGCCCCATCCCGGAAATCCCCGCAGGCCAGCTCCGAACCCTCGGCGGCCTCACCTTCGCCGGAGTCAACGGACAGCCCCGAGCCCTCTGGAATGCCGATCGCAATAACTTCGCCCCGCGCATTGGACTCGCCATCACTGTCGACAAAAACACCGTCATCCGAACCGGATACGGATGGTTCTACGACTCACTCGGAGTGGATCAGGCCGACGTCAACCAGGGCGGTTTCAATCAGGCGACAAACATCATCACCAGCAACGATAACGGCCTCACCTTCAACGCCACACTGAACAATCTGTTCCCGCAGGGCATCGCCGTACCGCCCGGCGCCTCCACCGGACTCAGCACCTTCCTCGGCCGCGGCATCACGTTCTACAACCAGAACACGCGCAATCCATACATGCAGCGCTGGTCGTTTTCCATCCAGCGACAGCTCCCCGGACGCATCGTCGCCGAGATCGGATACGTCGGCAACCGAGGCAACAAAATCGGCGTCAGCCGAGCCTTCGACCCCGTCCCGCGACAGTACCTCTCCACCCTGCCCTCGCGCGATCAGCCGACCATCGACTTCCTCACCGCGCAGGTCAACAGCCCGTTCTTCAACCTGCCCGACTTCGCCGGAACCACGCTCGCCAACCAGCGCGTGGGACGCCAGCAACTCCTCCGCCCCTACCCGCAGTTCAGCAGCATCGCGGCATCTCTGCCCATCGGAACCTCCTGGTACCACTCGCTGCAGGTCAGCATCGAGCGGCGCTTCGCCAACGGCGTTTCGTTCCAGACCAACTACACGTGGTCGAAATTCATGGAAGCCACGGGTTTCCTCAATGAAACGGACAACGACCCGAGCCACGTAATCAGCGACCAGGATTTTCCCCACCGCTTCACCACCAGCGCCATCTACGAACTCCCGTTCGGCCGCGGCAAACTCGTCGGCCGCAACGTGAATCGCTGGACGGACCTCCTGATCGGCGGCTGGCAGGCGCAGGGCTTCTTCGAATACCAGACCGGACAGGCGCTCGGCCTCGGTAATTCCATCTACTACGGCGGCAATTTGCGCGATATCCTGATCCCCTCCGGCGAACAGCGCGCCGAACGCTGGTTCAAAACCGAGAACTTTGAGCGCGTCAACACCCGCACCCTCGCCAACAACATCCGAACCATGCCGCTGCGCTGGAGCTTCCTGCGCGGCGACGTGATCGACAACTTCGACCTGTCGTTCTTCAAAACGTTCCGCATCGGCGAACGGTGGAAGGCGCAGTTCCGCATGGAGTCCTACAACGCGCTCAACCACGTGCAGTTCGCCAACCCCAGCGTGGCGCCCACCAACACGGCGTTCGGAACCGTGACCGGCGAAAAAGGCCACGGTCAGCGACAGGTCACCTTCGCGTTTAAACTGCTGTTTTAATCAGAATTTCGGCGCAGAATTCCGCGCCGTGAGTGTCGATAAAATCCGGCGGCCCCGGCATCGCCAGCAGCCGCCGGAGCCCGCCGCCCCACTCGCCTGCCCGCCACAGCGACTCGGCAATGGGAGCACACCGCATCAGCCGCTCCGCCGACCGCATCAGCATTTCCTCTTCACGAAACCCTGTGCGCGGCGGATACAGCAGTGGACGGCCCTCGGCAATGCACTCGGCCACAATGCTGTAGCCCGCTTTGCTCACAACTACATCCGACGCCCGCACTAAATCGTGATAATTCGGCAGCATTTCCGCGGAAAGAAACACAAAATCGGAACACGTTCCGCGAATCCGGGCCTCGGCCTCCGGTTCCAGCCTGGCCCTGCCACCCACCAGCACCACCGCCCTCGACTCGCCCGACAGCCCGAGTTCCGCCCGGATCTCATCCCTGTCGCGCTTACTCCGCGGAGTCACCAGCGGTACCTGTTCCGACCGCCGGAAGATCTCCCAGCCCTCGTCATGGGACAGAGGATACCGCAGCGCCAAATCGCACAACGCATACCCTTCCGCAATCACACCAATGCCAGGCTGATCCGCCAGAATCCAGTTCCACAGGAAATTTCCAGCCGCGATGACCGGAATACCCGCGGCCTTGCCGATAAATCCGGCAATAAACGGAATATCGGCGTAAATCGCCCGCACGCCGTTGGATCGAACCCACGCCGCCTCACGTTCCACCACCTCATCCAGACCGGCAGCGAACTCCCGTACCGCGGCAGCCGACCCCGCGGCGTCCACCGACAACGCCCCCGGAGCTTCAGCCACACGAGGCTCGATCAACACCCGCTGGTACCGCACCCGGTCGCCAAACAGCCACGCCGGAGCCGCCGACCGGACCGCGATGTCCATTCGGAAGCCTCGCCGCGCAACCAGGGATTCAATGATCGGCACTGTCCGGGTCGCATGCCCAAACCCGTGCCCGCTGACATAGAAAAGAATCAAACAGGAGATCCCGCGCGCACACTGGACACTCGCACGCGATTGCCGCCCGCCTGCTTGCCCTCGTACATCGCCGCATCGGCCTTCACCAGCAGAGCGGCGCCGTTCTCCCCATCCCGCGGAAACACGGCGACTCCCGAACTCGCGGTCACGCTTCGGTACTCGCCCTTCAAATCCAGCGGTTCCGCCAGCGAATCCAGCAGCTGCGTCGCCGCTTTCTCCGCCTCGTCACCGGTTCGAACATTGGGCACCACCGCCGCGAACTCATCCCCGCCAACCCGCGCCACAAGCATCCGCGCCCCGGCAGCCGACCGGAATCGCCGCGCAATTTCCTGCAGCGCCGAATCGCCAGCCGCATGGCCCAGGCTGTCATTGATCTCTTTGAACTGATCCAGATCCATGAAGATCACACCCACGCCGGTGCCCATCACCCGCGCCGCGTCGATCTCCGCCGTCAGTTGCTCCGACAGCGTTACCCGGTTCGCCAGCGCCGTCAGGCTGTCGTGCCGCGCCCGGTACTCCAGCTCATCCGTCAGCCGCCGCTGCTGGATCGCCGATTCCATCCCGCGAGCCATCATCTCGATCATTTCGCGAGCCTGCGGATGAGTTTCGTGGCTGACTTCGGACCAGAACAGCAGCACGCCAAACAGGTCGTTGCCCGTGAAAATCGGAGTGCCGACAAAGAACGAGGCCGCGCCGAAAGTGCCCGACCGCCCAGGAAGCGATCCCACCAGAGTGATCTCTTCATTGCGAACCCGGTCCGTCAACTCCTCCAGATCGTCGCCGCACTGGTGTCCTGCCGTCTTGCGTGTCTGAGGACCGTCGGCCGACAACTCGACAATCGCCCCGCACTCCAGGCTGAATATCTCGCAGCCGGTGCTCAGATAGTCGCTGAACAGTTCATCGAGGTTTGAGTAGGTGGTGGTGCTCAGACGGTGCAGGAGTTGCAGATAGCGGGAAAAAGTGGCAAGTTCCTCGGTTTGGCGCAGCAGAGTCACATCGGAGGCGGCGCGGTCCATCCGTGATCGGACCTGCTCCATGATGTCCCGTCCCGAGGCCAGAAGCCCAACGGGTACCCCGTCTTGAAACGAAAGCTCCACACTCAACTCCACGTGGACCCGGCCATGGGCACCCAGCAACTCAACCTCGAATGGCTGAGCTGGAGCGCCACCGATCCGCTCAAGAATTCGTTGGCGGTACATGTCCCGCTGCTCTGCGTCTATGCGGTCGAACACACTGGTACCAACCACGTTCATCCGGTTCAGCCCGGTTAATCGCTCAAACGCCCGGTTTACGCGTGTGATCCTGCCACCAATTTCCTGACTAAACAATAAGTCGGAGGCGGATTCGTACAACGCATGGTACTCGTCCCTCGGATTCCCCATCTGCCAGATACTTCCCCGTGCTAAGAACGAGCCCGCCAGTCTGATCTTGCTCAGGTCACGCCCGCTGAATGTATAAAAACAAAAAGGCCCCGGCTGCAATCGCCACCGCGTGTGGTACCGACAACGCTTTGTTATGGCCGATATCCAACTCGGGTTTTGTCTTGAATGGTAACCTGAGCCGGACCAGTTCCTTAACAATGTGCCACATGTTCCAAAAAACCCCTCCGCCGGAATTGCGAGCCGTCACCAGAAACATCGCATAGATACCACCCGCCACCGAGGCATAGATAAATATCTCAAACCAGTTCCGCGGTCCCACCATACACCCGATGGCCGCCATCAGTTTTACGTCCCCACCGCCCATCGCACGCAAAATAAAAAGCGGGACATAGATCAAAAGCGCCAGCCCGAACCCGAGCGCCGAAGCGCCCAGCCCCTGCCAGCCATAAAGTAACGTATTCAGCCCGAACCCGGCAACCAGTCCGGTCACCACCAGCCAGTTCGGGATGATTCGCGCACGAATGTCGGTAAACGCAGCCACCAGGGCGACAGCAGCCATGGAAGCCTGCAGAGCGGGATGTACGAGAGGCACCACACGAATTATATCGGCCAGATGACCCTAAATCTTAAGGGCTGCCCCGTCAGTCCTGTAACATTGATGGAGAAGGAGCCATTTGCCCCCCGGATTCACGCCAATTCTGCTGTTCTCTTCGGTTTTGTCGATGCTCGGCGCTGCCGCGGGTGTATGGTTGGCTACTGTTCCTGAAATCACTCGGCGCATGGTGCCCATCTGCGGCGCCATACTCCTCACGCTTTCTCTCTTCTGGGTAATGCCGGAGCTTGCCGAAAGCCTCGGCTGGACAATCGGTCCGGCTCTGCTGTTCACCGGATTCGGCCTGGTCTGGCTCGCCGACCGCTACATCTACCCCGTCTGCCCGGCCTGCTCCCACACTCACGACCACGATTCCTGCTCCACGCGACTCCACGGCTTCGCCACACCCCTGCTCATCGCCGCGGTGATTCACAGCCTGTTCGACGGCTGGACCCTCGCCGCCGGCAACGGGTCGGCGATTTCATTAGGCGTCGTAATCCACAAGATTCCGGAGAGCCTGGCGTTCGGTGTAATTCTCCGCGCCGCCCTGAAGTCCCGCAACACAGCGCTCGCCTGGGCGACCGGAGTCCAGGCCACCATGATCCCAGGTGCCCTGCTGGCCCTCATCCTCGCCCCGATCATCGGTTCCCGCTGGATGACCGTCCTGCTCGCCCTCGGCGGCGGGACGTTCCTCTACCTCGGTTTCCACGCCGTCCACGGCGAATGGCGACGCCGAGTCGCCAGCCGCGTCTCAGCCTGATCCACCCAGACTCACCCGAGCTTCGGCCTCTGCCGGTGAAAATCCGTAGCCTTCTGGAACTGCATCCCAACCGACAGCAGAAGATTCTCCGAAAACGGCCGGCCCACCAGCTGCAGCCCAACTGGCATCCCACCGGCAAACCCACAAGGCAACGACAGCGCAGGCAGCCCAGCCAGATTCCCCGCCCCAATAATCGCCTGTATCCCGTTTACCGGAGCCCCGGCAGCGGCAGCGGGAGCCGGAGGCGGCGCACCATCCAGCCGCTCCGAAACTTTGTTCGCGACAGCCGTCCGACTCGGCGCAATCAGCAAGTCGCAATCCATAAACACCCGCCGAAACTCCGTCTGAACCAGCCGCCGGACCCGCATCGCCCGCAGGTAATCCCGAGCCGGAATCTCCAGCGCAGCCCGCAAACCCGCCACCTGCGCCGCGTCGGCGAGCTCGTCCACACGCCCGCTCTCAATCAGTTCCTCAAACACCGACGAGCCCTCAGCCCCGATCACAGTCGACACCGCCGAGCCATACGGCAAATCGGGCGCCATCTGAACCGGCACAAACTTTGACCCGAGCCCCCTCAACACCCCAAGCGCCGCCTCGAAAACCGGCCGCATCGCCTCCTGCGACCATTCCCCAAACGACTCGGCCGCAAACCCGATTCGCAGCTGATTCAAAGGCCGCTGATACTGCGGTGAAAAGTAGAAGCTCTTGCCCGCCGTACCCGGGTCGTTCTCATCCTTGCCCGCGATCACCGCCAGCACGTGACCACAATCCTCAGCCGACCGGCACATCGGCCCAATCTTGTCCATCGTCCAGGAAAGCGGCATCGCCCCGAAC
>JAWXCM010000243.1:0-7971 GCA_034408745.1 Bryobacteraceae bacterium
CTCAAATGGATTTTCCCCGCAAACGTGTCCAGACTGGACCCCCCCTCCAGCACCTCAACCGCTCCCTCATTGCGCTCACCCATCGGGTGAGTCTTTACCGGACCCAGATCTTCACTCATCTTCAACATTATCTATCACTTGCCCTTCAAGCCAGCCCTTCAACTGCCGTTTCTTAGGATAATTCCGGTATGTGATGTGAGGTTTTTGGAATTACGCAGCGGAATTCCACGTGTCCCGTGCGGACGGCAGGGGGAGAACGTCGTGGCCGATGGACCGAAGACAGCCTCCGCGGTCGCATGAACAGGAGATGAGGAATCCGAAATCGACATGGAAGGAGCGCTGGTTGCCCACCTACCACCGGGTAATCTCGCGAACAAGGTCCTTGCCACGGAATCAAAGTCCGGACGCTGGTTAGTGGCGACACTGGAGTTGATCACCCAGCCGACGATCACCTTCCCCGGGGACCACTTGCTGGCTTGTCGACACAGTTCCCTTGAGCAGGTCGTTCACGCAGGCAATCGGTGAACAGCCAATTCCGCGAGGTCTCCCGGATTCAGCGCGCAACCATCCAGAACGACGATTTTATGAGGCATTGGTAGAATCTTATCGCGCTATCGGCCCGGGCTGGCCCGGGCACACAGCAGGGCGACCAAATCCGTTCGGCACTCCGTCTTGCTGGCCCGCCGCCACAGATCTCTTGAGTTCGTCATTCACGCAAGGCAATCGGTGAACATTTACGTCGTTTAATGCATCATTTAATGCATTATCCTCTGCCACGCGGTTGCCTCCGCGCCATTCCGGCCTTAAGGGCACGTGCCTGGTCAGCTTCAGGCATCTTTCCATTTCATTCGGATGCGATGGCCGACTTGCCCGTCCACTTTACCCGCCTGCCCGACTGAAGGGACAGATTGGCCAGTTGAGGGATCAGCGCGGCTTGAAAACCAATCTGCATCGCCGCCGCCGGAGTCTTTCGCGTTCGAACGCAGTTTAGAAAGTTCAGCACGTGTACGGAAGTGGCGTGGTGGAAGCCCCCGGCGGAGATACGGGTGATCGAAGGAGTTTCCTCAGCCCCCTCGAGGTACACCTTGAGTTCCTCGCGGCTGACGTCCATTCGGGCCTTGTCGCCATCCAGATGGGTAGCCTGGTCGTTGCGGGTCTTGTACCGCATGGCGGCGTAGTTGATGGTGAATATGGCCAGAAAGTCCTCCGGATAGCAGGCCGAAACGACCACGGATTCCGGGGTATCGCCATGCGGAGCATGCGGTGAATTGGCCATCGCGCTGACGGAAAGGGGGAAGCCGGCGCCCATCAGTATGTGGATTCCATCGAACACATGATTCCCCTGGTCGGCCACGACGCCGCCTGAGTAATCGGAGTAGCTGCGCCAGGCGCGGAAGCGTTCCGGATCTGGTGCCACCCGCCGCTGCGCCGGACCTTGCCACTGCTCCCAGTCCAGCGGACCGGCAAGTCGCGCGGGAGTCCGTGGCGCCATGTTGTTGTTCAGCCACCAGGAACGGACGGCCCGGACCGGGCCCAGCGTTCCTCCGGCGACGATCTTCCGCCCCTCGAGGAACAGATCGTAGCTGCGGCGCTGCATGCCCACCTGCACGATCTGTTTCGACCTGGCTTCAGCGGCCACCAACTCCAGACCCTGCTCGGGCGTCTGGCACAGTGGCTTCTCGACGTAGACGTCCTTGCCCGCCGCCAGAGCGTCCAGCACCATGCGATGGTGCCAGTGCTCCGGCGTCGCGATCAGGACCGCGTTGACCTCCTTGCTGTCGAGCAACTGCTTGTAGTTGCGGTAAGCCCTGGGAGTGCTGCCCGCCTTACCCGACTCGGATAGAGCCTGCTCCAGATTCGGTTCATAGACGTCGCAGATGGCAGCCGCCCGCACTGACGAATCCTTAAGAAACTCTCCCATGACGAGCCGTCCCCGGCCGCCTGCTCCGATGACGCCGAGCTGGATTCTGTCCGAAGGCGGAGCGGCCCAGGAAAGCATGCTGCCGGCTCCGGTCATCAGAAAATGCCTGCGCTTGAAGTTCATGTGGTTCCCTCGAGTTTAGAAGCTGAGCTTCAGAGCCATCTGCCACCATCGCGGGTTGCCGTTCTGCGCGGTCACGGTTCCAAACGCCGTGCTGGTGGGCGAGGTATTCGGACCGCTGAAATTCGGGTGGTTGAGCGCGTTGTAGGTCTCGGCGCGGAACTGCAGCTTGAACCCCTCCCTCAGCGTGAAGTTCTTCAGCAGCGACAGGTCCCACATGCTCTGCCCATCTCCGCGGATGCCGCTGAAACGGGACGGCAGGGTGCGCAGGTTGGACCCGAGCTGTCTGCCGGGGGCGCGATCAAAAGCGTCGATGTTGAACCAGCGGTCCACACTGCGCTGCGCTGAAGCAAGCGGAACCGCATCGAGGCTGGTGAGCAGGATGGCGTTTCCGAATGACAGCGGCGGCCCGGACTGCTGAGTTACCACCCCGCCAAACTGCCAGCCTCCGGCCAATGCATTCACGAACCGGTTGGAGGTGGACAGCAGCTTGCAGCCCCGGCCGAAAGGCAACTCATAGATCCCTGAGACGACGACGCGGTGGGTGCGGTCGTTAGGACTGATGACGCGCTCCGGCATCGGGTCGACGTCGTTCAGGTACCCGACGGCCTCCATAGCCTTCGACCACGTGTACGCCAGATTGACCGTGTAGCCTCGGGAGAAGCGCTTCTCTACCCGCGCCTGCAGAGAGTGGTACCAACTGTAGCCCTGCGGATCGAATGTGGCCACGCCCGTGAAGTGCGGATACGGCCTCAGCAACTGCGAGCGGCCTACAGTGGCTCCATTCAGCGACGTGCCGGGCAGCAAGCCGGCCAGCGGGTTTCGGACCTGGGCGGCGAGGTTGTCGATGGCCGCCTGATCCCGCGTGGCAGACTTGCTCAGGTACTGGGCGGGGATGGCATTGAGATCCCGGCGGACCGCCACCTGTGTTCCGCGGTTGCCGACATAAGACACGTCCAGCACCCACTCGCGCAGGAATTGTTGCTGGATTCCAAACGACCACCGCTGAGCGTAAGAGTTCAGAGTCCGCGCGGGATAGAACGTGATGCCCTGTCCGGCGTTCGTCATCAGTCCGCCGCTGGCGCCCCGAGCCGGGAGGAGTCCCGCGGTAAAAGCGTCGGAGACCGTAGAGAGGAATGTGAGGCCGTTGTCCACCGACGCCACCAGCGGTGTGGACTGGTTGAAGCCAGGTTGCTGTGACGGATACTTCGTCGCGTTGGTGTCGTAGAAGAGTCCGTAACCCATGCGGACCACAGTGCTGGAGTTCAGGGTGTACGCGAGACCGATTCGAGGCATCAGGTTGTTTTTGTCCGCAGTCCAGAACGTTCGGGGTAAGCCATTCGCCCCGGCGAATAGCACCCCTCCCCTCACGGAGAAGGCCGAGGGGGGCACTTCCGCGAGCGGGGCAGCAGCGTACGCCGCAAGCGCCTGAGCGCTGATCGGGCTCGGCGAATTAAAATCGAACTGGGTAGTGCTGCGATTGAAGCGCTCCGTCAAAGGGGACTCGTACTCATAGCGCAGACCGAGATTGACGGTAAGCCTGGCCGAGACCTTCCAGTCGTCCTGCCAGTAGATGCCGAAGAACCTGGACTGGAGTGCCTCGCCGCCGGAGAGCCGGACCAGATTGCCCCCGGTGGGCAGGCCGAGCAGATATGAGGCCAGTCCGTTGCCCTGAGGCCCGGCCGGTGAGGTATCCAGCGGGCCACGGGTCCAGTTGGTGCCAAAGGTGAAGCTGGGCGATACCCCGCTGAGGATGTCGTTGGAGAACGACCGGTCCAGCCGCGCTTCCCCGCCAAGCCTCATGTAGTGGCTACCCAGCATTGCGGTAACGTGGGCCGAGGTGGCGTGGCGGACATCGCTTGTGGTGCGATCCACCCCCGTGCCGAAGCTGCTGTAGCCGTCGACACTCACGACGGGCAGCGCGGCCAGACTCGGGTCGATCAGACTGGTCAGGCCTTTGGAAAATCCGAACTGCGTGAGGTCGATGCCCCTGCTGGCGCGCCGCTCGGGAAACTCGAAGTAGGTTAAGCCGTAGCGAAGATTCAGCAGCAGTTGCGGGCTGAAAACGAAGACGTCATCAATCGCGGCTCCAAGATTCCGGCGTTCATGGAAAGTCTCATTCGCGATGTTATCGAAATCGTTGTTCTTCGTTTCCTTGAAGGCATCGCCATGAACCCGGACGAAAATCCGGTGGCTGTCGCTGAACGTGTGGTCCACCCGGCCCAGATGGGTTTGGTATTGGTTTGCTGAGTTCTGCTTGCCTGCGAAGAAGTTGTTGCGGCCGTCGATGGTTCCTGCCTGGTTGGGCGCCGGCCAGAACCGGGACAGCGACTTCGCGATGGGGTTGATTCGCGAAGGGGGAATGACGTTGTTGGCGAACGGAGAGCGCCGGACACGCCCGCCCGCTTCAGCTACCGCCGTGGCTGGATCATAAAGCTGGTAAGTATTGCCCAGCCGAAGCAGGGCGGAGAAGTCGCCGGCGATCTCGGACGCGCCCGGTACGGTTCGAATGCTGGGTGTTGGGACCTTGAACGGGTTCGCTTCAAATGCGTAGAACCAGAACGTTCTGTTCTTTCCCTGGTATAGCCGGGGCAGTACCACCGGACCACCAGCCGAGGCACCGTACCGGTTGTACTGATACACCGGCAGTGTCTGGCCCGCGCGATTCTGGAAGAAGCTGGGGGCGTCCAGAGCCCGGTTCCGGAGAAACTCGTGTACCTCGCCGTGCAGCTGATTGGTTCCGCTGACGGTCGCCACGTTGATCACTGCTCCGGGAGTGTGGCCCAGAGACGCGTCGTAAGTGATAGTTTGCACCTTGAACTCGCTAACCGCCGTTGCCGGGGGAATGTAGGCCACCTGATTCGAGTTGCCCTCATACGGGGAGCTCCGGACATTGGGCACGCCGTCAATGCTGAATTCGTTGGAGTACGTCGCGTTGCCGTCGGTTGAAATCTGCGATGTTGCGTTGGGGGAGGAGGTATTGCGCACCCGGAGATCGGTGGCGTTCACCACGCCTGGCGCCAGTTGCACCAGTTGAAAGGGATTGCCGCCAACGACGGGCAGTTCAGTGAGGCGGCGCTGGTCCACCACTTGTCCCACTGAGGCCGAGTTGGTCTCCAGCAGCGGGGTCTGCGTGGTGACCTCCATCCTCTCCGCCACGTCACCCGGCTGGAGGGTGATTTCGAGCCCGACCGAATCACCCACGCGCACCTGGATTCCGCCGCGCTGGAACTGCTTGAAGCCCGTCACCTCCGCCTGCACACGATAAGTCCCGGGAAGCAGGAACGGCACGGCGTAGTTGCCCGTCTGATTGGTTCTTCCGCTGGATGAGGTGCCGGTGGCTTCGTTGATAGCTCGTACTTCCACATTGGGAACCACCGCGCCGCTGGTGTCGACCACGCGGCCTGACAGTGTTCCCCTGGTATCCTGCGCAGCCGCGAGGCCGCTGATCAGGAGCATGCAACTGAGAATACGTTTGAACATTCTTTTCTCCCCGTGGTAAACCGCAAGTTAGGTTGAGACTGGCCGGGCGCCGGGCGCCATGCCCTGACGCCGCTTGAGATGCCGGATTTGCTGCGCGGCATGGACAGGTATGGCGGCCAGATAAGCGGCCGCGACGGCAATGGACCAGTGCGCGGCCGCTCGGCAGGCACCGGCAAAAATCTGGAACTCCGGCGGCGGTGGGCCCTGTGAGCGCACGACCGCCTCCACAAGAACCAGCAAACACCGGCCCAGCGCGTGCGCCGCCACAAACTGCAGTGCCAGTGCCAGACGTCCATGCCCCAGTTCCTGGGCAAACCGCCGTTGTACCAGGCTGGCCGCGGCGGCGAGCGCAACCAGCGAAAGACCCGCCTGCTGCAAAGCATGCACTCCAGGGTACGGAGAGGCCGCTTCAGTGAGCTGCCCCCGGAAGGTGAGGATCCCCGCCATCGCGCTGACAATCAGAACCATCCAGACGACGTCCACCCAATGCACTCGGAAGCCCAGCCCCGCACGGTGGAACCCCACCCACATCGACAGGATTCCGATCAGCAGACAGAGATCGGCCGGAACCACGGCGGCGTGCATCAGCAGGCCGGATACAGGCTTGTCGACGACAAAGGTGTACAGCAGACTATTTGAAGCGATGTGCCCGAAAATCCAGAGGACCGAGTCAGCGGCGAATGCCAGCCATGCCAGGCGCATGGGCGCGGAATTGGCGTATTCGCCCGCAATTTGCCTGGACAGAATCAGCGCGATGCCGTATCCCAGTACGCTGAAGGCAAGCAGGACCGCCGGCCCGGCGACGCGCAGGGGATAGCCGAAGCCCGCGATCCGGAGAACCCCCAGCAGAACCACACACGCGATGTGCGCTCCGGCGGCGGCCAGAACCAGCCTGGGACCAACTGAGAGGCGCCCCTCCATTTGCTTACTCCATCCCCGCAACCCAGACCATTTGTGCTGCGGTGTCACCGCAAAGCAGAGCGGTCGTCGAGGAAACGTATTGCAGAAACTCTGGCCAGCGTTCGGCAGGAACCACTTTGTGCAGGCTGCCACCGATTCGCCTTCTGGCGGACGCGGCCACCCGGGATGCGCCACCCGCTCCGCAGATCGGCGTGATTACCGCCATCACGGCTGCCAGACGGTCCTCCACGCTGGCCGGGGCTGGCTTTTCCTTTCGCAACTCCGTCAACGCCATTTCAAGCGCGCGCTGCGAATGCTCCACACCGGGCGTATTCGCCACACGTACCTGGAATGCCGAGTCCAGCAGTTTTGATCGCACCGCTTTTATCTCGTCGAGGAACTCTTCGCATTCTGTGCAACACGCCAGATGGTCTTTCACCGCGGACTTCACTGCTTCATCAGCGGCGCCATCAATGATCGCGATCCACTCCAGGATGCCAATGTGCCGTAGCCAGTTGCTCATCGTTTACCTTTCGTCAGGAAGGCGCGCAGCCGCTGCTTGGCGTCGAACACCTTCCACTTCACCGTGCCAGCCGGAATACCAAGGGCGAACGCGATCTCGTCGTAGTCGAGTTCGTCCACAAATCGCAGGGTTAATATCTGTCGTGCAAGGGGATCCACGTTAGCGATCAGGCGCGCGAACGAATAATCCTGAAGTGGGTCAGCGCCTTGCGCCGCCGCCAGCGCCGCCTCGCCGATCGCCGTGAATTCAAAGCCCTCGGGCCGTTTCTTTTCCCGCAAATACTGCAGGAACCGATTCCGGGCAACCTGGAATATCCAGCCGTAAAACAAGCGCCGGTCGCGGACTTCCGCACCGTGATGGTAGACACTCAGCAGTACATCCTGCGCCAACTCATCGGAATCAGCCTGGCACCCTCTCACCGCGAAGAACCGGTGAACTCTCGGATGCAACACCAGAAAGAGCGGTGGAAACGTGTCCAGGCTCGGGCAATCCAGGAATTCCTCAAGCGCCCTGGTGTCCTCCCGATCCATTCGCCGTTCTGTTGACACGGTGCACTCACCTGGGGCACTCATCCCGATGCTTTCTATGATGAGAGATGAATCCTGCCATCAGTTTCGTTGGGAGAATTTTCCAGACTTCAGGCAGCTTCAGCCATTTCATCATTCCGGCCAGATCGCGTGCCTTCAGGAAGACGCTGGTCAGCATCGCCTCAGTCAGCTTGCCGGTGGAGGTGTTCTGCTGGCTGGAATGATAGCTGGCCAGCGAGATGGCCGCATTTTCGTCACGCCGGGCCGGAATAGTCCTGTGCTCAATCGCCGTTGGCGGCGTTTCGCACCTCCGGCAGCGCGGGCCGGACGGGTTTGCGGAGCGACCACCAGGCGGGCTCCGGGGCGGCGCTCCCGGCCGGGGCCCCCTCCCGCGGCCAGTGGGCTCCGCTATCGATCCAATCCCGAATCACCCGGATCTCGTGCGGCGGAAGGCCCTGTTTGCCGGGCGGCATCTTTAAGTCCCCGGTCCGTTCCAG
>JAWXCM010000244.1:0-19721 GCA_034408745.1 Bryobacteraceae bacterium
CTCGTTTCTGAGATCACCCCAGGACAACAACAAGAATATGACTTAGTTGAACTGGAGCGCACCAACCCGATGACGCCGGCCAACCTCGGTCTTGCCATCGCTGATGGCAAGACCATACTGGCCGCTATCCAGAAACAGATGGTGGCCGATCAAGTCCAGCAGCATTGCGAGATCGCACGAAACTGCAAGCAGTGCGGCGCCGAGCTACCCACCAAAGGGCACTACACTTCCACTTTCAAATCGATTTATGGCAAGATTCCCATGGCGGTCCGCCGCGTCCGAGGGTGCCGCTGCCAAGGCCAGCGGACCCAGAGCTTTTCAACGATGTTTGCCCGTCGGAATCCGACATCTCCGGAATTGAACTTTATCAGCGCAAAGCTGGCTGCGCTCCTCCCGTTCCGCCAGGCAGCGAGCATACTGCAGGAGCTTCTTCCCGTGGCGGAAACGGTCAATGCGGGCACCATCCGAAATCGAACCATGCGAGTCGGAAAACGGCTTGAAAAGCATCGGGATGCAGTCGGTGCTTCCCCTGCCGACACCACCCCGGCCGTGAAGGAAGTAGTGATCGGGTTGGACGGCGGCTACGTGAAGAGTTGCCATCGGCGTCCAGAGAGAAACTTTGAGGTGATTGTCGGCAAAGTGATCGGCCCCGGCGATGCCAGCACACGTTTTGCATTCGTCCGCGGAACGGGTAACAAAGATGAGGGTCGCCGATGCGTAGGCGAAGCGTTGCGGGCGCGCGGAGCCGGCGCGACCACGTCGGTCACGGTGCTGACCGACGGCGATGCCGGCCTCAGGGAATTGCAGAGGGCGGTCGTGCCTGGCGCGACACACCTTTTGGACTGGTTCCATCTGGCGATGCGATTCCAAAACCTGAGCCAGATGGCGAAAGGTCCGTTGGAGCCCGGCGGCAATGTTTTGGCCCAACAGCACGCGTTGGACGAACTGAAACGGGCCAAATGGGCGCTATGGCATGGCAAGACGATTCGCGGACTGGCGCGCCTAGTTGATCTTTCCCAATGGGCTCAAGCCCCATTCCTTCAGAGCAACAAACCGATTGCGAAGCTGGCCAGTGCGCTGCCGGATCTGGTTCGATACGTCGAGTTGAACCGGGACTCGATGCCAAACTACGGCCAGAGGTATCGATCAGGACAGAGAATCTCGACGTCGTTCGCCGAGTCGTCGGTCAACGAGATCCTTTCGCATCGGATGTCCAAGCGCCAGCAGATGCGCTGGACCCGCCACACCGCTCCTGAATTCCTGCGAGTTCGGGTTCATGTCTTGAACGACTACGATTGAGAAGGCCTTCCGGCGAATGCATACTGGCTTCCGCCCCGAACTGAACTCGCAGCCTGACGCGATCCCCAATGATTAGAGTGCCTGCCCACTCGATTGAACGCTCCCCTGGGCCGTTTTCTTGACGCACCGGAGAAGTGTGTCGCGGCTAGCCATCACACCCAACCGTTTTGCCAGTCGCTGAGCCGGCCGACCGCCAAGAGCATGGCCAAGCAGCCCTACAATTTGACCAGAGCGAACGGTCCGTTGGGCATGGGAAAGGCAAAGATCGGGCAAGCGCTCCACGAAGATTTTGCGCTTACAGCTTGGTGCGCGGCAGCGCCAGCGACTGAGATGCAGCTTCAGAATTACGGCCGCACCCTGAAGCGGCAAGTCTCGCAGCGAGCGCCCGTAGCGGCTGTGTCGCGAGCGAGATTGCGTTTGACAGCTGGGACAAACGGCTGAGTTGTGCCCTTCCGCTTCTACAATCCAGCCCCCGCCAGTTTTGGTGAGATTAAGCAGCTTCAGCGGACCCAAGGAACGGAGAAGCTCTCGGCTATGTGGCGCAGTGGGCATTGTTAATGCCTAGGGTAGCGTCCTCAGCCCGTTGCACCAAACCTGCGCCAGGCCCTCTTAAACTACAACGCGACAGCGGCTCTACAAACTCGACCGGAAAGCCCAATACCGATGCCTCGACCCGTTATGGAGCGGGACGGCCGATGTGGAGGTAATCCGTGAACAATGGGATCAACTGGTGCGGCTGGCGGCATCGTTAAAGAACCGGACCGCGCCAGCCAACGTCATCATCCAGCGGCTGGCCAACAGTTCGCCTTCGGACCGCCTCGCCAAGGCCCTGACCGCTCTTGGGCGGGTGGGTCAAGACCATTTACATTCTGCGCTACATTCACGATGAAAATGCGCGGGCGCGTGCAGTTGCAATTGAACCGCGGGGAGCATCGGCACGACCTGGTGGCCCGCTGCCTCTTCTTCGCCAATCGCGGCGAGTTCCGTACCGGCGATCTGGACGAGATCATGAACAAGGCGAGTTGCCTGAGCCTACTCTCCAATGCCGTCCTGGTTTGGAATACGGTGCGCATCAGCGAGATCGTCGAGCGCCTGCGCGCTGCGGGCGAACAGATCTTGGACACCGACCTGGCACGGGTGTCGCCGCTCTGTTATGCCTATATCATCCCCAACGGGACATATAACTTTGAGAGCGAGATCCAGGGGGACAACCCTGCGCGTAATACGCTAGAGTAAATCCACGCAGCGTTGCGGCTGGCGGGCCTATCAATACGATCAAACTTCCGGGACCCACACTAGTTTTTCGGGGCCACCCAACCGCTCACCGGCACCAAACTCTGGCTTTGCTTGTCAAACCCGAGGATTGCGGCTCCACCGCTGCCAATGTGCTGATTGGGACCGAAGGTGAGCGGGGCTAGCACGCCGGTTTCAAATTGCTGCAGACGCTCCAATGCCCGAACAAGCGAATCCCGGCTTAATCTGTCGCCGTTCGAGCGCAGTGCAGCCAGCAGCACCGTACCCGCCGCGAATGCCGACGCACGTATACCTGACAAGTTCTGGGGTGGCTTGGCGGCCCCGAGCAGCGTGAAGAACGCCTCCGCGTGGCGGGGATCCGGCGGGGGAGCCGGGGACGCATAGAGAGCCCGGTCGGCCACCCTCTGCGGCAATTGGCTCACGCCACTCTCTGCTGTCGAGAGGAAGGCCATTAAAACAGGGGCCGAATCGCGGTCCATTTGTTTGGCGACCCGCACAAGGCCGATTCCATCGCCCGCGAATACCAAATAATCCGGATTCGTGGCGAGAACTGTGGCGACCACACCTGGCCCGTCCCGCTCCGCCGCGGTGATCGTCAGCCCGTGCGTCCGGGTCTGCCGCCGCAAACCGTCGACCACGCCGCCGTCGACTGCCGCGCCCCCATAAATGACAGCGAAGCACGGCCGGCGGCCGGGGTCCCTGGCGACGGCGAAATCCACTAGCGAGCGGGTTTGATCGTAAAGGTTCGGCAGCAGATAGAATACGACCGGATTGGGGGGCTCTATGTTGTGCGGAGAAAATCCGACGGGACCAATCAGCGGGACGAACGCGCGTTTAAGCAGTTCCGCGTTTTCGCCGGTGCTGTTTGGCTCCAGGCTGGCCGCGAGCGCGAATACACCGCGGTCTTCGATTAGTCGACGGGTGGCGGAACGACGCCCGGGAGCATCTGTGCCTGAATCCTCGACCGCCAATTCAATTCCGCGACCGAATATCCCGCCGCCGCGGGAAGCTCCTGCAAATAGCAGTTCCAACGTCTCGCGAATGCTCCGGCCGGCTTCGGCCAACGGACCGCTAAGCGGTAGCGCGGCGCCGATTCGAATCCTCGTTGGGGACACGCCAGCGTCGGTATCCTCCGGATCGCCGAGTCGTTCCAGGTAGGCAACCACTTCGGACAGCCGCTCCGGAAGCATCTGGAAACGCGGCATTCCGGCATGAAGCGGTCGCCCCGCTGGATCCCGTCCGGCGGTAATTGCCTTCCGCAAAGTCTCTAGTGAATAGGCGCCCCGCCAGCGGCCGGTGAGGGCGGAAACCGCTGGAGATGTGAGGTAGCTCCAATTTAGCGGCGGCGTTGAAACTCCGCCTTCCCGGGCTCCTCCCCCCCAGATCCCATGGCAGTTTGCGCAGGTAAAAGTGGAGGAAGGCAGCGGCACGCCGCCGGCCCCGATGGCCGCCGTCCCAGCGTCGATTCCCCCGCGTGTTCCGCGCCGGTAGATCTCGCGACCGTGCAGAGCCGCTGGCGATAAACCTTCCTCGGCGCACCACGCGGTGCCGATCGGCGCGAGGACAAGGAGGACGGCAAGATTCCAATTAATCGCCATTACCTTGCGATATCGAGTGCGACATTCGCGATCGCGGCAGCGTCGGCAATAGCGATCACCTTCCGCCATCCACCCCGCGGCACGTTGCCGATCAGAAGCACGTTGGAGTGCTGGTTCTTCTCCGGGACATAGCCGCCGAGCTTTGCCAATACCGCGTCGACATTGCCTTTGGCGCCGGTTAGAAAAAACCACCCAGGTTTCACACCGAACTTATCGGCGTAAGACTTCAGCACCGCCGGCGTGTCGACCTCCGGATCGACGGAGATCGAGACAATGACGATGTCGCGCCCGACGCGGTCCCCCAGCAGCTTCTGCACGCGTGCCAGATTGGCGGTCATCGGCGGGCAAACGCCCGCGCATGTGGTGAAGAGGAAATTAATGAGTGCCGTCTTTCCACGTAGAACATCGTCGTAAAAACGCACCGGCACGCCGTCCTGCGTGATCAACTCGAGATTCGGAAAATACTTGGCCGCTTGCGCTTCGACCGGACTTGCGGCTGGAGTGCGCTGCGCCTGGGCTTCGCGGATGGTTTTCAAAATGACGGAGGCGGATGCCAAGCCATCCACCCGGAGCCAGGACCCGGCGTCCGGGTTGCCGACCAGGACCGTCGGGGTGTGTTCCACTTTGTTCCGCACCGCGATGCCAAGCGCGCGCAGGAGGGCATCGATATCCCCTTTATCGCCGGTGATCAGCGACCAGCCAGGGCCGGCGTGAAATCGCTCGGCGAATTGTTTGAGGCGTTCGGGCGTGTCGTTGACGGGGTCCACGCTGATGGAGATGAGCCGTACGTCCTGGGCGTTCTCCCCGAGATCCTGCTGCACTTTCCGGAAGTTCGCGGCCAGCACGGGGCAGACGGTGACGCAAGAGGTGAAGACAAAGTTGATGGCGACGGCGCGGCCCTTCACCAGGTCGCTGTAGAAAGATAGCGGTCGGCCGTTCTGATCGATGACCGGCGTGTCGGGGATGCGATGCTGCTCAGCGGCGGCCAGCGCGGCGAAGAGCACGAGCATGGCCGTGGACTTAATCATTGCGTGGCCGCAGCCCTTTCATTGGTGCCAGAACGGGGCGCGGCCAATGCCTCCGGCGGCACACGGCGAGCATTCCAGAAGCGGGAGTCCGGCCAGCGGCGTTCGATTCCATAGTATATCTGGCGATGGGCCAGATACTCAGCGTATTTGCGGCGCGCGACGGCCGCGTAGGCTTGCGGCGCCTTCGTATCGCCGGCGAGCCAGGCGGCCGCGGTGCCGGCGGCATCGAGACCGGCCGAAATCGCGGAAATGATCCCCTGCGACGAGAGCGGATCGAAGGCCGTCGCGGCGTCGCCGGCGGCGAGCCAGCCATCCCCGGCTATTTGCTCCAGATACGAGCTTTCGGCCGGGAGAATGCGAATAACCGCTTCCAGCGTGCCGCCGTGCGCCTCGATTCGATGGCGCTGATGCACAGTCTGGTGAAGACTGCGGAGCCAGCAATCCGGTTGCGTGAGGGCCTCGGCTTGGACATGGCTCGCGTCGGTAAGAAAGACGGCGATCATTCTGTTCTCAGGGAGCGGGGCGGTATACCACCAGCCGTGTTCGACGGCTTCCAGCAGCAGGACGGGCTCTATCGTGGGTCCGCCATCCCGGGGAGTAAAGTATCCCGCGACGCCAGTTAAGCGATCCAGCAAAATTCGTTTCACTCCCAGTCGCCGCGCAAATACGGAAGAGCGCCCGGTGGCGTCTATCACCACGCCGCCGTTGAGTACCCGTTCGCCGGACCCCGTAGAGAGGTGGATACGCCAACCGGAGGCGGTTTTGACGACGTTGCGAATGGCGCTGCACTCTACGGCCTCAGCACCATTGCGTGATGCCGAGCGGATCATCATTTCGTCAAAACGGGCACGATCAATGTGCCAGCCGACGCTATAGGGACTCATCAAAAAATCCCGGTCAAAAGCTTCCGGCGATCCCCACACGGAGCGGATACCGGCGGAAGAGGTGTGGCCGGCGCGGAGAAACTCGTCCCAGACACCGGCCTTTTCCAGTTGCGGCTGAATGCCGGCGGGCAGGCATTCCCCGACATTGGGGCGCTCGCCGGCCGGTCTGCCGACGAGCGCGGTGGGAAGACCGCGACGCGCCAGACCCGCCGCCGCCGCCGACCCGCAGGGTCCGGCGCCGAGAACGACAACGGCGAAGCTGGGATTGTATGCGTCGCGGGTTTGCATTAGTGCACCTTGCCCATACCCCAGATGCGCTCCCGCTTGCGCGGTTCCACAACCGGCGCCTCGGCAGCGGCCATTTCCAGGGCCGCGGTTTCGGCGTCAATAACCGGGCACCCGGCTTGAATCCAGTTCACGAGACAGGCCAGGTATGTCATTCCGTCGACGTAATCGGCGGGATCGTAGGACGCGCCGGGCGCGATCTCCCGGAACGCTTCGGCCATTTGACCGAATCCGGTGGCCATCGCGGTGATCAATGGGCTCTGCAGCACATTCTTACTGGCGATCCATCCGTTCACTGGATTGGAAAGCGTCTTCAGCAGCAGGTTGTCGGCGCGGCGAAGCTGGGCAGCCTTGTCGTCGCCAACCAGATTCGTTCCCAGATCGAACCACCAATGCAGCGGCTTGGTGATTGCCTGATCCGGGTGTTCCGGGTCCGGCCCCTGCAACTGGACGCGATGGCCGGAAGCGCCCGTCTGTCTGGCCCGCAGCATGTCGACAACAATGCGCATGTTGTCGTAAACAACCTGTGCGGCGGACCGGTTTTTGCGGGGGCGAGGCGCCGGCCCGGGCGGCTTGCCATTCGTCTCCGGCAGCGACAGGACCCATCTCTGCCAAAGGTCCAGTTGCTCGTCGGTGAACACTCTGTACATAGGCCCGCTGAAACCCATCAGGCGGAACATGGGACTGTTCAGGTTTCCCGGAATGATGAACCCGGCCTCCTGCAAGGCGACGAGAAGACCGAACGGATCCTCAAACCAGTCGTTGAGGCGGTTTTCGCCGATTTGGATATCCCCGTGCATCAGGCTGGCATAGGGTGCCTTGGAAGCAATCATAGCGGCCATCTCATTCCAGATCGTGCTCGGCCCCTGATTCTGCGGCAGGGGAAGTTCCGCCAGATCCTGGCCGAGAGAGCCAGTGGTGTAGAAGGCCACGTAGCCGGTCCAAATGCGCTTCCACACGGCTTGCATAGCTTCTTCGCCGCTTTGCTGGCGTACCATCTCCAGATACATTTCGATCGCCTTTTTAGCGATCGCTCCGTGACCTTCCGAAGCATTGTCAATACCCACGTGAAGCTCGTAATACTGCGGTGTGATGCCGAACGCCTGGTACTGGTGGACGGTTCTCGGCAGAGACACCGAACCCCATTCCAATTCCAGCGTCATTCCCAAGAGTTCGGGGAAGAACTCATCGTTGAACTGCGCAACGCCGAGCAGGAAGACGGCAAGGGGGTAGGCAGAATCCAGTATCAAAGGATTGTCCGCATAGGCGCGTGTGTGGAGATCAGGGAGATAGATATTTACGCTCTCCAGGGTCGCGTTGTAAACGTTGGCGTGGTTCTGCTCCACATTCCCGTCGCCGAGTTCGTCCATCCTAATCCGGAAGAGCATTTCGTTGATCATGCTAACGGGACCGTCCGGGGTGACGTGGCTCAACCAGGCGCCATCCAGTTGATTGAATGGGGCCATCTGAACGATCTGGTTGATGACCTGACCGCGAGTTACCCGAAGGTCGGAGGCAAACACGGCGGCGGACTGATTATCGCGAACATAGTTGTTGTAGACCAGCTGCATGCGCGCGTCAAACGCCTCCTGGGTGAAGGGGAAGTACTTAAAGACCATATCGGGGTCAGCCATCATCAGTTCCTGGTTTTCCCATGCGTCTTTGAGCATCCCCTGGACGATCTCGCGCGCCTTAGGCAGGAAGTCCTGGTAGCTGGCGATATTCATCAGGTAGTAGAAGGCATCGCGCATCGTGACGGCGGCGTAGGGCGAGCGATCGATCTCGATGTAGACCGTTTCGGCGTCCGGCCCTTCGCGCGGGTACTGCCTGGGAACGATGAAGCCGAAGTCTTTCCAGGCATGGACCATGTCGTTATCCAGTTGCGGCGATTCGCTGGCGATCCCGCGGGTCCAGGGCACTCGATTGGCCAACACCGCCTCGATACCGCCTTCCAATGCTTCGCTGTAGTTGGCGACGATCTGGTTATACTCGGCTTCGGGCACAACGTCGTCAGGCCTCGCTGCGGGCCACCAATTCGTATTGCACTCCGAAAAGTCCGCTTGCCAGGGGAGCGCCATCCAGCTCGTAATCTCTCCTGGTTTGAAAGCGCCGGGAGTGAGGCGGCAGAGGCCGGACCATGTGTCCGGATAGGTGGCGACGTAGGTCATTTCGATGCCGGGGTAGAACGCGGCGCCCACGCAGGGGTCCAGCGCGCCTTTGTCGATCATGGCCGGCTGGTCGGAGATGGGGTAGTCCCAGATGGGCTTGAACCTGGGCGCCGCGCCATTCCAATCGTCAATAAACGCATCGTCCGCCCACAACTTGAAGTTATTGTACTGAGTCTCGGAGAGCGTGAGCCAGGTGACGTACAGGCTGCCGAGGGTGCTGCCGGACGAATCGGGCGAGTTGTCCTCGGGAACGGCTGTTTCCCCGCCGTCGCCGCACATCTGGGGCATGAACTTTGCGCTAGCCCACTGCAGACTCTCGCTGGTGTCCGCCGTTTCCGGGGTAGGTTCGCCCAACAGATTGGGCGGACGGAGGCGAGCGAAGATTCGCTTCTTGCGCGCCCCGAACTGCTCGCCTTGTTTGTATAGCGCTTCTTCGGGCGCGCCGCGCGGATCCAGAAAGTTGCCGCCCTTGCCCGGACCGGGACCGTGACCGCGGTTGACGGCGTTATTGAGCCAATGGTACTGCTGCAGCCGGAAGAAGACGGGGTAAATGTCGTTGGTGAAGGAGGGCGGCTTTCCGGCATCGGGCCCGCCGTTTTTCTTCCGCCAGGTTTCCTCGGCGACCTCGTAGAGGGTGGTTAAGACGCGCGCCGCCACTGGGTACTTCGGCGGTGTAACGAGTACCCATGCGCTTTCGGCTTCAATGGTCTGGCCATCTTTGAGCACAACCGAGGCAGTCACCGGCCCGTCGGAGGTGTCGTCGTACCAGTAGTCGTTGTTGGCGTAGTAATTCCCGGCATTGAGGAAGCCGATCTCGTTGAGCGGCATCACCGAGGCGGAGTTTCCGAGGCCTCCGAGAACCCGGAGCCGGCCTTTTTCATCGGTCCTCAACTCGCCCAGGGGCACTTCCACCTTCGGCGCCACGGCCACCGGCGGGATGACTTGACCGGGAAACTGCGCCCAGAGCGCGGCGATCTCCGGGCCCGGATCGTTACCGGGGTTGGAGTAGATCCTATTGATGCTTCCGGTGCGGCTGCCCTTGATCCGTGCCGACGTGCTGCCGGTTGAGTTATTCCGATCGCCGAGCGAGACCACGGTGTAATTCAGCGGGCCAAACGTTCCACCAGAAAAAGCGTACTCATCTCCACTGACGCCGCGGCCTTTGATCTGGCGTGGGCCCGGATCGATGACGAGTTTTTTGGCTCGTTCGACGGGATCGAGGACTTCCTGATTGCGCACCGGCGGGTGGGCTGGATTTTCTTTTTGCCACTCGGGGTATTGGCTCTCCCACCAGCGCCCAGCGAATTGATGATGTTCGCCCTTCCGGTTTACCAGATGCACCTGCCACACGATCTCGGCGTCATCGGCGGTAATCTCTTTCACGGCCACACCGGCGGCGTTGTATCCAAACACGCGGAACTCGGCGGCTTGGCGCTTGATGCGGCCCATCTTGTCTTTGAATCCGCCTTCCGGATCCGGGATTTCGCCTGGCGCCAGGGGTCCGACGAAGAACTCCGACGGGCTGTTGCCGATGCGCGCGATGCCCAGACCAGGGTGAATTTTGTAACTGACGATATCCGCGCCACCGGCGACGGGGGCCGGTTGTTGGTCTATTGATTTCGATACCGCTCGATCTTTGCTCATACTGCGCTCCTTCTCGTTACTCACAACGTTCTAAAACCTGGGGGTCGTCTCTCGCTTCGGCGACCTGACTGCTGCTGCCGGTTGGCCGGGGGCGGCACTGGCGACGAAGGTAAGGACATGCGGGCTGTTGAACTTCAAACCTAAGGACGGACAGTCGAAGTAGGCTTGATAGACTCCGCTGGAAGGCGGCGTGAATTGGAGTGCGTAGACTCCAGGGGCCGCTTCGGCGGCGAGCCGGCGGGTTTGCCAGACGCCGGGCTGAAGAAAAACCAGTACGCGAAGGTCGTTCAAATTGGCGATTGGCTGCTGTGTGCGCGCGTCGAGTACTTGAAAGCGGACCCGGGCCGGGCCGCCGGCGACCAGGCCCTTTTCGGTGCCGTTCAATTCGACGGAGCGAACCATAACCGGCCGCAATCCGGGAGCCTCGCCATCGGCGGCTTTCACTTCCATTTCGAAGCAGTGGATCACGCGGGGAGAGTCGAGAAAGAACACCACATCATAAATGCCGGCTTTCGGAACGCGGCCGGTGGATTGGTAGAGGCCGCCGGGCGCTTCTTCCAAACCGCGGTCGACCGCCATGACGGCGCGCGGCTCATGGCCGTAGTTGGCGAAGTGGCCCATGGGGGCGGCCATGCCTTCCTGGTAATAGTAGACGGCGCGGTCGGCGGGATTGGCCACCAGCACGGCGTTCGATCCGGGCGCCTGGACGATGGAATCGGCTGGGCTGGGAAGCGCGCCCTTGCTGAACGGGAGCCGGCCCCCGGCGAATTCGACGAGCGGCAGCGGCGCGCCCGCGACGCCGATTTTTTCTAACGGGATCATCAGCACGGTAGCGTCGGCGCGGCGGCGAATGTAGGCGAGAGTACTTGAAAACGTGACCTGCTCCGGGCCGCCGTGAAGGGTGCTGGTTTGGACGATCTGGTTGGACGAAGTGTCGACGATGTGCAACTGCCCATTGCCGGGATTGACAGCGAAGAGGAACCGGCCGCCGGGGGCCGCCCGGAGTTGCCGGATGCCAGGTTCGGCGGGCATGCGCGCGACGATTTCTCCGGCGGTATTCAAAGCGGCGATGCCGCCCTCATGGGCTACATACACGAGCCGCGATAACGGCGAAGAGGCCAACGACGACGGCCGCGCGCCCAGGGGAACATCCGCAATTTTCCTGCGGCTGGCCGTATCTATCACGGTGACCGTTTGGCTGTCGCCATTGATTACGAACGCGGAACGGCCGTCGGAACTGAACGCAATCTCATGCGGCCCGTCGCCCAGCGGAATGCGTCCGGCGAGCTGCAACGTCTCCCGGTCGAAGGCCACCGCTTCTTTGTCCGAAGTCACCCACAAATACTTGTCACCGGGCTGCACGGCGAGACGGCGCGGCCGGCCGGGTACCGTCAACCGCACCGTGACTTTCCAGGAAACGGTATCGACCACCGCGACGCTTCCGGATGCCGGCATGGAGACAAACAGACGCTGCTGATTGGCGGTAAGCGCCCAGTCCTCCCCCGGACTATCCAGTATCACCAGCGCCAACAGTTGCGAGCCTCCAAACCCGAAGCGCGGATTGACGACGGAGATTGTGGCGTTCTCATTCATTGCCAGGACGTACCAGGCGTTGAGGTCGACCGAAGGAACCGAGAGCAGTCCGCCGCCCAGAAAAGACGCCACCTTTTTGCTGCAGCCCGTCGCATCGGTTGTCCGGCCGGGGCGCCGGAGGTCCAGCCATGCGGCCGGCCGCAGGCCTGGCAGCGGAATGCCGCTGGCGGTGTCCGAAACACGGAAACGCAGGCGGACGTCGCTGCGGGAACCGGGCGGCGGGGCGGGTTGGGTGGCGGCGGAGTCGAACTCGATGGCGACCCCTTCGTGGATCGCCTTCGCCGGAGGGGTCTGCGCCCATAGGGCGGACGCCAGGAGCGCCCAACCACACAGGTTCCTTTGAGGAACACGCGCACAACGGACTCGCTTAGGCGCGGCGAAATGGGCGAGTTCCTCGCCCGTTGGTGCCGTGCCTGCGCGGCCTGTGCGCTTCGTAGGGTTTTCCATGGCTACGCGTTACTGCCGGGTTGCTTTTTTGAGCGGCTTAGGCGTGGAGGGGACGCTGGCCGGCGGCGCCTGTTGGACGACGTCCTCGTAGAGCGCGACGCCTCCCGCCTGGCTGGTGACCCTCAACGACAACGGACTCGGCGGCTGGCTAGGGCCCTGGAAAGTCCATGTGCCGTCCTGGCGGTTAACTTGGGCTTGTCCGGTCTGGCCGCCATAGGTAATCGTGACGCTATCGGCGAAAGCAGCGGTTCCCGGCGCGACCGTGACGGCGCCATTGACGGCGAGTCCGCCGGCCGACCGCTGAACGGAACCGATGGTAACGGTGTCCGGACAGGTGGCCGCGCATACCGCCGGCCCCACGCGGAACAGCCCCCACAGGCCGACCTGGTACTGATTGCCGGTCCAACTGCGGTACCGGTAGTCGCCCGTGATCTTGTTGATTCCGCCGGCGCTGCCGATCAGGACATCGAAGTGCGAGGAGGGTCCGTAACCAGTGGTATTCCCAGTATAACGGGACTGGGGGTTGTCGCCGAGCACGGTGGAATTCCGCACGTACGGCTCTTCCTGCCAAACATGTCCGGTAAGTTCAAAGGTCTGTTGGTTGTCCCCGATACCGCCCGGATCGGCCAGACGGAAGCGCACGGGCATGCCGCCGGGCGCGCGGAAGATAGGGGTTTGCGGATCGCCGCCGACGAGGGCGTTGGAGTTGGCGAGAGTAGTGTCCAGGCTCCCGAAATCGAAGCTATTGATATTGGCAAGATCGTTTGCCTGGAGGTTCGCCCAGTCGGACGGCGCGCTCGTCCCCATGGCCGCATTCATCAGGCTGCCGAAGCGGTAGAAGAAGGGCTCAGTCCGGTAGTTGAAGGCCGAGATCGGGTTGTTGGAGGCATAGAACGACTGGCCCTTCACCAGCATGTTGATATCGTTCTGCGTCATCAGCACGAACTCCCGGAAGGGCTTGCCTTCTGGGGGAAACACGGTTGCGGACGCGCGGTAGTCGGTGTCGGCCCGCCATTTGGAACCCTTCGGCTCAATAACGAGGGAGGCAAATAGTCCGTGATAAACGTGGGACAGTGGATCGGACGGGAAGAGGTTAATCGTCCCGAACTCCATCGGCTCCGGCTTCCACTTTCCATCCACGAATTGGAGGTCTCCGGCGTACCAGAGATAGTCCACCGTTTTTCCCGGCTCGGCGGTTTGGAGCGGATTGTTGCCGGCGTTGATGCCATTTGACTTGGTGATATCGAAGCCGACGAGCTGCGGGTGCAACCCGACGCTGGTGGAGGTAAGGACGGGGTTGGCGTTGTACCCGGTTGTGTACTGCCCGATTCTTGCGGTCGGCTGGATCTGGGTGAACACGCGATCGGTGGGCTTGAGCCGGTTGGTCAGGGTTACTTTGATCCAGTCGCCAGCGTTGGCGCGCAAGACGAGCGGCTCGGCGTTTTTCGGCGGGAGGATGTTGCCGTTGCCGTCGTCCAGAACATAGACCAATCCATCGGGGTCGTTCAGCGGATTGTTGCCGAAGGTAGGCGAGGCGGTTGCCCCCTGCGCGGTGGTCTGCGCGCCTCGTGAGTTGTAGACCAGGCCGGCGGCCCCGAAGGCCTCCTTGGCGCTGACGGCGGTCACATGGATTTCGCGGACGCAGGGGCCCTCGGCGACGGCCTGATGGAGAGGCGTACCGGAGCAATTGGGAGTTCCGTCCGGGATCCGCACCGCTGCGCCCGGCGAGGGAGATGGGTTGTTGGGCAAACGGGCGAGGTTTTCGGCCTTGTCCTTGTACGACCGCATGAGTCCCCAGGTTCCATTGACCAAGCCCTCGTACGAAGCGCTGGGATTGTAGATGTAGTCGGCCGTTTTCTGCTGCGGATCGACGCGCGGCATTTTGAAGAGGGCTTCGTAATGCTCGGACAGGATTATGAACTGGCTGTTTCGATAGCCGGAGTTCTGATTAAAGGGTTCAAACAGCCATTTCTGCCCGTGAACCGTGAACTGATGCATAGAGGTGTGCGCGCCGGCGAGAAGCCGCATTTGCACGCGATCGCCCTCGTAGGCCCGGAACATGGGCGTGTACGGATCAGTGGGACCGACGCCGCAACCGTTCGTAGGATCGCCGGGCGATTTGGGACTGTGGCAATCGACGGGGAACTTGAAGCAGGACGGTCCCTGGCAGTTTGGATTGATCAAACTGAGTGGCTGGGGCTGCGTGCTCATGGCCTTGTCGTAGCGGGGAATGGAGCGGAAGATGTGCGAGAGGTCCGACGCTAGCGGCGATGCCTGTGGGTTGGGGGTCGTGGGGATGGCGGCCCGCAGAGGCAGCGGCTCCGCCCGATAATTCATGGAGAAGATCCCGTTCCCAAAGTCACTCACCAGATGGGGTGTAGTGGGCTGGGCGGCGTAGCCGAAATTCCCGTTCATCGAAGTATACGTAGCCGGGAGCGGCGGCGGGGTGACGGAGCATCCGGGGCAGTTAATGGCGTTCACCGGATCGGCCCATCCGGCGTAGGTCGCACCGGGGGCGAGCGGCTTGCATTCGGTCGAGTCCGGGCTTTGCCCGGGATAACAGTCCGGGAGGCTTCGGCTGGTGGGCTGGTAGGCGAGTTGGAGGTCGCCCAGGCCAGCGCGAATTCGCGATAGCTCTCTACCGGCTTGCAGCCGGACGCCGGCGTGAGGGACGGCACGATGTTGGCCGCATAACTGGTCGGCCCGCCGTCGCTTCTTGTCCCATAGATCTGGCGGCCATCTGGCGATTTCCACACGGAACAGGGCGGCTCTACGAGCAGCCCGCCATAGAGCCCGGCCATCTGGTGCGTGGAAGGACCGAAGTGATCGTGGGTGAAGATGGTCAGGTACGTGCGGTCGTCGTTGTTCTCAGTGTTGAACTTGGAATCCACGTACCAGCGTTGGACCGTGGCTTGCGCCCCCAACCAGAGATTCTTCAGCCCGCCCTTCGGTCCGCTGCCAAACGCTTTGATTGCTTTCGGCGTGAGAATACTCCGTTTCGCGCAATCCGCCTGCAGACAAAGACCGCCAGTGGCATTGATGCCGGCGATGCGGGCGCGGACTTCGTCGGGGCTAAAGGTGCCGTCCTCGTAGTTGAATCCGTTGGCGGCGCCGTCGGAGGCCATGACGTCGAATTTCACCAGGTGAATGTGCTGGCCGAGGATGTCGGTCGGAGTGCGCACCTGGAAATCGTCCAGTTCGTAATAAGCGGGGATGAGATTGGAATGCCAGAATTCCACCAGGTCCCCGGCATTGGCCCGGAAGAAGAACGGTTCCGGCGAGCGCTTGCCGGCGCGCAGGTCTTCGACATCTTCCCAGAGGGCAATCATTCGCTGCTGCGGATAGTGCCAGCCCTTCTTGTTGAAGACGGTATCGACCTGGAGATTGACGCCTTTGTAGAGGCGCGGTCTGCCGTTGATGAGGTCACCTGCGGCTTTGCCGTTTTCATCAACGCCGGGATCGGCGAAGGGTGCGCCGAGTTGCGCGCCCAGCGGGTTCGCCGCGGTTTTCCGCGGAAGGCCGTTGGTAAAGAAATTCGCCGTGGCGCCCAAGGGAGTGGCGGAGGCATGGGCGCGCATACCGTAAAATGCCATGGCATTCCGCTCCAGCGGAGTTCCCTGCTCGGGGACCTGAATGGCGGTGATGGAGCCGATGTCCTTGGAAAAGTCCGTGTTGGTGTGCTGCTCATTGGTGATCGCGGCGTTTCGGATAATGTGGCGCGGCAGACCGCCATTGAGTTCTTCGCCGTTCTCGTTGGCGAAGTCGAGCGGCGGATGGGGGGGCCGATGCCCGGCGATGCCAGGGATGAAGAACGGGAAGCCCGGATGGTCCTTGCCATCGGTCGACGGCTGTCCAGGGAACTTCACCTGGCCATTCACAATCTCCACCTTGCCGGGCATGGGCGCCATGCCTTGTGTGGGCAGAGGAATTACCGCCGGGATTGGCGTTCCTGCCATGATTTCCCCGTCCGGCAGCGCTCTGGAACCCTGGGCCGGACGTCCGCTCGCGTCCAGCAGCGTCCCTTCCTCGAAGACATCGTGGACGCGGAAAAGAGCCCACATCCCCGAGGCAAAGTGGGGATAAAAGTGGCAGTGAAAAATCGAATCGCCCGCCGTGAGGTTCTGGTTCCCGCTGCCTTTGTAGACTAGGTCCAGTGTGTAGGAAGCGCCCGGTCCGATGGCTTGGCTATCCAGGTAGCTGGAGCCGGGGCTGTCGGGCGTGTGTACCCATTGATGCGCGTGGTGATGGTGGACGTGGTGGACCGCGGAACCAGCGTGCAGGATCTGGAACTGGACGTGATCGCCCAGGTAGCTGTGATAGACGTTGGAAGGGTCGTCGGGGAAGAACGCTTTGGTGGCGCTGGGCGGCGGTGGAGGATTGGCGGACGCGTTCATGGCGCCGGGCGTGCAGGACGGAGGCGGCGCGGCGATCTGCGGTGCCAGCGAGGGCGAACTCGCCTGCGCAATGCTCAGCATCTGGAAGTTCGGCGGACCATTCGCGCACGGCAGGTTGGCCGGATTGTCGACGATCATGGCCGGATCGCCAACTGTCCATGAGTTCAGGAAAAATTCCTCAAACTTGCACTCCTGGCAGTCGCGCATGGGACCCAGTTGAAGGCGATTGGCGTAAATCTCCGGGGTGATGCCGGCCACGCCGTAGTTGATGGCGAATCCATCTAGGCCGGCGTTGGGGTCGGCGATCAGACCGCCGGCGGTGTTGTAGATCCACGGGAACGCCTGCACCACGTCCTGGGATTCGTGATAGTGGATCGTCACTTCCCGGTAGGGCAGTTCGCGATTGGGCAAGGCCGGGTTTTCGGGCCTGGGCGGGAGTGGGCCGTGGTTGGGCCCGGTGATGATGGCGGTAAGGTCGCCGTAGACGATGTTGTTATGACGGTCCAACATCTTGAGCACCGGCTTGCCCGATGGGTAGGTGGCGTCATAGTTCACTTCATAACGGTAGCCGCCGGAACTGTTCGGATCGGCCACCTTCTTGGCCGTCAGCAGGAACTCCTCGTGCGTGGCTTGGCTGCGATACCACTCTGTTTTCGGGGGCTCCACGTTCACGGCTCCGAAAAGACCCAAGGTCAACTGGGCGTTCGGACCGGTGGTGGTGGGATTGTCGAAACCATTGAAATCGGCCGGAGCGCTGTACATCAGGTACGATCCGCGCGCCGCGGCATAGAGCGTGTATACCGCCTTGCCTCCGGGCTTGACGACGCCGCTGAAGTTGCCGTTGACCACCGGGTTGGCACCGACATAGGTTCCATCGTCGGCAATGCTATTCACCAACTGCATACCGGCCACGTGGACCGAGGCGTTTCGAGTTGTCGATTCGGTGGCAAGGAACAGCGGAAGGTTGTTGGCGCCGTTCGGCGCCACGGGTAGAATACTCGGGCTGAGTAGATTTTGAAACGTGATCTGGAGACACTCGCCCTCATGGACACGCAGTACCAGCGGACGAGGACGCTTACCTGGCTTCAGTTGGACATTCCCGGGGGAGAGCGTCCCGCCATCGCTGGGAACGACATCGGACAGCAACGCGTACATCATGCCTTCCGGGCGAACTGTCCCCAGGCGATTGATCGCCATGACTTGGTCCAGCGCGACGACGGAAGCAAAGACGGTGCCGACGTTATCGTTATTGGGACACGCTACCTGACCAACCACGGGTAACGCCGCAAAAATCGTACAGCAGACCATTGTAATTTTTGGCACAAACATGTCCTTCTCCTGGCGAAAACAAGGTGGGCGCCTTTCAGGGCTTTTGCCCCGCATTAGCGGGCGCATAAAGAAACCTTTGGGCGTTTGTATTTAGAGTTGGCGGCAATCGCAACAAGAACGATGTTTCGCTTTAACTTGAAAGCGAAGTCCACTATACACCAAATTTTACGTGGATATTCCAACCATTGTTTCAACCACTCCCGCGATTACGGGCGCGCCCGGTTTCGTCTGTTTCAATTCGCGACCGCTACCAGGGAATTCACTTTGACGTTGACGGAATTCTGCCCATAGGTTCCCTGGGGAATTGCGTCCAACGCAAATTCGCGAATGACGCCCGGCCCGAATACGAGACAGTGGGTTGACCCGCCGAACTGGAAGTAGCCGATCTGTTCGCCTTTTTCGACGCATTGACCTTCCTTGACGCTAAGAATACAGGAGGAAACTTCGGCCATTCCCACCGGGATCACGCAAAGCAGTCCGATGGAGGGCTCGTCCGCTTCAATGAAAATCAGCGCTCGGGTCGCGACATGCGCGATGTACCCTTGTGAGTTGTTCGGCCCCACTTCGTCGAACCCGCCCGCGGCGGCCTCGGCATAGTAGGTGCCTTCCACCTGATGGATCGTTTTGATGGTCCCGCGGACCGGGCTGTGCCAGCGGTGGTAGTTCTCGGCGCTGAGGTAGGCCTGATAAACGGTGCCGCCAACGAATTTCTCAACGAATCTGCCATCGAGCATTTGTCTGAGGGAATACGGCTGTTCCTTGATCCAGAACGTGTCCTGTTCCTTCACATTCGTGCTGATGGCGAACGGCGTCGACTCACAGGCGCCGGCGATCACCTTTCCATCGTCCGGGCCAGCCACGGGCCGTTGGCCCGGCTTGAACTCCCTGATGAAGAAGTCATTCCAGGATTTGAAACCGAGGAAGGGTGCGAGCGGATTGTGGATGAACTCGTTGATATTGAGTTTCTCCAACGCGGCTTGGCTTAACCAGCCCGTTGGCGTTTCGTTGAGAACGTAAAGCGAATTCTCCGAATCCAGGAACGCGGTCCACACCTTCAGGACCTTCCGCAGCATGGCGTTCACTTTTTCGCTGGCAAATGCCGAGAGGCCGGCCGGCGTAATCATCGGGAAGTCGAGGATGGCATTGATGGGGAACCCGACCATTTCCGTTTCGTTGAACTCGGGAGCGGTGGTCAGGACATGGTTGATGATTTTCAGCATCTGCCGATAGTTGGCGATCTTGACGTCTCCGCTATCGGGTGGCGGAGCGAAGCTCAGCTGCTGTTCGAACATCAGGGTGAAGTACATAAGCATGACCGGGTCTGACTCGATCATTTCCTGAAATTCCTTAATTACCGGATGAAACGGGGCGTCCTTTTCTTCGGCCGCCGCGATCGTTTTCTTCAGCCAGGCGTTGACGGCGCCGGGCCGCACTGGCAACCAGCCCCCGAGCCGACTTGTTTGAGAAAGCGTCGATTTGTTGGTCATACTGCGTATACCTCAGCTATCTGTCTGGATTCAAGGGTGTCCTAGCGGACTGAATTACGATTCGCACCATGTCGGGCAGATTGCGGCCCAGCCGGTCCAATCGCCACACGACGAGCACATCGCCGGGGCGCAACGCCTTGAGGCAGTTCACCAGTTCCGGCCGCTCCGGATTCCGGCCGCTCCGGATTCCGGCCGCTGGCATGCTCCTCGTGAATCCGCTTGCACTGTGCCGTCTTGAGCGCGTCGAGTTGCAAGTCCAGATTCTGCTCGACCGTGGAGACACGCGCATAACCGATTCGCATGCAATATTC
>JAWXCM010000245.1:0-22932 GCA_034408745.1 Bryobacteraceae bacterium
AGGCAAACTGCAGGCGGTGCAAAACGCGCTTTCCGCCCTCAGCCACAATCGTGTGAGTTGCCGTCGCTGTGGAATCGCTCGGGACATCCGTCGCGACGGCCGAAAGCACATTGCGCGACCGGCCCTTTCCAACTGCAATTCGCCCCGAATCCAGCAGCGTCCTGACGTAACCCAGCACCTCATCCTGCGTCGTGTCGGCCATGGGCAACGCACCCAAAACCGCTGCCGAACCGCCAGAGTTGCCAAGTAACGCGCTCTCCGGCACCACGGCAACAACGCCCTGCAGAGCCGAGCCCAGATCGTCCAGCGCCACCGTCCGTTGATGCACCGCGCGCACCACCTTCTGACCGCCCATCGACACGGCCTCAAAGGCGAGCTTCGCCGATGGCTTCGCATTCAGACGGCGCTTCAGCTCGGCGGTAGTCAACGGGTCGACCACCGCGGTACGCGCCCGCCCCTCCACCGAGGGTGGCGCGCCAGGCAGACTCACGGTCGGCATCAGTGCCGCTGACGACCCCAGCAGAATGCCGTGTCCAGCGAACGCCTGCCCGATAACAGCCCGGTTCGCTCCGCCGTTCGACGTGTCGTCGGCCAGTACCATGGCACGCCCCACGGCCTGAAAGAAACGCGAGGTTACCGAAGCCTGCTTTGCCGCCGCGATCAGTAGTTTCCCGGCCGTGAAGGCAGCCGCCCGAAGCGCCTGTTCATCCTTTGCAGCCGAAGCGGTAAACAATCCACGAATCAAATCGTAGAAGCACCCGGTAAAGATGCGGCTGAAAGCGTGCGCTTCACCGGACATCTTCGCCGGAGGAGCGCTCGACGGCAGCGCCGTAGGCAGCTGAAACTGGAAGTTGTTCATTGCGCGACGCGGCAGTGCCGCCGGATGAGTGGCGCCCAGTTGCCGACGCACTCCGTCGGAAAGATCCTCCATCACGGCCTCGACGAAGTTCGGCTTCGAAAGATCCGGAGTGAGCGTCAGCAGCGCCTTCCGGCAATCGTCGTCGGCCAGTGCCACCAGGATCGCGACACAATCGCCAAACGATTCGTGAAATGCGGCGAATTCCGTCTGGTGGATGTCGAACAACTGCGGGCGGACGCTGTCCAGCAGCGCGTGGCCGCACTCATGCGCCACCACATCCGTGCTTGCCCCGGAAAACGTTGTCTTCGTGCCCGTTGTGTTGTGAAAGAACCTCAGTCCGAGTTGCGGGTGGTAAAACGCGTTCAGCCCTGCCTCCACATCGAAGGTGACCGGCAGCTTCGCCGGATTGGTCACCCGCGGCGACCACGTCTTCAAAACGCCATCCAGTTCTTCCCACAACTCCACAGTCAGCAGCACGGCCTGACGGCACTGCCAGAACAGAAAATCGGGAGTCCCCACGCTGGCAGCCTGTTCCATAGCGGCATTAACAAAGTCGAAACCCGCCCGTCCCGCGGCCCTGTTGGGACGAGGCAAAATTCCGGCACGCATCGGGAGATTGCCGACAGCGAGTGGATCGTTGGGGATGTAGTTAATGGGCATCGGTTTTCAACGATTATGATGTCGTAACTGTTGTTTAGCAAGTCATTTTCATAGAATCGCTCCACGTTTTGTAACGAAAACACTGTTGACCGTGGATCAAACCTGTGACAACATTGCGACGTCAAACAACTTCCTTCCCCATGGTGATCGATGAAACTTGGTTCAGAGTACTGCAAACAGCTTAGAGAAGCACTGCGACGGCATGCAAACTTTCCGCCGAACCGCCCGGTCAGCCTCGGCGACTACGGCGTGATTCAGGACAACGTCTTTGAGCGGCTCGGCCACATAAAGGAGTTCGGCCTAACTGTTGAGACGCTTGTGGGCGTCGGCGAATCCGACTTCCAGTTCCAGTCTCAGGGAAGTGTCGATTTTGAGCTGATCGCAAAGGGCGACATCCAGCCCGGCGGTATACCAGCGGTCAAAGCCGGACTGGCGCTGAAATTCTCGCGTGAGCAGGCCTCTTTCTTCGCCGTCGCGGGTTGCACGGTTCAGTCGATGGGTAATATTCGACAGTTGGAAGGATCCCTGATCGACCTGCTTCGTGACGGACGCTGGGAAGCCGATTTCTACGTCGTCACCGAGGTCAACCTCGCGGCAAAGACCACACTGATTATCTCGGCCACCAGAGACTCGGAAGTCAGGCTGGAAGCGTCGAGCCCCGCCCTCGAAACAATCGAAATGGGAGACGCCAGCCTGAACCTGGGAATCAAAAAGTCGCGCAACGCTTCGTTTCAGATCGCAACCAAAGGCGGGCAGATTCCAATGATGCAGCTCTCGCGCCTGCGAGGGCTGTTCCACAACGAATTCCGTCCCGCCTCCGCGATTGGGGGATTCGATTCAACCTTCCCCGGCACCTTCAGCCTTACGCCCGACCCCGACACCGCCACTCCCGGCGAGGCCGAGGAACTGATTCTGGGCGCCAGCCTGGACGTGGCCCCACTCGGCGCCCTCGGTCTCGCCCCGGCCGTCCCCGGGGCAGAACCCGAGTCCGCGCGTTTCCTGTCGGCCCTCAGCGCTGTCGGCTCCAGCTTTGACGTACAGCGAGCGCTCGACCTCCACCTGCCCCTCCTTGCGGCAAGTTACGCGCTCGCCGGAGGCGAGCCCAACCCTGCCCTGCCTCCCGGCGTCGTGGAGCTGTCCCGGATTATGGCCTCGATCGAAATCGGGGCGATCTCGACAGCCGACGCGCTCTCACCCGAGGCCGAGCGGTCTCTCGAAAACGACCTCCGTGCCCTTGATGTGCCGCCCGTACCTGGTGCGGCCATCGGCGCCGCGAACCCAGACGCCTTCGGCTTTATCGTGCGCGAGACCGACACGCCGCTGGCTCACGTTGTCTGCATCCGCGGCACAATGACGCCCGAGGAATGGGTCAGGGACTTTCAGGCGATAGCCAACCCGTTCAATGAGGTCCCCGGCTTCGGCTTCGTGCACCTCGGCTTTGAGGTCATGTGGCGGCGAATCCGTGTGAGCGTGGTCGAGAGCCTGAAAAACATCCCGAACGGATCGCGAATCACCTTCGTCGGCCACAGTCTGGGTGGCGCCATGGCTTTACTCGGCGCCGCGGATGTCGCTGTAAATATGGCGCGCACCAGAGGCTGGGTTGTCGATGCGTTCACGGTCGGCTGCCCCCGCCCGGGCGGGGTGCGATTCCGCACGAACTTCAACCGGGTGATTCCGAACTACTTCAGGATTACCAATCAGGGCGATGTGGTGCCACACGTTCCGCCGCTGCTTCTGCCGCCGCTCTTCAATCACCCCGGCAAGGAAGTCGGGGTGGTGGGTCGCAACGGCAACCCGCACAGTCTAAAGGCATATACGAACGGGATCGGCAATCTTGCTGGCGGTGTCGGAGCCATCGCCCCCGGCCCGATTACTGGTGCCCGTACCGTCTAACTTACCCATCCGAAGCGGGCTGAGCCACCGACCGCCCAGCCCGCCCCTCCAGGTCGGCTAATCTGGAATCCAGTGGAAGATTTTCTGTCGATCCGCGGCGCACGGGTCCACAACCTCCGGAATATCTCAGTAGACCTCCCGCACAATCAGCTGACCGTCGTTACCGGAGTCTCCGGTTCGGGCAAGTCGTCACTGGTGTTCGACACAATCTACGCGGAAGGACAGCGCAGGTACGTCGAGTCCCTGTCCGCATACGCACGCCAGTTCCTCGAACGTATGGAACGCCCGGATGTGGATGAAATCACGGGGATAGCTCCGCCCATCGCCATCAAGCAGAAGAACACCACGCGAAACCCGCGGTCCACCGTTGCCACGGCGACCGAGCTGTACGACTTCTTCCGCCTCCTCTACGCCCGCATGGGCAAAACGTTTTGCCCCAACGACGGCGCCATGGTGCTGCGAGACACCGTCGATCAGATCGCAGCGCGCATGCTCACTGAGCCTGAAGGCTCGCGCTGGTACGTCCTGTTTCCCGCCGTGCAGCCTGGCAAGACCACGCAGGAAGTCCGCGACCATCTGTTCACTTTGCGCAGCAAGGGCTTCAACCGGCTTTTCCAGAACGGGCAAATGTTTGAGTTCTCGACTCCGGAATCGCTGCTCGACCTCGACTTCAAACAGCCCGTGTTCGTCCTCGTCGACCGCCTGACCATCAGCGACGACCAGCACTCTCGCGTCGTCGATTCCGTGGAAACGTGCTTCCGCGAGGCGGGAGAAGTGTTGTTCGAACAGGCTGGTGTCGACCCCGTGCGGCAGATCCTGTTCAATGAGCGGTTCTCCTGCAAAACGTGCGGCAAGCAGTTCGACGAGCCCGAGCCCATCCTGTTCAGCTTCAACAACCCAATCGGTGCCTGCCCCCGGTGTCAGGGTTTCGGCAACACTATCGACTACGACATGGACATGGTGATCCCCGACACCACGCTGTCGCTGAAGGACGGTGCCGTCGAGCCGTGGACCAAACCCCAGCACGACTGGGCCTGGAAGCTGTTCCAGTCTGAGAACAAGGGCTCTGAGAACAAGGGCAAGGTGCGGCTCGACGTACCTTACTGCGAACTCAACGAGAAGGAACGCGCGCGCGTCGTGAAGGCAGTGCGCGATTACTTCGATGACGTCGAGACGAAGAAGTACAAGGTGCACGTCCGCGTGTTCCTCAGCCGGTACAGAGGCTACGCGCGGTGCCCGGACTGTCAGGGGGCGCGACTGCGGCCCGAGGCGCTGTACGTTCAGGTTGGCGGCAAAAACATCGCGGAGATGGCGCGTCTGAACGTGGCCGAAGCGCGCGAATTCGTCGACTCGCTCCAGCTAACTGACGAAGAGCGCGGTATCGCCGACAAGATCCTCGTCGAGGTGCGACAGCGCCTGAAATTCCTGTACGACGTCGGCCTGCACTACCTCACGCTCGACCGGCTTTCGGCGACGCTGTCCGGCGGCGAAGCGCAGCGCATCACTCTCGCCACGTGTCTCGGCTCCCGGCTTGTCGGCGCCACTTACGTGCTCGACGAGCCTTCCATCGGCCTCCATTCCCGCGACACCCAGCGGCTCATCCGCATTCTGTGCGAACTCCGCGACCTGGGCAACACGATCATCGTGGTGGAGCACGATCCCGATGTGATGCGCTCCGCCGACTACATCGTCGACCTCGGCCCAGGCGCGGGTGAAAACGGCGGGCACGTACTCTTCAGCGGAACTTACCCTGAGTTACTCGCCGACGGAAAAGGCTCACTCACATCGAAGTACCTTAACGGAAGGCTGCATGTGGCTTCGATCCGCACGCGCCGCAAGGTGCACCCGAAACGTGTACTGAAGGTGATCGGCGCGCGGGCGAATAATCTGAAGGATGTCGACGTGGAGATCCCGCTCGACATGATGGTGGCAGTAACTGGCGTGTCAGGTTCGGGTAAGTCGAGTCTGGTGCATCAGGTGATTTACAAGGCACTTACTTCACGGCTCGGCAAGGGCGATGCGTCCGGCGCCGAAGCTGACGACGCGCGGGAAAAGCTCCTGTGCCGCCGCCTGGAGCGCGCTGAGCTACTCAGCGACGTCTGCCTTGTCGACCAGTCGCCAATCGGTCGCACACCGCGTTCGAATCCGGTGACGTACATCAAAGCATTCGACCTGATCCGCGAGGCGTTCGCCTCAACGCCTGAGTCCGAAAAGCGCGGCTATACGGCGGGCCACTTCTCCTTCAACATCCCCGGCGGCCGTTGCGAAGTCTGCCAGGGCGACGGCACGGTCACCGTGGAGATGCAGTTCCTCGCCGATGTCGAACTGATGTGTGAAGAGTGCCGCGGCACGCGATACAAGAGCGGCGTGCTGGAAGTGAAGTACAAGATGCTGAACATCCATGAGGTGCTAAAGCTAACCGTGCGCGAAGCCATCGGCTTCTTCAGCGAGATCCCGCGCCTCACAGCGAAGCTGAAGGTGCTACACGAGGTGGGGCTCGGCTACCTGCGGCTCGGCCAGAGCGCCACTACGCTGTCGGGCGGTGAGGCGCAGCGCGTGAAACTGGCAGGGCACCTCTCGCAGGCCTCCTGCAAGAACACGCTGTTCATCTTCGATGAGCCCACCACCGGCCTGCACTTTGACGACATCGCCAAACTGCTGGACGCGTTCCAGCGGCTCATCGCGAGCGGTGGCAGCCTGCTGATTATCGAGCACAACCTCGACGTCATCCGCAGCGCCGACTGGATTATCGACCTCGGCCCGGAGGGCGGTTCGGGCGGCGGAATGATCGTAGCCACGGGTACGCCCGAAGAGGTAGCCCAGGTGGAAGAATCGTGGACCGGGCGATTCCTGAAGCCGCTGCTGGGCTGAAGTTACAATGAGGATTCCCACCATGACAGCCCGCGTCTACGTCACCATGAAAAAGACGGTCCTCGACCCGCAGGGTCAGGCGATTTGCAGGGCGCTGAACGCGCACGGCCATCCCTCCGTCACCGAAGTCCGCCAGGGAAAGTACTTTGAGATTTCCGTCGACTCAACCAATGCCGTTAGTGCCCGCGAAGAACTGGAGAGAATCGCCGGCGATATCCTCACGAATCCCGTAATTGAGGACTACCGCCTCGAATTGGCTGAATAGCGGCTTTAGTAACAGTCGTAATTCAAATATTCATCGGATATTGACCTCCCTGCAGCGGTGTTTCTGATGGAATGTATACGGGATTCCTACTCATGAAACATCTTGCAACTGTTCGCATGCTTGCGTGCGCCGCTCTGGCGGTGTGCACCGCTTTCGGCCAGGCCAAAATCGTAATCAGCCAGGTGTACGGCGGCGGCGGCAGCAGTTCCACCACAGCGCCCCTGTCCACGTACCAGCGCGATTACATTGAATTGTTTAACGCGGGAGACGCCGCTCAGAGCATCAATGGCTGGACACTGAAGTACGCTTCTGCAAGCGGCACCAGCTGGACAAAGATCACATTGCCGAATGTATCCATCCAGCCAGGCAAGTACCATCTGGTGGTGACAGGGACCGCTGGCAGCACGGGTACCGTGCTCACCGGCGACACCGACGGCGGTGGAAGCATCAACGCGTCGGCCACTGATGGCAAGATCGCCCTGTTCAGCGGCGATCCCACCATCACTGCCGCTTGTCCCACTAACGCGGCACTCGTGGATTTCGTCGGTTTCGGCACGGCCAATTGCGCTGAGACCACGGCCACCGCTGCCATGGCGCGAAACACCGCGGCCCTGCGAAAGAGCAACGGCTGTACAGACACAGGCAACAACTCGGCCGACTTCAACGTAACGACGCCCAACCCACGCACCAGCGCACTAACGGCAGCTCCGTGTTCAGGAGGCGGTGGTTCCACCAACCCGGTCATCAGCGGAACCGCCAACCCGTCGACCGTCGCTCCGGGCGGCAACACCACCCTCAGCGGAACTCTGACCGCCGGAACCGTCCCCACTTCTGCCAGCTTCACCGTCGCCTGCAATCTGACCACCGTCGGCGGCTCCAACCCGACCAGCGCGACCGTTAACGGCACCTCCTGGACGCTCGCCGTCACCGTGACTGCCAACACAACGACCGGCTCGAAGACGATCGCCTGCACCGTTACTGACGATCAGTCGCGCACCGGTTCGGTCAACATCACCCTCGGCGTCGCGGCACCCACAGGCGGCGTGTGCGGCGATTCGAAGACGCAGATCAGCACCATCCAGGGCTCGGGCGCAACGTCCCCCGTCACCGGCCAGACCGTCACCATCGAAGGCATCGTAGTCGGAGACTTCCAGGGCGCATCCGGCCTCAACGGCTTCTACGTGCAGGACGAAGGCGACGGCAACCCCGCCACCTCCGACGGCATCTTCATCGACGAATCGACCACCGCTCTGGGCGCCGTCAGCGTTGGCCAGCGCGTCCGCCTCACCGGCGTCGTGGCTGAGACCTTCAGCCAGACAGTACTGAACGGCACCAGCGGTCTCAGCGTCTGCTCCACCGGCAACACCGTCACCCCGGTCGACATCAACTTCCCCGTCTCCAGCACCACCTTCCTCGAACAGTACGAAGGCATGGTGGTCCGCTTCCCGCAGCAGCTTCGCGTCAGCGACAACTACAACCTCGGCCGCTTCAATGAGGTTGGACTGGCCTTCCCGTCCAACGGCGACCGCCTCTACACCTCAACGCAGGTGGCTTTACCGGGAGCGCCCCAGGCCGCCGTTGTAACCGCCAACAATCTGCGCAAGATCATCCTCGACGACTCGTCGAACCTCACCTACAACTCCATCGCCACGTCGGCCACGTACCCCACCGACGGCGGCGGCCTCGCGGCGAACAACACCCTGCGCCTCGGCGACCGCGTGAACGTGGATGCACAGGGCGCCTATACCCCGCTCGTCGGCGTCCTTGGCTACGGCTTCAGCGCCTATCGCCTCTTCCCCACCCAGGCTGTCACCTTCGGACCGTCCGACAATCCGCGCCCCACCACCCCGCCCGTCGTAGGAGGCCGCGCAAAGGTCGCCTTCGCCAACGTGCTGAACTACTTCACCACGTTCACCTCCGTCGACAGCAACGCCCGAGGCGCCGACAGCCAGGCCGAGTTCGACCGCCAGCGCGCCAAAATCATCAACGCCATCAACGGCCTTGACGCCTCAGTGGTCGGTATCAGCGAGCTGGAAAACAACGCCAGCACCGCCATCGCCAACCTGGTGAGCGGCCTCAATACCGGCAACCCCGGCAAGTGGAACTACATCAACACTGGCGTTGTCGGCACCGATGCCATCCGCAACGCCATCATCTACCAGCCGGCGCTGGTGACCCCGACCGGTACCTGGGCCGTGCTCGACAGCTCGGTCGATTCGCGCGCACTCACCGGGCGCAACCGCCCGTCCATCGCGCAGACCTTCCGCCTGAACGCCGGCCCGAAGCCGAACCTGCAGCACTTTACCGTCGTTGTCAACCACTTCAAGTCGAAGGGCAGCGCCTGCACCTCCAGCCCCAGCGACCCGAACCTCAACGACGGTCAGGACGACTGCAACCTCACCCGCATCAGCATCGCTCAGGCGCTCATCGACTGGCTCGCCACCAACCCCACCAGTGACCCGACGCCGGCCGCACAGCGCCGCATCCTGCTGATGGGAGACCTCAACGCGTACCTGCGGGAGGACCCGATTCGCGCCCTCACTGACCCGGCATTCAGCAAACCTGCCCAGGCGGGCTTCAGCGCCTTCCCGGCCAAATCCGGCGCCACTTTCCGCAACATCATCGAGAAGCTCTACGGTGAGTTCAGCTACTCCTACATGTTCTCGGGCACTTCCGGCTCACTCGACCACGCCCTCGCCAACCCCAACCTGTTCCGCGAGATCGCCGGCGCGGCCGACTGGCACATCAATGCCGACGAACCCTGCGTGCTCGACTACAACGGCGACTTCAACTGCAACGGCAGCCAGGGGACCGCCGCCAAGAGCGCCAGCCAACTCTCCGCGTGGTACTCCAGCGACCCATTCCGCACTTCTGACCACGACCCCGTCCTCATCGGCTTCAACCCGCTCTGCGGCGACCTTGATGACGATGGCGACGTCGATGCGGCCGACCAGGCGATCCTCCGCAACGCCATGTTCAAAACGCCGGTCAACCGGCGCCACGACTTCAACGGCGACGGCATCGTCAACACCACCGATCTTGGTCTCTGGACAGCCTGCTCGATTCAGGCCCGCTAAGGAAAACGAGAAATGAAGAAACTGACAGCTCTGCTTCTCACGGCCGCCGCCATCCAACTCTCGGCGGCCACCATCAGCCTGACTCCGTCCACGCTCAACCCGACCGTCGGTCAGACCTTCACGATCGACGTTTTGGTCGACAACAACGGCGACGACGAAGTCTACGCGGCGGGCTTCGACTACCTCATCAGCGTCGTCAACCGCCTCAGCTTCGTCAGCGCGATGTTCAACCCGCTGTTCGTCTCGCAGACGGTTGCCGGCGTCGACGTCTACGGCACGTCGGAAACACTCACCAACATCACTGGCAACAGCTTCACGCTGGCCACCCTGACGCTCCAGGCCGGTCCTCAGGCTGGCTTAGTGACGTTCTCCATCCTGTCCGACACCAACAGCCCCGACGAGGGTCTGTTCTCCCTCGACCCGAATACGTTCGATTTCTTCCAAACCGATCTGGACGCTTCCGTCCAGCTCGACGTGCAGGCAGTACCCGAACCCGCCAGCCTGTCGATGCTGGCACTCGCCGGGGCGGCCCTTGTGTTCCTCAAACGCCGGAAATCGGAAACGCCAGCGGGCGCACGGGAGACCCGGTAGCTCCCCGTATCTTCATCGGCGCGGCGACCAGCGTGAACTCATACACCTGGTCCCGCGCCAGTTCTTCCAGATTCAGAACTTCGATGATGTGAATCCCTTGCTCCACCAGCAGATGGACATGCACTTCCATCTGAGACGGCGACTTCTCGAACGCCACCGTATCGGCTCCCGCCGCAAAAATCTTCTTCGAACTCAGCCACTTCGCCCCAGCCAGACCAGGCCCCGGACCCTTCGTGCCGTTCACGTAGCGCGCCGCGTCGCCGAAGAACCTGGCCCATCCCGTGCGAATCAAAGCCAAATCGCCGGGCCGGATCTCAGCCCGCTGCGCCTGGTCCAGATGCTCCGGCAGTATCTCAAAGTCCTCGGCCAGTTCGTCGACACCCACCACCCCAGCCACGTCCAGCAGTACGCCTCGCCGCACAATGGGTTCGATTTGTTCCACGGACAGGTCGCTCATCCCCGACGCGTACGACTGCTCCACCGCCTTCCCCCCAAAGCACACGCCATTGCACGAAAAATGGCTGAAGGAATCGATGTGCGTGCCCACGTGCGTGCCCATCGCGATGGCGTCGGCGGCGGACGACGCACCACCTGGCAGCACGATCTCGCCGTGCACTTTGGTCAGGCTGTACAGAAACGGAGGATGTGTGGGATAGTGCGGCATGCCCGTGTAGTAGGGCTGCCCGAGGTCATATGGCTTCGTTTCGTAAAAGTTCACGTCTGTGATCTTACACGGCGCTTCCCCGGGCGAACCGGCTCTGACCGCGCGGCCCATTTACCCAGCCGGTACACACGCGAATAATTGGATGTCAGATTACTGATCCGAACCTCAACCGTACCCGCCGCGTCGACGGAATACGATTCCTCAATCAGCTGCCCGGCGACACCGTGATTGTGTTCCACCGGCACGCTGTCGAGGCTCGCTTCGTCCGCCAGCCACGGCGCGAATGGGAATCGGATCTCATCCCACACAGCGATGTCGCCGGTCGGCTTGTTGTCGTCCGTGGTATGCGAGCACTCCAGATAACGGAAGTGGCCGACGTTGTGCACCGGAACATAGCGGCGGCGGATGTCGATGCTTGCCTCCCCACGTGCCGGGAGCGGAGTGCCCTTTGGGAACAGCGGATCGAACACCACCTCGCGGCCGTTCTCGCGCTCGCGCCAGACGCCGAAGTGCCGGTGGAAGATCTCGCGGAGGACGTACCCCGCCTCTTCATCCGCCTGAATCGCGAGCCCAATGGCCGTGGCGCTGCGCGCATACGCCGACCGTCGCACCCGCCGCCCGAACACTTCCTTGAGAATGCGCGACACCACCGGCAGCTCGCTCCCGCCGCCCGTGACATAGAGCGAATCCACCTGACCCTCGGACGACCCGGCCTCCGCCAGCAAATGCTCGGTCAGAGCGACGCTGCGCTCCACCAGCGGGCGGCACCGCTCATAGTAGTCGGGCGCGGAAATCACTACCTGTCCCAAATCCTCCCGCATCTGCGAGAGATCCACTGTGATTCGCCGCGTGTTCGGATGCAGGGCTTCTTTCTTGCCGCGGCATTCTTCGTGGAGCAGGAACAACTCCCGGGCAGACAGTTCGTCCCGGTTGAGCCCCGCGGCCTGCAACGCGACATCGGCCAGCACCTCGTCGAAATCGTCCCCGCCCAGATCCGCTGCGCCTTCGGTCGAGGCCACCGTGTGCAGCCGCCCGTCAATGCAAACGAGGGAAACGTCGAACGTTCCGCCACCCAGATCGTAGACCAGAACCTGCTCCGGCATGGCGGTCTCCCGCGAACGGTGCCCGTACTCGATGCTCGCTGCCGACGGCTCATTCAGCAGCCCGGCCACGGTGAAACCCGCGCGACGAAACGCCTCAACCGTCAGGAATCGCTGATTGCTGTTAGCGCCAGCCGGTACACCCAGCATTACCTCAAAACGGTCCCGGTCACGCCCAGGCAGGCTCGACCGCTGCTGCAGGCCGGTGAACAGCGACCCCGCCAGCCCGGTCAACACGTCTACCACGGGGATTTGTGCGTCGTCCACTTCCAGATACGAACAAGGCCCCGCGTCGTTCAGCAGACGCTTTAACGACCTCACCACCGTCCAGCCGCTCTCCGTCTGTGCGCTCCAGGCGTCCCACCCGTACACCACCCGGTCGGCTCGAAACGCAGCCAGAGACGGAAACCAGTCCCGGCTGGTGCCTTCCGGATCTTCGAAGGTCACAATGGGATAGTTGCCGCGATCCACGGCCGCGACCACGATCCTCGTAGTTCCGAAATCGATGCCCAGCCTCATGATTCAACAGGATACCGTGTTTCAACGGCATCACAGCAGGATTCGGCCCTAAAACATTTTCTTGATTTTACGTGCAGCATGCTGCAATTGAGAGTTACCATAAGGTTTCAGGAGGGTGGCCCATCGTCCGCATTTGTATCCTCGCCAGCAGCAGCGCCGGCAACGCGACGTTTGTCCGGACCAACCATACCCGTATCCTCATAGACGCGGGCTTGAGCGGCCGCGAGACGTTTGCGCGCCTCGAAGCCATTGGCGAGAGTCCCGAATCGCTGGATGCAGTCCTGCTCACACATGAGCACGGCGACCACATCTGCGGTCTCCTGCCCGTTCTCCGCAAATCGAAAGCCGCCGTCTACCTGACCCGCCTCACCGCCCCCACCATCGAGTGGGGCAAATACGAACCGAACCTCCAGTGCTTTCAGGCGGGACAGCAGTTCCGCATCGGCGACTTTCAGGTCGAGTCGTTTTCCATTCCGCACGATGCGATCGACCCGGTTGGCTTCTGTCTCACGGTTGACGGGGTTCGCATTGGGCTCGCCACCGACCTGGGCTATATGCCCGATTCGGTCCGGATGCACCTGCGCGGCACCGACTTCCTGATGTTGGAGTCGAACCACGACCTCGATATGCTAAAGGTTGGCCCATATCCCTGGTCGGTGAAGCAGCGGGTAATGTCGCGGCATGGCCATCTGTCAAACGGCATGGTGTCGGATTTCATACTCGACGGGCTCGATCCCTGCGTCCGGTCGATGGTTCTGACGCATTTAAGCGAGCACAATAATCACCCGGCCATCGTCGACATGACGGCCGCTCAGGCGCTGAAACGCCGTGGCTCGGGGTGCTCGATGACAGTCGCCGAGCCCGGGGTTCAGTCGCAAGTCTGGGAGTTCTGAAAATTTCATGATCAGCCGGTACACGCGGCCCGAAATGGGTCGCATCTGGAGCGAAGAGAACAAGTACGCCATGTGGCTCGAAGTGGAGCTGGCGGCTTCTGAGGCGCTTGCCGTACGCGGCGAGGTCCCGGCGGAAGCAGCCGCCTCCCTGCGGGCCCACGCCCGCACCGACGCTGGGCGCATCGGCGAGATCGAACACCAAGTTAAGCACGACGTGATCGCATTTACGACCTGTGTCAGCGAGTCGATGAAGGCTGCCGGAGCGGCGGAATACTCCCGCTGGTTTCATTTCGGCATGACGTCCAACGACGTCGTCGATACCGCGCAGGCGTTGATGATCCGTGATTCTTCGGCGCTGATTCGCAAGGATCTGGAAGACGTGATGGCCGTCCTTAAAGAGCGTGCCTTCGAGTTCCGAAATACACCGCAAATCGGGCGTACCCACGGCGTACATGCCGAGCCGTACACCTTTGGCCTCAAGCTGGCCCTGTGGTTCGACGAAGCGCGCCGCGCGCTGGCCCGCTTTAACGCGGCTTCAGAAGACATTCGATGCGGCAAAATTTCGGGTGCCGTGGGTTCGTTTGCGCACCTCGACCCCGAGGATGAAGAGCGCATCTGTGAGCGCCTCGGTCTGAAAGCCGCACCCATTTCCTCGCAGGTTCTGCCCCGTGATTTGCACGCCGCGTGGGTGTCTTCGCTGGCGCTCATTGCAGCCCTTTGCGAGAAAATCGCACTCGAAATTCGCCACCTGCAGCGGACTGAGGTGCGAGAGGCGGAAGAGCCGTTTGGGTCCTCGCAAAAGGGCTCCTCGGCCATGCCGCACAAACGAAATCCGGTTACATGCGAGCAAATCTGCGGGCTCGCGCGAGTGGTCCGTTCCAACGTGCAGGCTGCGTACGAAGACATCGCTCTCTGGCACGAACGCGATATATCGCATTCTTCCGTGGAGCGCGTGATTCTTCCGGATTCCGCAATTCTTACGGATTACCTTCTGGCGAAAACACACTGGCTGCTAAAAGGCATGCGGGTCTATCCGGAGCGCATGATGCAGAACCTGGAGTCCACCAGAGGCCTGGTATTTTCCGGGCAGGTGCTGCTTGATCTCGCCGCCGCTGGCGTGCTGCGCGAGGACGCCTACAGCATCGTCCAGGCGCATGCGATGCATGCCTGGGAGACCGGCGGAGATTTCCGGGCCGCCATCCAGGCTGACGAGAAAATCGCCCACTGGCTCACGCCCGAAGCCCTGACGGAAAGCTTCCGGGTCGACAGACAGCTACGCAATGTGGACAAAGTCTTTCGGCGCGTTTTCGCCTGAAGTGCAACCTCGTCGACTGGTACCACGTCGACATTGTAGCGTCAGATTTCTATTTCAATCGGCAACGTTTGCCCTTACACTAATCAGCAGGAGACTGGGAATGACCGTAGATTCGCGCACAAGCCGTAATGCTGTGTTCGAGCTGGCGCGAGTACTGGTTGTGAACGACGATCCGGCTTCCCGAATCACTCTCCAAACCGTACTCGAAGCTGGCGGATACCGCGTAGACGGGGCTGCAACGGCGGCCGAGGCTGTCAGCAAGATGGAACATCATGAGTACGAACTGGTACTCAGCGACCTTCAGATGGAATCGCCAGAAGCGGGGCTGCGTGTAATTGCACACGCAAACCTCATGATTTATCAGCCTGCGACGGCACTGGTTACCACCTGGCAAAATGCCAGCCCCCGTGAAGGCTCCCGATTATCTGGCAGTGTTTTAATTGCGACTGAAGATATTCCGGAATTGTTAACTAAAGTCGCCATATTGATTTCCTCGCGCGCCACGCGAATCATAGAGCGCGAACTCCGCCACACCTGGCGCAATAACTAAACGCTCAGCCCGGCGGCAATGATTGCCGTCTCAAACTCGTCGAGCGACCCTTTAAAGAAATGGTCTTCGGCCGGTATGAGAACCAGTTGTTTTGGCGGCAGCACGGCTTCGGCAAACAGCGACTCCAAATCATCCACCGGCCCGAACTCGTCGTTGGTGCTGTGAATGAAAACCTTGGGCACCGTGCAGCCCAGCAGCACTGTCCGGTAATCCGGGTACGTGGTGGGAAAGCCCACGGCAATCGCCCGCCGCACGCCGCTCACTGTACACGCGAGCTTCAGCGCGATCCTTGCGCCAAACGAGAATCCGGCCACCGAAAGTGGAAGGTCGGGGTATTGGGCTCGAAGCCACTCGAGAGCAGCCAGCGCGTCGTCGGTTTCGCCCCGGCCATTGTCGTAAACGCCCTCGCTCAGGTTGACCCCGCGGTAGTTGAAGCGCAGCACCACCGCGCCACACTTCCGCAACCCTCGGGCAATCCGGTAGACCACTTTGTTGTGCATTGTGCCGCCACCCTTTGGGTGGGGATGGCACACAAGAATGGCTTCCAGCGGTGCCTGGCCCTCAGGCTCTTCCAGCAGTGCTTCGAGCTTACCGACCGGGCCGTCGAGCGAATATGTTTCGAGTTTCCGAGGCATTCCGGCGTTAATTGGAGCGGTAATTCGTGAATTGCAGGTCGATGCCGAAGTCATGGCCCCGCAGCAGCGCCAGTACTTCCTGCAGCGTATCGCGATCCTTGCTGCTAATGCGCACCAGATCGCCCTGAATCGACGCCTGTACCTTCTTCTTGCTGTCCTTGACCAGCTTGACGATGTCTTTGGCCTTCTCGGTCGCGATGCCCTGCTGCATGGTGACTGACTGCCTCACCGTTTGATGCGCGTGGGGGTCGATGGTCCCGTATTCCAGGCCTTTCAGGGGCACGCCGCGCTTCACAAGCTTGGCTTCGAGGATGTCGCGAACGGCCTTGATCCGGTACTCGTCGGCACTGGTGAGAGTGAGCTTATTTTCCTTCTCATTCAGTTCGATATTGGAACGCGAGTCCTTCAGGTCGAACCGCTGCGTAATCTCTTTCAGCGCCTGCTGAACCGCATTGCTGACTTCATTGAGATCGATCTTCGAGACGATATCGAAACTGTTTTCGGGCATTTTAATTAGGCTTTTTTCAGTGCCAGAAGCACTTTTTGAGTGATTTCTTCCACCAGCACCGGCATGGCGGCATCCAGCGCCATCGTGACAGCGGCGCGAACTCGTTCGGTTTCCGGATCCACGAGTTGCGGGGCTGCAGCAGCGGCGGCGGCCTGCGCCGACAGGACCCGCACCGGAACAATGGGTGATTCCAGTGGACCAGGGTTAGCCGGCCGGTCGGCGGCGGCGGCCTCGGCCAAAGGCCTGACCAGCTCCAGCATCATCGTGGGCTCGAACGGCTTCTTCAGAATGGCGTCGCAGCGGACCGCGACAGCTTCCATCTCATCCACCTTTTCCAGCAGGCCCGCCGTAAGGATCACGCGGACATGCCGGAAACGGGGATGACTCTTGACCTCACGGCAGATCGCATACCCCGACCGGCCCGGCAGCGACACATCCGCCAGCACCAGATCGGGGTCGAAGTCTCCCAGGCGAACCAGAGCGGTCTCGCCATCCGTCACAGTGACGACTTCAAAGCCCTCCTCCCGCAGAATCCTCTCTCCCATGCGCTGGGCGTGAGGGCTGTCATCTGCAAGAAGGATTCGGCTCATAGTCACTTTTTCCGTTTCAGCTGCTTCGGCTGCTTAACTTTCTTCTGGTTCTTCTTACCTTTGGCGTCGTTCGCGGTGTTGTCCGCACCCGCTGCCTGGCCGATGGTCTGGTCACCCGGAGCAGTAGCCGCTGCCCCAGGCGCAGCCGCGCCACCTTCGGGCGTCGTTGTGGCGCCCTCAGCCGCGGGAGCCGCGGGAGCCCCGCCAGCACGGGCATCCGGCTTAGAATCCAGAGCGCTGTTCGGTCCTACCTGCTGAACCGCGACATCACCCGTAAATCCAAAGGACTCGGCTGCCGCCGGAACTGTAACCGGAAGCGTCGGCCGCATCGGCTCCATTGCCGGTGTGCCAGACTTGGCCGCCGTCCGAACACTCGGTCCACGCATCAGAACGCCGAAAGCGTTACCCGCAATGCTCGCCTTGTCGCGATTCTCCAACTCGTACTTCATGCGATTGTATGCCACCGGGTCGACTTCCGGTATCGGCATTTCCATCGCGGCAAGCCGTTTCTTTGCATCTTCCACCAGCGGGCTCAGCGGATACTCGCGAACCACGCGGGCATATGCGGCGCCAGCCTTGTTGCGCAGACGTGGGCCCATCTTCTCGTAGGAGTCGCCGAGGAACATGTTTGCCTGGTCAGCCGCGCTGAACAGAGGATAGTGGTCGGTAAGCGCCTGCAGACGGTTCGCGGCGGCCGGATGGCTGGCCTTGCCGTGGTAGAACGACCCACGCCGGAACTCACCCTCTGCGATCACTTCCTGGATGTTCCGAAGCAACTGCTGGGCGCGCGGAGCGAATTTGCTGTTGGGGAACTGCTGCAACAGGTTGCGGCATTCTTCCTCAGCCCGGAAGGCATGCACATTATCCCGATCCGGCTTTTCCATCTGCCGGTAATGGATCATGCAGACCTTTTCCTGTGCCTCAGCCGACTCTTCCAGCTGCGGGTAGAACAGGATGAAGTCCTTGTACTCGGCTTCGGCATTCGCCAGACCCGCCGTGCCACCTTCGCGGAACCAGGAATCGGCGTAGGCCAGCTTCGACTTGGCCAGAAATTCGCTGGTGTCGTAGGTGTTCATCAACGTCTGGAGCGTCAGGCGACCGACTTCATACTTGCCGCGCTCAATGTCCAGAATCGCCTTGTCAAAGAGCACCTTGTCAGGCTGCTGGGTGTCTTTGGTGATCGGGTTTTCGTACTTTTTCCGCTTAAAACCGCAGGACGAAAGAAGTCCCGCGATCAGCGCCAGCACGATAAAGGGCAACAACCGTGTTCTGAAAAAAACTGACATGTCTGAAAACCTGCTCGTCAAACGTGTACCGCCGTGGCTTCGCGCGCGGCCTGTTGCATTTGGGTCACGGTAGACGCCGGATTGGCACTGTGGAAAATGCTCGAACCCGCCACCAGCCAGTCGCAACCCGCGCGGGCGATATCCCCGGCGTTCTTAAGGGAAACTCCACCATCAATCTCGATTGCAAACTGCAATCGGCGTTCCGTTCGCTTTACCGCCAGTTCCCGAATCTTCCTAAGCGAGTTGGGAATGAACTGCTGAGCCTCAAAACCCGGGTTCACGCTCATCACCAGCACGTAGTCCACAATGTCCAGCACCTCGTCCAGCGTGCTCACCGGAGTCGCCGGATTCAGCACCACACCCGCCCGCGCGCCCTCACTCTGGATCATCCGAATCGTCCGGTCCAGGTGACGGCAGACCTCCTGGTGCACCGAGACCTGATCGGCTCCAGCCTGGATGAAGATCGGCGCGAACGTGTCGGGATCCTCAACCATCAGGTGCACGTCGAGCGTTAGTTTTGTCGCTTTTCGGACCGCTTTCACCACCGGCGGGCCGATGGTGAGGTTTGGCACAAAGTGCCCGTCCATGACGTCCAGGTGCAACAAACGAATCCCGGAAGGCTCCACGCGCGCGATCTCATCGGCAAGGCGCGCGAAGTCGGCCGACAGGATGGATGGAACAATCTCGACCATATTTGGGCTAATGTGATGTTAACACAGGGACAGGAACTAACCTGTCTCAACTTAATCACCTGGACGGGTTTTGGAAGACACGCGTTACGTTGTCCCGACAGGGGTGCGGAAAGGCCGGTCGCGCCAGGCGGCAGAGGCTGGCAGCGGCAGAATCCTGCCTGTATGTCGCGGTCCCGGCTGGTCCAGCGTCTGGGAGCGCGGATTCTCCGCCAGCCTCCGGTGCGCCTCCGCCCACAAGGGCCGCTCCGACCCTGGCTGGGTGAAATGGGTGGTCGAAGCCTCTGAGCACCACTGGCGCAGGAATGGCATCACGTCCCGGTGCGCCCCGCTCCCCCGATAGGCTTTCATATCCGCTTCCGATTTCCAGACTGTGCACGTCCAGAAAACCAACCCTCGGTCGATCAGAGTTGCGCCCGTCACAAACCCCGGCGACGATACGGCCTGACCCACGCTCGCTCCGCTGGTACGCAGGAACCGCGGAAGCAGCCACCAGGAGCGTAGACGGAGACGAGTGACGGAGACGAACATTCATGACCGTAGCCGCGCAGCTAATGAATCGTACCCGGCAGTTTCGGCATAATCCGCCGGAGTCTTGCCATCATCGGAGGCCAGGGTGGGGTCGGCTCCCGCCTTGAGCAGGAGTTCGGCCGTCGCGTCATCGCCATGCTGTGCCGCTGCGTGAAGCGCCGTGTAGCCCAGGTGCTGGCGGGCATTGGGGTCCGCCCCTTTTTCCAGCAGCATCCCGACAAGCGACGAAGCCCGGCGCGCCGCGGCAGCGTGAATCGGCTGAACCCGCATCTGGTTCTTGGAAGCCACGTGAACGTCCGCATCCGCTTCCAGAATCAGGAACTCGGCAACTGCGGTTTGCCCAAAGAAGCACGCCAGGCCGAGCGGCTGGAACCCGTCCGGCGAAGTCGCATTCGCGTCCGCAGCCAGTTCGCGTACACGCGCCAGATCGCCCACAGCCGCGGCTTCGAAGATGTCGAGTGTGGCTCCGCGTTCGATGAACAGGCGGGCGATATCGGATTTGCCGTGGTAGGCGGCAGTCAGGACGGAGGAAACGCCCTTATCATCGCGGGCGGCAACGAGGCTCGGGTTGGCTTCGAGCAGGGATGTGACCTGGTTCAGGTCGCCGGACCGAATCGCCGCGAAAAGTTCGGTGCTCATCTGCGTCGAGTGTAACGCGGAAAGGCTGTGGCCCGGGGTTAGCCCAGGGGTTAGCCCGGGCCTTCATCCGCTACTTCGCTACTTGCCGGCGCTGACGCAGCGCGGCCAGTCCAGCCACCGCTCCCGCCATCATGGTCCAGGTCCCGGGCTCTGGTGTCAGCAGCGATTCATCAAGGAGCAGTTGATACGCCAGTTCGGTGCCACCATTCGTGACCCACGGGCCGGGAGCCGGCGTGGCCTGCATATCGAAGTGGTAGCTGCTAAAACCGACGGGGGTTGCAGTGGTTCCCCACATAAAATCCTCGTCTGCTGTTTCTGTAGTGTGGCCCCCATTGTGGAGCGAGAACCAGTACGTCGTTCCAGCGGTAAGCGTGATCGGGGTCACCAGACTCAGGTCGATCTGGTACTCGTCGTAGCTCCCGGTGAGCACTTGGGAAAATGTCCGGATCGCACCACCGTTGGTGGCGGTGACACGGTCGGGAAGCGGGAAATTGCTGACAGAATTCAGGTTGATAACCCAGTCAATGAAGCCGTTGTAGGCGCCGCCGCCCGTTGGTTCCCGAGTCCAGAAGCGCAACACATTGAAGGTCACGTCGCTTAAAGGATTGATGTCCTCAGCCTGCATGTAGCGCGTCATTTCAACACCACCAGCACCGTCTGGAAGACCGTTTGTATAGACGACGCCAGCGTGAGCAAGCGTCATGAGAAGTAGAGAGAGTACAGCGTATTTCGTAAGGAATCGCACGTTGCCTCGCCGAAGTACCGGCAGAAAATTAGTAAGAACGCTCCAGTACTTTAGTGCGAGCTTACTACATTTTCACAGTTACGTGAAGGCGCCTTACCCCACTGTTGCCGAAACCGTGCGCCGGTGTCTGCGTTTGGCGGCGAATCGCGGCGAATCGCGGCGAATCGCGGCGAATCCGGGCCGATGCAATCCGGCCGGGTAAAACCCGGTACAATAACCAGATAAGGTGAAATTTTGCTGAACCAGACACCCTTCCTTACTGCGCCCGGCACCATGATCCCACCGGTTCTCGTGCAAATCGAGATCTCCAGCCGATGCAATCTGAAGTGCAAGATGTGCCCGCTGACGCTCGAAACCACCCTGTCGAGCGGCGATGCGGACGGGCTGATGAGCGACGCAACATGGGAACAGGTGATTTCCATGGGCAAGCAGGCCGGCACCATCATCATCGCGGGCTTCGGCGAGCCCCTCACCAACCCCGACTTCCGCAGCATGCTGCGGGACCTGGATGACGCGAAAATCGAGTACTCTTTCTCCACGAACGGCATTGGATTTGAGAAATTTGCCCCGGAACTGGCCACTCTGAAGTACCTGAAGCACGTCAACATCTCCATCGATTCACCCGACCCCGATATCTTTATGGATATTCGCGGCGGCGACGTGAACCGCGCCCTCTCCGGAGCACGGGCGATCGCGGCGGCACTGCAGGGCAAAATCATGGTGACCGTGGCCGCTGTAATGATGCGGTCGAATGCCTGGAGTCTGGTGAAATTCCCGGCGATGCTGCGCGAAATGGGTATCAATTATCTGGTGCTCTCCAGTCTGCAGGCCTATCGCGAGGAGCTCGACGGCGAGTACGTGCAGTCCAACGGAGCCTTCACGGTCCTGAACAACGGTCAGCCGTCCGTCTCGTCCGACGGTGCTCTGGAGCAGATTATCTCCGAGTGCACGAAGTATGGCATTCACCTGATGAAGAGCGAGCGCGTGGAAATGGAGGCCATGACTCCGGTCCAGGCGAATGAGAAGTATTTCGCCGAAGAAAAATCCGGCATGACCCGCGCCTGCGGAGTCCCGTTCGAGCACATGTATGTCGATGCCGCCGGCCGTGTATTCCCGTGCTGTCAGGCGGCGTCGGGCCCTGTGCTGGGCCAGGTTGGTCCGCAGACTCTGCAGGAGATCTGGTACGGTGAACCTGCGAAAAAGTTCCGCAACGATATTCTCGACGCCGCCACCACACCGGAAATCTGCCGCACCTGCACGATCGCCCCTCTCGGCGAACACCCGCTCAAGATGTGGTCAGCCGAGGTCACTTCCTCGGAGTACATCCCAACCGGCGGCATACGGCTCCACGTGCGGAACACCGGAACCATGCCCTGGACAGGGCAGTTCCCACTGACCATCGGATCGGCAAAGCCGCTCGACCGACCCTCAGGACGCAAAACGGCATTTTGGAGAGCACCCCAGCGCATCACGATAATGCAGCAGGCTCAGGTGCTGCCCGGACAGGAAGCGACGCTCGAGTTTGAGATGGGGCCCGCTGTGGACGGTCAGGAAGAGTTTTTCCAGCTGGTGGTCGAGGGCAAGCACTGGCTCTGGGGAACGATGCATTCGTATCGGCCCGAAGCCACTTACTACAATGGCCGCATACCGGAGGAAAGCCTGGTGCCCGCGCTCGCCGGTGCCACTCGGTAGCAGTTTCTGTTGTCAAAAGGGGAGGCGCTCTGCTTCCCCTCCCTTATCCGCCGGCTCCCCTTCCGCTATGGTTTGCGGGCGACTGTGAGCCACCATGATTCTCAGTCGCGCTGGTCAATGAATTTGTCGTCGCGAATAATAATCTCGAATCCCGACCGAACAAGCTCCTGCTCCTGCCGTAGTTGCCTGAACCTTGTTGCTGATGTTCCCTTTCATTGTGATCCTTGATCGCGATGTGCGGGCCGCGGTCGAGCACAACTAAGGGATCGTCACAAAATAAGTAGAACAGTTAGATGAGGCGCGGAAGGATCGTATAATTCCATTCACCATGAAATTCGTCGCGCCGTATGCAGAGGGAAG
>JAWXCM010000246.1:0-18323 GCA_034408745.1 Bryobacteraceae bacterium
ACCGCGGCCGCCGCGATCTCGACGGGACAGTTGGGATCCTTACGCGACGTCATGCAGTCGAAGAAATTCTGGACGTGGCTTTCCACCGGCACCGGCGCTTCGACGCGCGCGATCGGCTTGTGGTCCGGACGCCACGGCTCGGCAAACACCGTATAGCCGTACTCGTCCAGAATCATCGTGCCCTTGTCGCCGAGGAAGGTGATCGACCACCCGTTCTGATACGAGTTTGCGTAGTCGAGCGTCCATGTCACCATGAAGTTCGGGAATTCGTAGACCGCGCTGAAAACATCCGGGTGCTCGGCGCCTTTCATCTTTGCCACGTACCCATGCGCCACTGCGCTGAGCGGCGGGCCCGACTTCATGAACCACTGCACCACGTCCATCAGGTGCGTGCCCTGATCGGTCATGTTGCCACCGGCGAAATCCAGGAAGTAACGCCAGTTGCGGAACTTCATCGGCTCCAGCGGCTTCTTCGGCGCGCTGCCCTGGAAACGGGTCCAGTCGAGCTTGCCCGGCAGAGGCGTGTTGTTCAGCTCTTTTGCGATATTCCAGTGCCACTGCGGTTTTACCAGCGTCACCTGGCCGAGCATTCCTTCTTCCACCAGTTTCTGCGCCTTCTGGATCGCTTCGGCGCTGCGGCGCTGCATGCCGACCTGCACCACCTGCTTCGATTTCCGAACCGTCTCAATGATCCTGAGGCTTTCCTCCAGCGTCTTTGAGAGCGGCTTTTCCAGATACACATCGCGGCCCGCTTTCAGCGAGGCGAACAGCATGGGCGCGTGCTGGTGATCGGGGGAACCGACCAGGATCGCGTCCATCTTCTCAGCCAGCAGATCGTTGTAGTCGACGAAGGTCTTCGCCTGCGGATGGGCCTCTTTGGCTTTCTGCAGATTCAGGTCGTAGACATCGCAGAGCGCCACGCATTGGGCGCCAAGTTTGGAAAATACCGAGCTTACATACCGGCCACGGCCGCCGGTACCGATGACGCCATACGAGATACGGTCGTTGGCTCCGAAAGCTGAAGAAGGGACAAACAGGGGAGCGGCGGCTGCCGCACCGGCAAGGAAATGTCTTCTGTCCACGAACGCCTCCTGATGCTACTTGCGTGCGGTCAGGACCCGGGAAGGGTAGAAACCCTGGCGCACATGTTTCTGCTCCACGATCCGGAAATCGAGATTCTCAATCAGTTCCGGGATTCGCTCTTCCACCTGGCGGCCCCAGAACGCCGGAGCGATGGCCCCGCCGATCCGGTACATCCGGTTGAAAAACTCCGTGTTCTGACCAATCAGAACCAGCGTGAACGTACCCCGAGGCCGCAAAACCCGCCGGATTTCCTGAAGCGTAACCACAATATCATCGCCGGAGAGCAGTTCCAGCAGGTAGCAGCACATCACCGCGTCGAAGCTGGAGTCGCGAAACGGCATGAATCTGGCGTCAACAGCCTTGCACTGTGCACACACGCCCGGAAAGTCGCGCATCACTTCGCGTTGCGTCTTTGCCGCCATATTGGGCGACAGATCCAGCCCGACAGTGGATCCGTTCGGGTTCACGCCCACCAGACGGCGGAACACCTCGCCAGAGCCCGTGGCCACTTCCAGCACCCGCATCCCGTTTCGGATGCCCGACATCTCCATCGCCACCTTGTGTGCCCTGGAATGAAACAGATAGGAAGACACGGGATAGATTCCCGACAGCAAATCGTAGATCCGCTTCGTTCGCAGCGAACGCGTGGCATGCGCGTCGGTGGCAAATACCTGCACGTCTCTGCCGATCACGAAACCACCGCCGCGGCGCGCGTTTTCAACTCCGGAATCTCGATCTCTGTCTGCGTCCCGTGGCCAGGGCGGCTGTCAATCCACATTCGATATTCGTTTCCAAAAAGCACTTTCAGGCGTTCATTCACGTTGCTAATGCCAATCCCAAGTTCAAACAGAGTGTTCAGCCTGTCCTCCGGTATACCAACTCCATCATCCTCGATCAACAAATGCAACCGTCCACTTTCCAAACGGCTCCGCAAACGAATGGTTCCACCCTCAATGCGCGAGCCCAGTCCATGTTTGATGCTGTTCTCGACAAGTGGCTGCAGTACCATGCTCGGGATCATGCGGTCCAGCGTCTCCGGCTGTATTTCCTTGACAAACCGCAACTTCTCCCCAAAGCGCACCAGCTCAATGCCCATGTAGTCGTCAATGAACTGCAGTTCCTCGCGAAGTGGATTCAGGTTCTCGTTGTTCCGTAACAGCCGCCGCAGGATATTTGACAGCTTGTAGATAACGCCACGGGCCTGCTCCGGGTCTGTCCGAATCAAGGACGTTATGGAATTCAGTGTATTAAAAAGAAAATGGGATTGATCTGGCGGGTCAGGGCCGCCAGCCGGGCCTCGTTCAGCAGCCTCTGCTGCGACTCCAGTTTCTCCTCCGTCCTGGCGTTATTCCAGATCTTTAGCGGCAGCGTGACGGTGAAGACCGCCGTCAGCGCCGCCGCGGTCACAATGCCCATGGTCGGCTGATGCGGGTTGTACAGGGCGAAGGTGCCGTTTTCAAACAACTGCAGTCCCACCCAGCGCAGCGCTTCGGCGAACAGAATCGTGGCGAAAAACATCACGTGAAAGGCTCGGGTCGGTTTGTCCGCTCCTGGACGAAACACCCGGTCCAGCATCGGAGAGAATCGCCAGATCTCTTCGGCCTCCGGAGCCAGATCCCGCAGCAGTCCGCCGAGCACGCCCACCGCGGCAAACAGCGGCATCGACAGGTACTCGTGGTTGATCATCGCCGGAATCGAAATCAGAACCCCCGAAATCAGGCCGGTGACGTAGCCTCCCAGAATCCCGGCCAGCAGACTGCCTTCCAGCCCCAGGTCGACCGCCTGGTAAACCCCGGTAACGATGCGCGTCGCCACGCCCGCGCCAAAGATTGCCGAGAACCCGAGAGCGAAGTGCACGCGCTGCAGCAAAGTCCGCTCGTCGCGCATCAAAGCCCTGCGCAAAACCCCGATGCGGACGAGAATGCTCGCCAGCGACGCCGCTACCGCCAACTTGACTAACGGAATCACCAGATGTTGTTCGAGCATCGACTTATAATGAGATTAGCTTCATTGCCTTCCCTCATGCCTTCCAGCACAACGCTGCAGCTTAAGAAAGTCGCCGAGGCGAATTTCCCGAGCCGCTTTGGACAATTTCGCATCTTCGGCTTTGAAGGCCACTATCCCACAGGGGTGGAAGAAGCGGTAGTTCTGCGCATGGGCGACCTGTCCTCCGGCGACGCTCCTCTGGTCCGAATCCACTCCGAGTGTCTCACCGGCGACGTGTTCCACAGCCTGCGGTGCGATTGCCGGGCCCAGCTGGAGCTGGCGCTTTATGCCATCGGCGAGGAAGGTCGCGGCATGCTCATCTATGAGCATCAGGAAGGACGCGGAATCGGGCTGATGAACAAGCTCCGCGCCTACGAACTGCAGGACCACGGCGCCGACACCATCGAGGCCAACGTGCGGCTGGGGTTTGAACCCGATCTGCGACACTACGAACTGCCCGGGTCCATCCTCCACTATTTCGACGTGCCCGCCGTACGTCTGATGTCTAACAATCCGGACAAGATCAACGCTCTGGAACGTGCTGGCATTCAGGTAGTGGAACGCGTTCCGGCCATTGTGCCGCCGTCGGCAACCACGGAAGACTACCTCCGCACCAAAAAAGAGAAGATGGGGCATCTCCTTTAAAAGCCGCTGAAGCACCTGGCTGGCGATTCGCATCTACTGCCCAGTATGAAAATTCAGGTTATCTTCTACAGCACGTACGGCCATGTCTGGAAAATGGCCAACGCCATCGCCGAGGGCGTCCGTGAAGTTCCAGGCGCCGAAGTCGCGTTGTACCAGGTCCCGGAACTGATCCCGGATGCAGCGCTGGAACGCACGGGCGCCAGCGCCGCGCGCGCACAGTTTGCCCATATCCCGGTGGCGACGCCGGAAACCCTGCTGGAGGCCGACGGCATCATCTTCGGCACCCCGACGCGCTTCGGCAACATGGCCGCGCAGATGAAGAACTTCCTCGACCAGACGGGCCACCTCTGGGCCAAAGGCGCTCTCATCGGCAAAGTGGGCAGCGTGTTCACATCCACAGCCACGCAGCATGGCGGCCAGGAAACGACCATCACCAGCTTCCATACCGTGCTGCTGCACCATGGCATGATCCTTGTTGGCCTGCCGTATTCCGCGCCGGGTTTGACAGTGATGAGTGAGATCAGTGGCGGCTCGCCCTATGGAGCCGCGACGCTTGCAGACAAGGACGGTTCGCGCCAGCCGAGCGAGAACGAACTGACGCTGGCCCGTTTTCAGGGGCGTCACGTGGCACAAATCACGGCGAAGCTGGTCGGCTAAACTTGGTGGTTTGACCACCTCCCAGTCCGACACCCTCAGCCGCGCCGCTCTGTGGCTCGCCACCGGCGCGGCTGTATCGGTGCTGTTTTCGAACGCGGTCTGCCAGATCCTGCTGGGGGCCGCGCTCTTCACCCTGCTCGTCTCGCGCCGCGGTCTGCGATTCCCACCCATAGTCCTGCCACTGGCGTTGTTCTTCGCGGGCACTGTCCTCGCACTCGCGCTCTCTCCCGACCCTCGCGCCGGTCTGCCGCAGGTGAAGAAATTCTACGTGTGGTTCATGCTGCCTGTCCTCTACACGGCCATCCCCGGCGCCGCGCAGGTGCGAACGATCTTCGCGTCGTGGGGCGTGCTGGCCACCGCCAGCGGCCTCTGGGCGTTCGTGCAGTTCTTCCAGAAGCGAGCCGCCGCGCTTGCCAGCGGTGAGGATTTCTATCTGACCTACGTGGCTCGAAGGGCCACAGGCTTTATGAGCCACTGGATGACATTCAGCGCCGAGCAGATGATGGCTGGACTGCTGCTGGCCTCACTCTTGCTCTTCGGCGCAATTCGCGGGCGCCGTCCGTTGTGGTGGGGAGCGGTCGCCATCATCGGCGCCTCTGTCCTGATTGCCTGGACGCGCAGCGTGTGGATCGGCACCGCGGTCGGGGTCTGTTATCTGATCGGTGCCTGGCGTCCCAAACTGCTGCTCGCCGTTCCGGTCGCCGCGGCGGTGCTGTTCTTCGCTGCGCCCGAGTCCATGCAGCAGCGCGTCACCTCGGTTTACAAACCGCATGGCAACACGGATTCCAATGAGCATCGGAACATTACCCGGCGGACTGGCATCGCGATGATCCAGGCGCACCCGTGGTTCGGCCTCGGACCTGAGATGCCAGGGCGCGAGTTCGAAAAGTACCTGCCCGCCGACATCCCTCGCCCGCTGCCCGATGGCTTCTACGGCCACCTTCACAACGTTTACCTGCAGTACGGCGCTGAACGCGGCATCCCAACACTGCTCGCGTTTCTCTGGCTGATCGGCAAAGTGCTTACCGATTTTCTTCGCGGCGCCCGCGGCCGCAACAAAGCCATCCTCCACGGCGCCATCGCCGCCATACTCGGCCTGCTGGTGGAAGGCTTCTTCGAGCACAATCTCGGGGATTCCGAAGTGCTTACCATGTTCCTAATCATCGTGGCCAGCGGCTACATCGCGCTTCGGCCGGAGGAGACCACCGCCGATGCGTGAGGTGGTCATCGCCGGTGGCAGCGGAGGGCTCGGCAGCGCCGCCGTAAGGCTGCTGTCCACCGACTGCCGCGTCGTCTTCAGCTACCGTACCAACGCCGTCTCGCCAGCCGACGCCGCCACGCCCGTTCAGGCCGACCTGCTCAGCGCTTCGGACCGTGCGCGGCTGCTGGACGCGGCTCCCGCGCTCTACGGACTGGCTGTGTTCACCGGCACGCCCGCGCGCGGCGACAGCGAAGAGGCATACCGGCTGTCGCACGATGTGAACTATCTCGGCCCCATTCTGCTGGCCCGCGAAGCCGCGTCGCGAATGCGCGCCACTTCGACACCCGGAGCCATCGTCCTGATCTCCACCATGCAGGCCTCGGCGGTTTTCCCAAATTCCACCGCCTACGCCGCGCAGAAAGCGGCGCTGATCCACGCGGGCCTCATCCTCGCGAAGGAGAATCGGGGCCGGACCAACATCCGCGTCAACATCGTCTGCCCCGGAGTGAATCAGGCAGGCATGGCCGAGGCGAGTATCGCGGCCGGAAAATACCGGCGCTACCTTGACGAAGACATCATCCCCCGCTATGGCTATCCCGCCGACGTCGCCCGCGCCGTCCGCTTTCTCCTCGAACCGGACAACTACATCACAGGTCAGGTAATCTCTGTGGATGGTGGACTTACGCTCTAAATTCCCGCTGCTGGTACTTCTCGCCTCCGCGGCACTCGGTCAGGACGTGTTCCTCACGCCGTCCGAGTACTCCTTCCCGCCCGGCTCCACCTTCCCCGGCGCGACCTGGGAAAAGGTGTCGAGCCCCGAAGCTGTCGGCTATTCATCGGAGAGGCTGGAGATCCTCCGTGCCTGGCTAAAGACGCAGAACACCACCGGCATGATGGCCGTAACCGGAGGCCGAGTCCTGTTCGAGTACGGAAACGTGTCAGAGACCAGCAAGCTCGCCTCGGTGCGCAAGAGCATTCTCGGCATGCTCTTCGGTAAGTACATCGCAACGGAGTCGCGCGTGCTGCACGCCAGCGTGAAGGAACTGGGCCTCGACGACATGACGCCGTTCACTGGACCCGAGCAGTACGCCACCCTCCAGGACCTGCTGATGTCGCGTTCCGGAATATGCCATGTATTTGTCCACGCGCGACATGGCGCGAATCGGTCTTCTGATGGCGAGGGCGGGGAAGTGGAACGGGGCTCAGCTGATGCCGAAAAACTGGAATGAGTACCTGACCACGCTTCGAACTTCCACCGCCGAATTATGGCCCGCCGCCCTGCGCCGGGAGTTCGCGCGCGGCTCCGTAAAGTGGGGCTACGGCGTAATGTGGTAAGTATGGGACGAGCCTCTCGGTTCCTCGTCAGCCACCTGGAGCACCTTCACCGGGAGCTACACGGCCATGCGAACCGACGGGCAGTACATCACCGTCCATCCCGGCACTGGACCTGGTGGTAGCTCACAAGAACTCCAGCATCGACAGGACGCCCGACCTCGACGTCAACATCTCCCAGTACCAGACCATCCTGCTGCTGCTGACCGGCTCGCGCAAATGACTGGCCCTTAAGCCACGTCGTCAGGCGATGCCATCTGCTCAAGGTCGCGGGAGTCGTGCACGAATCGGAGGACCTGAACGGCAGATGAACAAATGCCTGGGCTGTCGAACCAGTGCCTTGCGACCGCCGCCGCTAAGCTTGCTGAAGCGCAGATGATCTGGATCTGTCCCGATGTCGTAAAGAGCCTGCGCGACAAGTTGGTCATACCGCAGTGCCGCGCGAGCGCCAAATGTGATGAGGCTCCACTCCACTGCACCTGTTCCATGTTGTAACAGTGTCGATTCGCCAGGAATTCTCATGAGAAAAAGCCCGCGGGCCAACACTATCAGATTGTTGGCGGGGTTTGTTCCCGCCCTGATGCCTCCGGGTCGCCTGCGTGACGCCAGGCGCCCTGTTTGAAACTATCACTGCCCAGGATAAGTGTTGCATCAAGATCCAGGAGCATCATGCACGCAAAAACGTTTATTCTCGCTGCCACCCTGTCCGTGGCGCCCGGCCTTCTGCATGCGCAATTCGATTTCAAGCTGGCCGGGCGGAATGTCCAGGTCCACAGCTTTGGATCGCAGGGGTTTATATATTCGAACGACAACAACTACCTGACGATGAAGACCACCAGTGGCAGCTTCGCGTTTTCCGACATGGGCGCCAACGTCTCCACGCAATTGACGGACAAGCTCCGCATCGGCGCTCAACTGTACACCCGGAATGTCGGAAAAATCGGCAACTGGAGCCCGGAATTGGACTGGGCGAGCCTGGATTACCGGTTCCGGGACTGGCTGGGTTTCCGCGGCGGAAAGGTAAAGACCGTGGTTGGTCTGTTCAACGATACGCAAGACCTGGAGTTCCTTCACACCTGGGCGCTGCTCCCGACGTCGGTGTATTCCATCGATGCGCGGGGCGACACGATTGCGCACCTGGGCATCGACCTTTACGGAAGCCTTTCCCTGAAGAGGCTCGGTGGTTTGGCCTACACAGTGTACGGGGGAAAGCGACCCAGCGACATGGAGGGCGGTTTCGTGTACGGGCTCTCCACGTCCAGCCTGGTGACCACTCCCCAGGGACCAGTGTACGTCGCGGCCATCGGGAAGAAAATCGAGTCGTACGGCGGGCCGGTCTTCGGCGCGGACTTGCGATGGAATACCCCGCTCAAGGGGTTGTTGCTGGGCGCCTCGTACATGCAATTGGATACCACCACGAAGGGCTACTATCTCAGCAACCGCTCCCCTTACGTCAATCGCACCCTGGTCAACAGGCTGAACGCATTCTATATCCAATACACGGTGGGCAACCTGGCCCTCAATGGGGAATACCGCAAAGAGAATCGCGACACTTTATATAATTCCGCGAACGGCTCGATGGCCGCGCCATCCATCCGGAACTCGCGCCAGGGATACGTCTCGGCTTCATACCGGCTGGCGAAGTGGCTGGAAGTGGGCACCTACCATTCGCGCTTCGTCCTGAACTGGCATCTGAATCACGGCGATCCGCGCAATCACATCTTCGATCAAGCCGTCACGGCGCGCTTCGACCTGAAGAGCTATCTCCACCTCAAAGTGGAGGGGCATTTCACGGACGGAGCCATGATTAACAGCGGCCTGAATCGCGGATTCTACGCGGCTCCCAATCCGAACGGGCTGGCGCCGCAAATGAAAATGCTCGTGATGCGGTTGGGCTTCCACCTGTGAGGCCCTGGAAGACGAGCGATCGATAACAAGGAGAAACTCCATGAGATATCTACAATTCCTCGTACTCACCGCGGCGGCATTCGCGCTCGCAGCGGGCCCGGTCCGCGCGGCCGACATCAAAGTGATTGCCAACCCCAGCGTGGGCGCGTCCTCCGTCTCCGCCGACGAACTCAAAGGCGTGTTCCTGGCGACCAAAACCTCCCTCAGCGACGGCAGCCACGTCCAACCCGTGCTGGAAAAGGGCGGGCCGGTTCACGAAGCCTTCGTGAAGGAGTATCTCGGCAAAACCGATGCCGCCTTGCAGACCTACTATCGCAGTCTCGTCTTCACCGGGAAAGCTTCCATGCCCAAAACCCTTGGCGCCGACGCCGAAGTGGTCGCCTACGTCGCCAAAACCAAGGGCGCGATCGGGTACGTCAGCGGTGCTGCCAGCACGGCCGGTGTCAAAATTCTGGAAGTCAGGTAGTCCGGGGGCGCACATGCATCGTCTCAACATCACGGCCAGGATCTGGCTCAGCGTCGGCATCTTCATCCTCGGATACGTATTCTCCACGGCCTTGAGCCAGGTTCAGGGCCGCGAGGCCCGCACGTCGTTGCGGACCACGTCCACGGCACTTTTCCCGGCGGCGCAGCGCGGCCATGAGGCGGAAGGAGCGTTTCAGCGCATGGTTAAGGGCTTCGGCGACGCTGTCGTCACCCAGGACGCCGGGGGCCTGGACCGTGCCGCGGAGGACGGGCGGCTGGCCGTCGCAGCGCTCAAAGCCGTCGCCTCCATTCCCGAACTCTCCGCCGGACGTTCCGCCCAGGCATCTAAACTCGCTTCCTCCCTCGACCAGCTGCTGGCCGACGCGCAGAGCGTCTATCGAGCCGTTCTGGGAGGCGGCATGACCCCGGCCACCCAGGACCAGATGCGCACCCTGGCTGGGCGAACCGACCAGGCCAGGGCGGCTCTGGCCCAAACCAAAGAACAGTTGGCCGCCGATCTGCATCGACAATTGAGCACCATGGCAGTGCGCTCGGCAAGCCAGGGCTCGTTGGGCCTCGCCGTGTTTTTCGTCACCCTGATTCTGGCGGGTACGATCGTCCACCTGACCATCCGGCGCTCCATCACCGGGCCGGTGATTCGGGTGATCGGTGGCGTACAGGATTCCGCCAACGAAGCCGCGCGCGCCGCTGAGCAAATGGCCCAGTCCGGGACCGAGGTTTCGAACAACGCGCAAGAGCAGGCTGCATGTATCGAAGAGACTTCCGCTTCGCTGGAAGAGATCTCCGTCACCACCCGCCAGAATGCCGACCGGGCCGGAGAAGCCGACCGCCTGATGCAGGCCGCCCTCCAGACGGTGGAGCACACCGCGCATGCCATGAACGACCTGACCTCGTCCATGAACCTGATCTCCAAGTCCAGCAACCAGGTGGCGGCCGTGCTCAAGGACATCGACGAAATCGCCTTCCACACCAACATCCTCGCCTTGAACGCGGCGGTGGAGGCGGCACGGGCAGGCCACGCCGGCGCAGGCTTCAGCGTGGTGGCCGACGAGGTGCGTTCGCTGGCTCACCGCGCGGCCGAGGCGGCGCGCAATAGCGGCTCCATCATCGAACGAACGCTGGGCGACGTGTCCAGGGGAGTCGAGTTGGCCGGGAACGCGCACGTCGCTTTCCAGGAGGTTTCGGCAACCATCGGCAACGGAACCCGAATCGTCAGCCAGATTGCCTCCAGCAGCGACGAACAGGCGCGGGGGATCGCCCAGATTAGCCAGGCGATCACACGGATTGAGTCCCTCACCCAACGCACCGTGGCAAATGCGCAACAGACGGTCGACGGAGCCTCGGCGATGACTTCCGAGGTCGAAAATACTCGCAAGTACCTGAACGAGTTGGTGGCGGTCGTGGGCTTGCGGAGCGCGTAGTTCCCTGGCATTGTATGGAGAATATCGGTGCGGGCTTCCGAAGCAGGGGCGACCTTGAAGGACTTACTCCCTGGCACGCCGCTGCACGGAAGCTCTTCTGCTTGCGGCCTCTCGACGCAGGCTGCCGACGCCTCCCGAACCACCTCACTCGCATTCCCAAACCTACCCGAGGCGACGCGCTTTTGCACGAACTTGCCAAAGTGCTCGGTGAGATTTACATTGCGAGTGGGCATGGGCGGGTCTGCAGGTCCATTGCTGGCGCAAGGGTTGGCAAAAGCTGCCAATCATCAGGACTGCACACTTCCCCCATCCAGCGCCCGATTCAAATTAAATGCGGCGCCAATTAATCCCAGGTGCGTAAACGCCTGCGGGAAATTCCCGAGCGCCTCGCCCGCCGCACCGATCTGCTCCGAGTACAGACCCACGTGGTTGGCATAGGTCAGCATCTTCTCAAACAGCATCTGCGCTTCCTCCAGCCGACCCGCCCGCGTCAGCGCCTCCACCAGCCAGAACGAACAAATGCTGAACGTCCCTTCATTCCCCGGCAGGCCGTCCGGAGCCGCATCGCCGATCCGGTACCGATACACCAGCGCGTCGGCAGTCAAGTCCTTCATCACACGGTCCACCGTCGACACCATCCTCGGATCCTTCGGCCCCAAAAACAGAACCAGTGGCATCAGCAGCACGCTCGCGTCCACCGCGTCGGACCCGAAGTATTGCGCAAATGCGCCGATATTCGGATTCCACGCCTCCGTCATAATCGACCGGTAAATGTTGTCGCGCTCCGCGGCCCAGCGCTTCCCGTTGATCGGCAGGGATCGCTTCGCCGCCAGTCGCAACCCGCGGTCCAGCGCCACCCAGCACTGCAGCTTTGAATACGTGAAGTGCTGCGCGCCGCCGCGAACCTCCCAGATGCTCTGATCGGGCCGCGACCAGTTGTGGCTCACCCAGTCCAACATCCGCTCCACCTGCAGCCACACATCCCACGATATGCGCGTCCCGTACTTGTCGTGCAGATAAATGGAGTCCATCAACTCGCCATACACGTCGAGCTGCAGGTGCTGCCACGCGCCATTCCCTGCGCGCACCGGCTTCGAGCCCATGTAGCCGTCCAGATGATCCAGCGACACCTCATTCAACTCGTGCCGCCCGTCGATTCCGTACATCACATTCAGCGGCCCGTTCTCCGGCTCCTGCTCCAGCGCCCGCTGGTGCATGAAATGCGTGAACGCCTCGGCCTCTTCCGTGTACCCGAGCCGCATCAGCGCATACACCGTAAATGCCGCATCGCGAACCCAGGTGTAGCGGTAATCCCAGTTCCGCACGCCGCCAATCGACTCCGGCAGGCTCGTGGTCGCAGCCGCCACTACGGCGCCGGTCGGCTGATAGGTCAGCAGCTTCAGCACCAGTGCCGAACGCTGCACCATCTCCCTCCACCGCCCCTGGTACCTGCAGTGCGAGAGCCAGCTGCGCCAGTACCTCACGGTCTCGGTTTGAAGCCTGTCGCCGTCGAATGGCTGCCGATGATCCTCCTGCAATGCGAACGTGACGCTCTCACCAGGCTGCAACACGAACTCCGCCACCCCGCCGCCTTCGTCATCGATTCGAATCGCCGCATTGCTCAGCAACGCCAGTGAGCCGGCGGTACTCTCAAACACCACGCCGCCATCTACGGCGCGGGCCGTGTGTCCGGCGCGCGCATAGTCGAACGCCGGTCTGCACTCCATGCGAAATCGCACCGTCTGCCGCACCGCTCGCGCGATTCGAATCAACTGCCGCTGCGTGCCGCCGACGGGCATGAAGTCCACCACCTCGGCGATTCCTTCCGTGCTCAGGAAGCGCGTCACCAGCACGTTTGTGCCAGGCAGGTACATCTGGCGCTCTGAGCAGTCGCCAGCCGGATGAAGCGAGAAGAACCCGCCTTTCACGTCGTCCAGGATCCGCCCGAACACACTGGGAGAATCGAAGCGCGGCAGACACAGCCAGTCGATCGACCCACACATGCCCACCAGTGCAATCGAGTGCATGTTCCCTACAACGCCATAACTCGCAATAGGCCTGTATGCCATTCTGCCCTCATGGACTAATTCGCATGCGAGCCCGGTTAAACTAACCGTGAGATGCCCCCGACTGTCACTCCCGAGCTCTTTGCCCAGCTTCCCCACCTCATCCACGAAGCTCTCGACCGCCATGCCGCCCAGCGCCCAGCCGATCTGGCGCTGATCAACGCCACGCGCGGCACGCAGATGACGTGGAGCCAGCTCCGCGAAGCATCGCTTGCTCTTGCGGCCGAGCTGCATCGCATGGGCCTGCGCAAAGGCGACTTCCTGGCCACCTCGCTGCCGCTGCTGAACGAACACATCATCCTCGAATACGCCTGCTTCCGGCTCGGCGTGGTCCACGCGCCGCTCGACTTGCGACTCAGCCCTGCCGAAGTCCTGCGCTGCATCGGGCTCATCCAGGCGAAAGCGTACATCTATCTCGACAGCTTCGCCGCGCTCGCCGACCCAGTCCGGCAAAGCTGCCCTTCCGTCGAGCACCTTATCGAATTCCCGAACGCCTTCGCCGCCATCATGGCCCGAGCCACGCCCGGCCCCATCCCCGGCGGTATTGAGGAGACCGACGGAGCGCAGGTGATATTCACCACCGGTTCCACCGGGTCGCCCAAACCCGCGCTGCTGTCGCACGTCGGCATCACGTGTCAGAACCTGTGTCTCGGCTCTGCCTTCGATTTCGGTCCAGGTCAGCGAGTCCTCTGCAACCTCCCCGCATCGCACGTCGGCGGTCAGGCGGAACTCCTGCTGACTTCTCTCTACATGGGCGGCACGGCCGTGACGCTGGAAATCTTCGACGCCATCAAATCCCTCGATGCGGTGGAGCGGCACGGCGTCACCCTCATCGGTCAGATCCCGGCCATGTTCCAGATGGAGTGGCGCACCGACGGCTATGCGCGCCGCGATCTGACGAGCGTGCGCGGAGCGGTCTATGGCGGGCAGTCCGTGCCTCGCGCGTTCCTCGAAAGCATGCTACGCATGGCGCCGTCGATCGGCACCGGGCTCGGGCTGACGGAGGCCTCGGGCTTCTGCACCTACACCGACCTCACCGGCGACTTCGAAAGCGTGGCCCGGAGCATCGGCCACGCGACGCCCTTGTATCCCATGTCGATTCGCCGTGAGATGTCGGGCCACGGCGCAGCGGGCGAAGAAGTGGCGGCAGGCGAGATCGGCCACGTCTGCTTTCGTGGCCCTCAGACGTTCCTCGGCTATGTCGGCGACCCTGCCGCAACCGCGCGAGCCATCTCCACAGACGGCTGGCTGTACACCGGCGACATGGGCTTTGTCGACGCCAGCGGCCTGCACTTCGCCGGGCGCGCAAAGTGGGTGCTGAAGCCCGCCGGGAACCAGGTCTTCCCCGGCGACATTGAGAACCACATCAGCCTTCTGCCGCAGGTAGCCAGTGCGGGAGTGGTCGGGCACGAACACCACATCTGGAGCGAGGGTATCCTCGCGTTCGTCGAAAAGCGCCCGGGCACGGAGGTAACGGAAGCGGAGCTGAGGAAGCACTCCCGCTCACTCACGTCGTACATGCGGCCGCTGCACTACGTAATCCTCGAGCCTGGCTCCATGCCCCTGAACCGCACCGCCAAGGTCGACATCGTAAAGCTCCAGCAAATGGCCAGGGACGAAGTAAGTAGACTGCGTGAGCGTGGCCGCTGGGATGGCGCGCAGGCCGAAGCATGAAGGTTCACCTGGTCGACGGAACCTACGAGTTATTCCGTCACTTTTTCGCCACGCCCGTAGCCGTCGCCACGGACCATGTCATCGAGAGTTTCCGCAACGACCTGTGGCCGATGTATAAAACCGGAGAAGGCATCGACCCCAAACTCCGCGAGCAGTTCGAGCCGCTCGCTGCCCGTGACCCGCGCGTGGAGCAGGTGGTCATCTGCACGCCGGACAAGGACCTCTCGCAGTGTGTCGAAGGCACGCGCATTGTCCAGCTCGACCGGCGCAAACGCGCCATCCGCGACGAAGCTGGAGTGATCGAAAAGTTCGGCGTCGGACCGAAGTCCATTCCCGACTACCTGGCCCTGGTGGGCGACGCCGCCGACGGCTACCCCGGCCTTCCCGGCTGGGGCGCAAAGTCGAGCGCCGCGGTGCTCGCCAAATATGGCCACCTCGAAAACATCCCGGAGGACTGGCGCGAGTGGCGCGTCAACGCTCAGCCGAACCCTCATCGACAACCGCGAAGCCGCGCTTCTCTTCAGGACCCTCGCGACGATGTCGACGAACTGCGGTGTTCTGGCCCAGGTAAAACTTGACATTGTGGGGGGCAGCTCCCCAGAGCTGCGGCGGTCTCTCAAGGCCGCCATGCTCCAACCGTCAGTAATTACCCGCGACATCACACCGGGTGCCCTATGTTAATTCGTGAGGCAGCGGCGTCGATGACCGGAACAAGCCACGAACGCGACCTGCAGGCATGGGCTTTCGAGCAGGCCCGAAGGTTACGCGCGGGTGAGTCTGTCGATGCCGAGCATATTGCAGCGGAGCTGGAAACGTTGGGACGTGCGGAACGGAACAACCTGGCGAACCGGCTCGCGGTGCTGATCCAGCACTTGCTGAAGTGCGAATACCAGCCCGGCAAGCATACCCGGAACTGGGACGCCACGGTCAGGGAACAGCGAAAGCGGGTCAATCGTCCGCTGCACCAGAACCCCAGTCTGCGGTCGCAGCTCGACGAACTGATCGCCGACGCCTGGGATACCGCGGTGACTTTTGCCAGCGTGGAGACCGGGATAATCGAAGAAGATTTCCCCGCTGCGTGTACCTATTCCGTAGAATTTCTGCTCGAAGGGACAGACCGATAACGTTCGCCGTCGTCGCCGCATCGCCGGGAATGTTTCAGTAATAATCCGCAGCTCATTCGGCTCCTCCGCCAGCGCCTGTTCCTTCTGCTTCTCGTCGCCTTTCTGCGTGTCGCCACTCATACCCACTATCATGACTACATGCAGCGGAGCCGCCTCCTTCTCGTCCTCTGCACCTGCTCTGCAGGTCTCATCATCACCGCTGCGCGCCTCCTGCCGCAGCAGCCCCCCACCCTCTCCCAGCAAACCCCGCTCACCCAGGCGCAGCGCGAAGAGCGGGCCCGTGAGCGCGAACAACAGCGCGACCGCGAACGCACCCTCCGTACCGCCGTCCGAGGTCTGCGCGGAGCCGTTTCCGCCGGTAGCGACCCCTCCGCTGAAGCCGGCATGCGTATGCTCCACAAAGGCGGCAATGCGGTCGACGCGGGCGTCGCTGCCGTCTTCGGCGCCGCCGTGTTCGAAGTCGGCCACGTGGGCATGGGGGGCGAAGCGCCCATCCTGATCCGCACCAAAGATGGCACGGTGATGTCGCTGGCCGGTATTGGCACTATGCCGAAACTCGCGACCGCCGAGTTGTTCCGCACCCGGCGCCTCCTCGCCGGAGAAATCCAGCAGGTCGACCCAGGCGGCCTCAAGGGCATGATCCCGGTCACAGGGCTGATGCCCGCGCTGGTTCCCGGCACTGTCGAAGCCTGCCTCGTGGCCCTCCGCGAGTACGGCAGCATGTCCTTCGCCGAAGTGATTCAGCCTTCGCTCGAAATGGCGCAGGCGGTTGCCCTCGACGAACAGCGCGCTGGTTCCATCGCCGTTTACGCCCGCTTCTTCGAACTCTGGCCAACCTCGAAAGCCCACTTCTACCCCGATGGCCGGCCCCTCATGCCCGGCGAGATCTGGGAGCGCCCCGACCTCACCCGCACGCTCCAGTCGATGATCGCCGCCGAGAAATCCGTCCTCGCCGCGAATGGAAGCCGGATCGCCGCCATCGACGCCGTCCGCGACCTCTTCTACCGCGGTGAGATCGCCCGTAAAATCGACGCCTTCGTCCGCCGCAGCGACGGCCTGCTCCGCTATGAAGACATGGCCGCCTTCCGCGTCACGCCCGAAGAAGCCACCTGCGTGGACTACCGCGGCTATCGCGTCTGCAAGCCCGGCTTCTGGAGCCAGGGTCCGGTAATGCTGCAGGCCCTCAACATCCTGAAAGGGCTGCCGCTCCACAGCCTCGGCCACAACTCCCCTGAGTACATACACCAGATTGTGGAGGCACTCAAGCTCGCCTACGCCGACCGCGACGCTTATTACGGCGACCCGCGCATGGTCAAGGTCCCGATGACGGAACTGCTCTCCGACGCCTACGCCGCCTCTCGCCGGCCGCTGATTGGCGCTCGCGCCTCCTACGATTTCCGCCCCGGCGCGGCCGGCTCCAAAGGCCCCATGCACCCGGCCAACATGGAAATCGCGCGTCTCAAAATTGACGACAAGCTGATGGCCCGCGACACCACCGGCATCAACGTCATCGATAAGGACGGCATGATGTTCTCCGCCGCGCCGTCGGGCGCCTGGCTGCCCCCCGTTATCGCCGGAGACACCGGAATCCCGCTCACGCAGCGAGCCCAGAGCTTCCTGCTCATCCCCGGCCATCCCAACGAACTCGCCCCAGGCAAGCGGCCCCGAGTCACGCTCAGCCCCGTTCTCATCACGCATGAGGGCAAGCCATTCCTAACCATCGCGACACCTGGCGGTGACAACCAGGATCAGGCTCTCATCCAGATCCTGCTCAATGTGGTGGAGTTCGGCATGGACGCACAGCGCGCCATTGAGGTCCCGCGCTTCCAGACGCGCCACCTGGTCTCCAGCTTTGACAACCACGCCATGAACCCCGGCGACCTGCTGCTGGACGAGCGCATTCCGCCCTCGGTCTACACCGAACTCACCGCGCGCGGGCACCGCACCAGCCACCGCTCGCGCTGGAACAGCGGAGCCAATCCCGTCGCCATCCGCGTCCTGCCGAACGGAGTAATCGAGGCTGGCGCCGACCCCTATGGCGGACGGGTCGCTTCGGCGTGGTAGCAGCTCTCGAAGCCGTCGCTTCGATGGCCGCCGCCGGATGGGTCTACCTCGCCATTGGCAACGGCATGTTCTGGCGAGCCCGGCCCGCCGTTCTGCCCTCCGCCCGCCCCACACGTAAGTACCTGACCGTTGCCGTCATCCCCGCGCGCGACGAAGCGCCCACCATCGGCCTCACCGTCGAATCGCTCAGGCACCAGGCGGCCGAGGTGATCGTGGTCGACGACAACAGCTCGGACGATACCGCGCAGATCGCCGCGCAGGCCGGAGCCACCGTCGTACACGGACTCCCCCTTGCTCCCGGCTGGACCGGCAAGCTCTGGGCCCTCAGCCAGGGCATCGACCGCGCCCTCGCCTCCAGCCCCGACTTCCTTCTGTTCACCGACGCCGACATCGTCCACGCGCCCGACAGCATCGCCAGCCTCACCGCTAAAGCCGAGGCCGAGTCGCGAGATCTGGTCTCGGTGATGGTCCGCCTGCGTTGCGAATCGACAGCGGAGCGCCTGCTCATTCCGGCCTTCGTGTTCTTCTTTTTCCAGATCTACCCGCCCGCCTGGACCGCCGACCCGAATCGACGCACGGCCGGGGCGGCTGGAGGCTGCGTGCTGATTCGACCCGAAGCGCTCGCCAAAGTGGGGGGTATGGCCGCCATCCGCGACGCCCTGATTGACGACTGTAC